>NZ_JACAPA010000034.1:0-90074 GCF_013385945.1 Pantoea sp. B9002
TCGGGGCTAAAATTGCGTCTGTTACGTCCGGTCATAATGTCACCTGTTTTGACTATGAGGTGATGATATCACCTCTATTCAGGTGGCCAAATTCAGTGTGCCACTACAGCTGGGGCTGACTAAAGCGGTGGTGAGCTTCAATATCAAACAACTTGAAGCGGAACTGGGAGTCTCTTTACTGACTCGTAGTACCCGGCGAGTGTCTGTCACGGATAGCGGAGAACGGTTTTATCACCGTTGCCGGCAACTCCTGCAGGATGCTGAGCACCTCCTCGATGAAGTTCGCGGCGATCATTCTGGGTTGATAGGTTTATTGCGCATTACCACGACACCCGAGTATGGAGCGCGTGTGATAGTGCCAGCACTGGCGGAATTTTCATCCAGACACCCACAACTGCGCATCCAGCATGTTTCATCATCGAAGAATGACGACCTTATTTCCGGGCGTTTCGATGTGGCAATCCGGCTTGGTCAACTTGCCGATTCCAGTCACCATGCAAGGCTTATCGATCGCTTCGATATCTTCCCCGTCGCTTCACCTGCCTATCTGCACACCATGGGAGAATGTCCCATCACCACTCTGACGCAACTCGCTGATGCGAAATGGATTGCACATAGTCGTCTGTCAACGCCATTGAGTTGGCAAGTTTCAACACCCGAAGGTGAGAGCGTAGTTTTCAACGTACAAAGTCCTGCCATGATCATGGCTGACAACGCTGCTTCGCTCCTGGCTTTTGCTCTTGGAGGGGCTGGCGTTGCCCTCTTACCTGCCTGGCTTGTGAAGGAAGAGTTGCTCCAGGGAAATTTAATCCATTTGCTGCCAGATCATCATTTCCCCCATCAGGGGATTTTTGCCCTTTATCCCAATACCCGTCATGTACCTGAAAAAGTACGAGCGTTCATCGATTTTTTACAGAGCAGAGTTGGAAGCTCCCAATAAAACTGATGCGAGGAGCATCAAACGACTCAATGACCATGCACCGTTAACCCCACCAACCGAACCACAATCGGGCGCACTACCAGTATGCAAACAAAAGCCGCAGGCATCGCGACCTGATATGCATTCATCACATTTTCCATATAATGCGGCCCGATGCCAAATTCGGCGAAGGTGATGACCAGGCTCATCAGAAACGCCATGATGGTCGCCATATACAGCGCGAAGATGTAAGGTGAAACATGCTTTGGCAGGCGAATGCGGACGGTTTTTTTCTCGGTTGCTGCTGTCATAGCGTGATCCTTTTCAGTAAGTTTAAGCAAAACAGCCGCTAACCTATCAAGCGAATCAGCATGCGAGTAGAACGCTTCTGCTTTAATCATTATTAAGTAAAAGTAACGAATCACGCATTGAGGGATCTATGGACTTACTGGGATTGATCAACACGTTTATCCGCGTAGTGGAGAACGGCAGTATTGCCGCCGCCGCGCGGGCGAAAGGAATGAGTCCAGCAGCGGTAAGCCAAAGTGTCGCGCGTCTGGAGACACATTTGGGTGTGCGGCTGCTTTCACGCACGACCCGCAGCATGACGTTAACCAAAAGCGGTAAACGCTATTTCGAAAAAGTCCGACACATTCCCCATGATATTGACCTTGCCTCGCAGGCCGCAGCGATTGAAACCAAACCGCAGGGTCCGCTTTGCATCGCCACCACGGCGGCCTTTGGCAGGCACGTTCTCGCCCCACTGATGCCCGCTTTTAAACAAACTTACCCGGATATTGATATCGAACTGATTAGTACCGATCGCAATGTTGACCACCGTCTGGAAGGCGTTGACGTCAGTATTCGTATTGAGGCGCAACTGAACGATCAATTGATCGCCCGCAAAATTGCCTCGTTACCCTTTATCTTCTGCGCGGCACCCGCTTATCTGGCGCGCGCGGGCAGCCCTATAACGCCTGAAGATCTGAGCCAACACGCCTGTTTGGTTTTCCGCTATCCAACCGACGGACGCTTTCTTCCGTGGACGTTTATGGTCAATGGCCAGCCGGTGAATGCAAAGCTCAACCCAGAATTCATCAGCGATGATATTGATATCATCGCGAAAATTGCCGAAAACGGCGGTGGAATTGCCCGGCTGGCGAGTTTTATAGCGCAGCCGTTGCTAGAGAGCGGTCAACTCATACCTTTGTTCCACTCAGATCAAGGTGAGAAAAGCGAGGTTGTGGCTTCGCCGATGAATATTTATGCATGCGTCAACGAGCGTTCGGCGCTGAATGCAAAGGTAAGAGCGTTTATTATGTTTCTGGAACAACAACTCGCCGATTTCGTTGATTAACTCTATAATATTGGGTGTTAAAGTCATTTTTGGACGATAAGCCACAATATGCTGGATTTAACTCTTAGTAAGCCCGAAGAAATTGTGAAGCTGTTATGTGGACGCTTACGTAAAGAGCGTCTGGCACAGCGGATGACGCAGGCGGATGTCGCGGCCAGAGCGGGAATTGGCGTGAATACGGTTTCCAATCTGGAAGCGGGTCGTAACGTCGGCTTTGAAAACCTGGTGAAAGTGGCGATGGTGCTCGGTCGGGTTAACGAGCTGGAAGCGCTGTTTGCCCCGCAAATCGATAGTCTCGATGACCTGCTTCGCTACGAAAAGAACGCCAGCCGCAAGCGGGTGAAAAGGAGCAATGCAGATGGTGAGTAAAGTCGATGTCTGGTACGACGGCTGGGGAGAACGCTTCCACTGGGGCACGCTGGCCTCCTCGACCGCCCTAACCGGCCGTCCGGTGATTATGTTTGAGTATAGCGAAGCGGCTGCTCGGCGCGGTCTGGAACTCGCCTCCTTTACTTTGCCTCTGAAAGGTCCCCGGTTGCGCAGAGATTTCCCTGCTCATCAATTGGGTTTGCCCGGCCCGGTCTATGATGCGTTGCCCGATGGCTGGGGTATGTTGCTGATGGATCGCCTGTTCCGCCAGCGCGGGCTTAACGCCGCACGCATCGGCCCGTTAGAACGGTTAACTTATGTAGGCAACAACGCGATGGGTGCGATGTCGTTTGAACCCTCGCAACCTGAAGCTGATGAACGCCCTGATAACATCGCGCTGGACCAACTCTCGGCCGAAGTCCAGCAGGTGCTGGACGGCGAAGGCGGAGAGTTTTTGCAAAGACTGCTGCAGATGGGCGGCTCACCACAAGGTGCAAGACCTAAAGCCCTGCTCTATCGCGATCCCATCAGCGGGGGCTTCACCACAGCGGCATCAGCAGAATTAGAGGCCTGGCTGATAAAGTTTCCGGCGCGGCAGGAACATCCAGAAGTGTGTGCCATTGAAGCTGCGTATGCGCAGTGTCTGCGTGACTGCAACATCAGCACGCCAGATACCGCTTATTTTGCCTTGCCGAACGGTCAGGCGGCTTTCGCTTCACGACGTTTTGACCGTCAAAACGGGTTGCGCATTCCCATGCAGAGCCTGGCAGCGTTTACCGGCGCAAACTACCAATCACCCGGCGCGCTGGATTGCACCAATTTTCTGCGCGCCACCCAACTCTGCACCAATGATGTCAGGGAAAAAGCGCGCGCATTTGAAAGAGTGGTGTTCAACGTTGTTTTCAATAATCGAGACGATCACCCTAAAAACTTTGCCTGGATCATGTCAGCCAGCGGGCAATGGCAGCTGGCACCGGCCTATGACGTCACCTATTGCGAAGGTCCGGGTGGCTATCATCAGATGGATGTGATGGGTGAAGCGCTGGATATTAAACGCGCTCACCTGTTAACGCTGGGGCAACAGGAAACCGATCTCACGCCAGCGCAGGCAGGCGCTATCATCGATAATTACTGTTCGGTTGCGTCTGGCTTTGCCCGCAAAGCCGCCAATACGTTCCCAGAGCAAATTACTGCGGAAACGCTGCGCTTTCTCCAGGCGCGCATTGATGAAAACATCAAAAACCTGACGAAATAGTTATCTGCTGCGGCCCCGGAAAAACGCTCTTTTCTCGGGCCCTTCACCGCCCTGACCTGCTTTTATTACTCCCGCTCATAAACCCATTCAGTGATTACGGATAATGCTTTTGCAGATGCCGACTATGCTTACCCTTCTAAAACCATACAAATATAAGTTGTACCTCAACATTTAACCCTTTTACTGGAGGTTTGGCATGAGCAGCCAACGCGTAACAAAACCTCTCCACAATGCCGGCGGAATGCGAGTAATCAGCCGATTATCGGCAATTGATGGACGAAATCACTTCAACCTTTCACGCCGTAGCCTGCTGAAAGTCAGTGCGGCAACGGCAGCAACCGCGACATCATCGGTTGCCTTTGCTGAGGGTAGCAGCGCAACTACGCCCGCGCCGGCAATGGTGCCGATCAGCTTCAAAGTCAACGGCATACAGCAGCAGTTAGATGTCGATACCCGCACCACGCTGCTGGATGCGTTGCGTGAGCATCTGCATCTGACTGGCACCAAAAAAGGCTGCGATCACGGCCAATGTGGCGCCTGTACGGTGATGGTCAACAGACGTCGCATCAACTCGTGCCTGACTTTAGCGGTGATGCAGCAGGATGCGGAAATCACCACCATTGAAGGGTTGGGAAATCCTGACGAGCTGCATCCCCTGCAGGCGGCGTTCATCAAACATGATGGTTACCAATGCGGCTACTGCACGCCGGGGCAGATTTGTTCATCGATGGCGGTGCTGGAAGAGATCAAAGCGGGTATTCCCAGCCACGTAACCCACGATCTGGTCTCCGCGCCAAAAGTCACAGCGGATGAAATTCGCGAGCGCATGAGTGGCAATATCTGTCGCTGCGGTGCCTATTCCAACATTCTTGCGGCGATTGAAGAGTATGCGGAGGGCCTGGAATCATGAAAGCCTTTACTTACCAGCGGGTAAAAACCCCGGCTGAAGCCGCTACCAGCGCCCAGCAACATCCCAATGCCAAATTCATCGCCGGCGGCACCAATCTGCTCGATCTGATGAAGCTGGAGATTGAGACGCCCACGCATCTTATTGATGTGAATGGTCTTGAGCTGGACAAAATCGAGGCCACAACCGATGGCGGATTACGCATCGGCGCGCTAGTGCGTAACACCGATCTGGCGGCCGATGCGCGCGTTCGCCGTGATTATGGCGTGCTGTCGCGCGCATTGGTGGCGGGCGCTTCCGGCCAGCTACGTAATCAGGCGACAACCGCAGGGAATTTGCTGCAGCGCACGCGCTGTCCCTACTTCTATGACACCAACCAACCGTGCAACAAGCGTTTGCCCGGCAGTGGCTGCGCGGCGCTGGATGGCTTCAGTCGCCAGCATGCGGTGGTCGGAACCAGCCAGGCCTGTATCGCCACGCATCCTAGCGATATGGCGGTGGCGATGCGTTTGCTGGATGCGGTTATCGAAACGGTCAGCCCGGATGGCCGTGAGCGCAAAATACCGATTGCTGAATTCTATCGTGCGCCTGGCAACACGCCGCATCTGGAAACCGTGCTCACTCCTGGCGAGCTGATTGTGGCAGTTTCATTGCCAGCTCCGCTGGGCGGCACGCACATTTACCGCAAGGTGCGCGACCGCGCGTCCTACGCTTTTGCGCTGGTCTCCGTTGCCGCCATCATTCAGCCGGATAAATCTGGCCGTGTGGCGCTCGGTGGCGTGGCACATCAGCCGTGGCGGCTGGAAGAGGCGGATAACGCGGTGATTCAGGGCGCGCAGGCGGTGAGCGATCGGCTGTTCGCCACGGCGCAACCCACCGCTGAAAACGAGTTCAAGATCATTCTGGCGCAGCGTACGCTCGCTTCCGTATTGGCAGAAGCGAGAGGATAACGCATGAAATTCGAAAAACCCGCAGGCACTAACCCGATTGATCAGCTCAAGGTGGTCGGCCAACCACTCAATCGTATCGACGGTCCGCTGAAAACCTCCGGCCTGGCGCATTACGCCTACGAATGGCATCGAGAAGCGCCCTATGCGGCATACGGCTATGTGGTCGGCGCGCCGATCGCCAAAGGAAAAATCACTGCCATTGATGTGCAGGCAGCGCAAAATGCGCCGGGCGTGTTAGCGGTGGTGACGGCTAAAAACGCGGGAAAACTGGGCAAAGGCGATAAAAATACCGCTCGCCTGTTGGCGGGCGACACCATCGAACACTATCACCAGGCCGTGGCATTGGTCGTGGCGGAGACGTTTGAACAGGCGCGTGCGGCGGCGAGTTTAGTGAAGGTGGATTATCAGCGTGAGCGCGGTGCTTATGATCTCGCGCAGCAAAAACCGGGCGTTACCTCCGCTCCCGAAAAGACGCCTGATAAAGCCGTGGGTGATTTCGCCGGTGCGTTTGCAGCGTCTGACGTCAAGCTGGATGCGCACTACACCACGCCGGACCAAAGTCATACCGCGATGGAACCCCACGCCTCAATGGCGACATGGCAAGGCGATAAACTCACCGTCTGGACCTCGAATCAGATGATCGACTGGTGCCGCACCGATCTGGCCGCCACGCTTAACATGCCGATGGAAAAGATCCGCATCGTGTCGCCTTATATCGGCGGCGGCTTTGGCGGCAAGCTGTTCCTGCGCAGCGATGCGGTGTTAGCTGCGTTGGGGGCGCGCGCGGTTAAGCGTCCGGTCAAAGTGATGCTGCCTCGACCATTAATCGCCAATAACACCACGCATCGACCCGCCACCATTCAGCACATCCGCATCGGCACCGATAAATCCGGCAAGATTCAGGCCATCGCGCATGAAAGCTGGTCGGGCAATCTGCCGGATGGCACACCCGAAACCGCCGTGCAGCAAACGGAACTGCTTTACGCCGGTGCTAACCGCTTTACCGGATTACGACTGGCGACGCTGGATCTGCCCGAAGGCAACGCTATGCGCGCACCGGGTGAAGCGCCGGGACTGATGGCGCTGGAGATCGCCATCGATGAAATGGCGGAAAAAGTGGGCATCGATCCGATCGCCTTCCGCATCCTCAATGACACGCAGGTCGATCCGGCCAAACCCGAGCGCCCTTTCTCACGTCGCCAGCTGGTTGAGTGTCTGAATACCGGCGCCGAGCGCTTTGGCTGGTCACGACGCAACGCCAAACCGGCAATGGTTAAACAGGGACGCTGGCTGGTCGGCATGGGCGTTGCGGCGGGCTTTCGTAACAACATGGTGACGCCTTCCGGTGCGCGCGTGCATCTGGACAATAAAGGCATCATCACCGTTGAAACCGACATGACCGACATCGGCACCGGCAGCTACACCATCCTTGCGCAAACCGCAGCGGAGATGATGGGCGTGCCAATTGAGCGTGTGGCGGTTCGTTTAGGTGATTCAGACTTCCCGGTTTCTGCCGGTTCCGGCGGCCAATGGGGTGCGAACACCTCAACTTCTGGCGTTTACGCCGCCTGCGTGAAATTGCGTGAAGCGGTCGCCAGCAAACTGGGTTTTGATGCACAACGCGCCACCTTCAGCGACGGTCAGGTGCATGACGGAAACCAGAGCGCGCCGCTCGCTCAGGCCGCCGCCGAAGCCACCATCACCGTGGAAGACACCATCGAGTTTGGCGATCTTGATGAGCAATATCAGCAATCCACCTTCGCCGGACACTTCATTGAAGTCGGCGTGGACGTCGCCACCGGTGAAGTGCGCGTGCGGCGCATGCTGGCGGTGTGTGCCGCCGGACGCATTCTGAATCCCAAAACTGCGCGCAGTCAGGTGATTGGCGCCATGACGATGGGACTTGGCGGCGCGTTGATGGAGGAGCTGTTCGTCGATGAACGCCTCGGTTATTTCGTCAACCACGATATGGCGGGCTATGAAGTGCCGGTTCACGCTGATATTCCGCAGCAGGAGGTGATTTTCCTCGATGACACCGATCCCATCTCTTCACCGATGAAAGCAAAAGGCGTCGGTGAACTGGGCTTGTGCGGCGTCAGCGCGGCAATCGTCAATGCCATTTACAACGCCACCGGCGTGCGCGTGCGCGACTATCCGGTGACGCTGGATAAGTTACTCAAAGGCTTGCCCGCCCTTGTCTGAAGCTGAGGAGAAACACATTGCAGCAGCTACTGATTGACGAAGATCTGCAACCGCAGATTAAACCGCAGCAGGCTTTGCAGACCGATGACAGCCAAGCCATCCTGCGCTTCGCATTAGAAGCAATGGAAGCGGATTCCGCGGCTGTGTTGGTGACGCTGGTTGAGATTCGCGGTGGCGCGGCGCGGGCATTGGGTGCGCAGATGGTGGTGCGGGAAGATGGCCGCTATTGCGGCTATGTTTCCGGCGGCTGCGTTGAAGCGGCGGCGGCTTACGAAGCGTTACAAGTCATCACCAGCGGAAAAGATCGCTTTGTCTGCTATGGCGAAGGATCGCCTTATCTGGATATTGTGCTGCCCTGTGGCGGCGGAATTACGCTGGCTTTCCATCGGCTACGTGACGCGCAGCAACTGAGAAACGTGCTGGATTTACTGACAAAGCGTCAACCCGCTGCATTGCGCTATCTGCCGAAGTTTCAGCGGCTGGCGAGCGCCGCTTGCGCTGAAACAACCGGCTGGCAGGACGACGCCTTTATCACCGGGTATCTGCCAAAAACGCGCGTGGCGGTATATGGACGGTCGGTCGAAGCGCTGGCGACGGCAGCGATTGCGCAGGCCGCCGGTTACGAGGTGCTTTCTGGCGAGGATGTGCAGGCGCAGGCAGTTGATCCCTTCACGGCGGTGATTTTACTGTATCACGATCTCGATCGTGAACTGCCGGTGCTGCTTTCAGCGCTGCGTTCTACGCCCTTCTATATCGGAGCGTTAGGCAGCCGACGTACGCATGCAACGCGCGTTGAGAAACTGCTGTCGCTGGAATTTGGTGAGGATGAGATTGCGCGCATCAAAGCGCCGATTGGCATCTTTGCCCAGGCGCGCGATGCGCGCACGCTGGCGCTATCAATTGTTGCGGATGTCGCGGCGGCCCGCCTCAACGTGGTTTAGCCACCACATCGAGATCGCGCTGTACATCAGCGTCCGCTGCAAGGGTGACCAGTACGCGCGGGTCCAGCAGCGCTCTGGCACCTTCATCGCCTTGCAAATTGCGTAACGCCTCAGCGTAGCGCCCAGCAAACCCGACCGGATGGCCGGGTTTTTCTTTATACGTAAGACGCACCTGCGCCGCGCCCTGCTCCAATGCCTGTTTCACGAGCCGATAGTGATCCACCGTTAGCCACGGCATATCCCCCAGCGTAATGATCCATCCGTTCCAGTGACCGGTCATCGCCACACCCGCCGCAATTGATTCGCCGCTGCCGCCACTTTCACACAGCACAGCCTGCACGCCCGCCTTTTCAGCATGCTGACGCACCGCCAGATAGTCGGGACGCGTCACCAGCGCCACCGGCAACCCGCTCAGCTTTGCCTGTTCGATCACCGTTTCAATTACCGTCTGCGCATCGTCGCCGATGCTGGCCAGCAACTTATTGCCGCTGCCGCCGCTGGCGATATAACGCGAGCCTTTCCCTGCCGCGAGGATAAGAATGCCGGGCGCTGTTGAATCCATAGATGTTTTAAGCCTTGCGTTACCATCGATTGTTAATGAAATTACCGTTAATCCTATGATTTACAATAGATATTAACAAAAAACAGCCAATCCAAATTAGATTGACTTCAATCTAATTTATGTCAATATAGTCGCGTTTTTCAGTCTTAACGACTGCAACTCTGCCTTAAAAATAGTGGTGATATGAAAGAGTTAAACGATGAAGTTTGCTGTGTAGGTCCAGAGAGTGAAGCGCCGGTGACTGTTGATCAGTTTCTCTGCTTCGCGCTCTATTCCGCGTCCCTTGCGATGACCAAACTTTATCAGTCACGACTGAAACCGCTGGGTTTGACCTATCCGCAGTATCTGGTGCTGCTGGCGCTGTGGGAAAAAGACAATGTCACCGTTTCAGAATTGGGCGCGCGCGTACAGCTGGATTCAGGCACGCTCAGCCAGCTTTTAAAGCGACTGGAGCAGGCTGGCATTATCAGTAGAAAACGCGATGTCGGTGGCGATGAGCGCAGAGTGCTGATCTCCGTCACTGAGCAGGGACAAGAATTAAAGATCGCGGCGGCGGGCGTTCCGGCTGACATGGTGTCAGTAATGGATACGCCTTATGAAGAACTGGCCGATCTCACTGCACGCGTTACCACGCTGCGCCAGAAACTGATCAATGCCCTTCCCTGAAGGCGCAAAGTAATACATTGCCAAAAATGCTTTGGAGCAAGCTGAAAAATGTTAATTAGCAAAGGAATTAAGGAGAAGGCGATGTCAGTCGAGAAAGCGGAAAATATGGATGACATTCATGCTGTCATTGGTCACGCCGTGTCGTGCCTGCTTAAATCCGATCAACCTTTGCAACTTGACCTTATTACTGCGCTATTGAAACAGCATGAAGAAGTCGCGCCCGTTCAGCTCAAGCAGGATTATGTCAACGCGATGAGTAAGATTGCGGAAAAGTGTTTAGCGTCGTAATCAGTGCTTTTTCTCATTCGGGATATAAGCATGCTTCGCACTACTGAAATCTTGTCCATCGCGTTGCGTGTTGGTCCTGACGCTATGATTTCTGACATCCGCCAGTGCGCGTTGGCAGGCAACTCGCCTGTAGCTTTCCTGTTCTGTTTCCGCCATCTCTTCGAGTTTGGCGATCAGCGCCGCAGAGGATACCGCAACCTGGTCTTCTAAAAGAGCAAGCAGCGCCTCACCGATCAATCGGTCCTTCATCTGTTCGTCGTAACTGCTGGTCATTTAATTCTCTGTGTAGTCATATTCACTCAAGCTTAAGAGTTATTAAACAGTGGCGTTGTTGTCTTGAGAAAATCAACGTGCGTCAGTCAGGTTAAGAGAAAACAATTGTTTTGTAAAATCCAATCTAATTCAGCAGCGCTATCCGCAAGTCCTGCCGCATAAAAAATGATCGCCCCGGCGCGATGACATTCCCCGATAAAAACAAGCTCACCCAACTTGATTAAAGATAAGAAAAGTCTTAGTGGCCTCGCGTAAGTTTCCATGGCGAATAATCACCACGGGAAATAAATAGTATGAGAGCCGCAACCACTGCTTTTCTCGCCTCACTTTGCCTTGCTGTTATCGGTTAGGATGCAGCGAAATTGAAGATCTATCAGTACAGAAAATTCACTTTTAATGTGAAGAATCATGAAGTCACCTGCGACGGCAAGATGATGGCGGAGATAGCAACCACCGACTCTGCGCGTGTTATGCAAGGCGATGGATTGACCGTTATTTTCTATCACTATTTTCCAGAAAAAGCGGCGGTAATGAAGGATGGCCAGTTTGTCGATTGGGCCAAACTGAAACGTTAATGATGATGCGGGCAGCAAGGAGGCTGCTCTATCTTCTTCGGGCGTGATAAACACTCGCCAGCGCATTCTTTTAGTCAGTAACTTTTATCAATGATTAATAACGTTAAATAAGCCGATTAAAAAGCGTTCACTAAACCCACCAGGATATTTCGCTAAAATATCTTTGTTTACAGTTTATAACGGTAGGATTTATTCCACTTACTACACTGGAAGCGTGTATTTGCACGCTATTAACTTTATAAGGAATAAATCCAGTGCGTAAATTTTCTCTGATTGTATTAACTGCGGGCGTGCTGCTGTCGGTCACTTCTCAGGTTGAAGCTAAAGGCTGCATCAAAGGTGCAGTTGTCGGCGGCGTGGCGGGCCACGTAGCGCATCACGGCGTTGCTGGCGCGGCAGCGGGTTGTGCGGTTGGTCACCATATGGCGAACAAAAAGCAGAAAGAAGCGGACAGCAAACAGCAGCAATCTAAGTAATTCCCGGAGCTGCCTGTGCAAACAGGCAGCTGTAAAACGCGTTAAAAACGTTTTTGCGAATCGGCATCGAACAGCATCGCGCGATCCGCATCAATGGTCACCGGCAGAATATCCCCCGCCTGCGCACCAGAACGTTGCGTGGTGAACAGCATGATGTCATGCCCCAGCAGCGATCCATGAATCAGCTCGGATAAACCTGTCGGCTCCACCAGCGACACTTCTAACGGCAACACATTCATCGCGCCCGCTTCAGCAATCGCCACGTTTTCGGGGCGAATACCGTAAATCACCGCTCGCCCAACCTGATGCTGCGACCAATGCGCATTAAGCGGCAGCTGTGCGCTATCGCCAATACGCACGCCCTGCGCGGTGATCACGCCATTGATGAAGTTCATTGATGGCGAGCCAATAAAGCTGGCGACAAACTTGTTAGCCGGTGTGTCATACAGCTCAAGCGGCGTACCGACCTGCTGAATTACGCCGTTGTTCAGCACCACAATGCGATCTGCCAGCGTCATGGCTTCAACCTGATCGTGCGTCACGTACACAATGGTGTTGTTCATCTGCTGATGCAGCTTCTTGATCTCGACGCGCATCTGACCGCGCAGCTGCGCATCAAGGTTCGACAGCGGTTCATCAAACAGAAACACCTGCGGCTGACGCACGATGGCGCGTCCCATGGCCACACGCTGGCGCTGGCCGCCTGATAACTCTTTGGGTCGGCGATCGAGCAGATGCGTCAGGCTGAGAATTTCCGCCGCACGCCTCACCTTCTCTTCAATTTCCGCACGCGGACGCTTCTGAATTTCCAGGCTGAAGCCCATATTGCGCGCCACCGTCAGATGCGGATAAAGCGCGTAGCTTTGAAACACCATCGAGATATCGCGATCTTTGGGCGCCACGTCGTTCATCAATTGGTTGCCGATACGGATATCGCCGCCGGTCGCCAGCTCCAGTCCGGCGATGGTGCGCAGCAGCGTCGATTTGCCGCAGCCGGATGGCCCCACCAGCACCACGAATTCGCCGTCTTTGATGGTGAGGTTAATATCGCGCAGCACCTCAACGTTGCCATAGCGCTTGTCGATCTGTTTGAGCGTGATTTCAGCCATGATTTACCCCTTAACCGCACCGGCGGTGAGTCCCTGAACCAAATAGCGTTGAATAAAGGCGAAGAACAGACAGGCCGGAATCAGCGCCATCACCACCGCCGCCATCATCTCGCCCCAGGAAACGGCAAACTTCGACACGAAGCTGAGCAGCCCAACCGGGAAGGTCATCACTTCGTTTTTATTGATCAGCATCAGCGAGAACAGCAGCTCGCTCCATGCCGCGGTAAACACAAAGCCCAATGTGGCCGCCATGCCCGGCAAGGTCAGCGGCATCAGCACGCGATACAGCGCCTGAAAACGCGTGCAGCCTTCCAGCATCGCCGACTCCTCCAGATCTTTTGGAATCGCATCGAAGAAGGATTGCATTAGAAAGGTGGCAAACGGCACGTTGAACGCGGTGTAGATCAGAATCAGCCCCAGCAAGCTGTTGGTCAGACCCAGCGGCGCCATCACCTTGTAAATCGGCGCGATGATCATCACCAGCGGGAACATCTGCGTGAACAGCAGCAGCCCGGCGATCAGCACTTTGCCGCGAAACTGGAAGCGCGAAAAGGCATAGCCGGCCGCAGCGGCAATCAGCGTGGTAAGAAACGCGGTGCTAAACGAGACAATCAGGCTGTTGGTAAAAAAGGTCGGGAAATCACTGTCGGTCAGCACTTTTTTGAAATGACCGAACGTCACGCCGCTCGGCAATAACGTGACGCCCTTACTAAACAACAGTTGGTCCGGCGTCAGCGAGATTTTGATGATCCAATACAACGGAAACAGCGCGAACAGCAGATACGCCGCAATACTCAGGCGATGGCCAATCAGCGGTAAGAGTCGCATCGTCGCCTCCTATTTCAGCAGCTGATGACGGATGCGCAGCAACACCAGCGCATAACAGGTCATCAGCAGTAACAGAAACACCGCCATCGCTGAGGCATAGCCAAAGTCGAGCTTGCGATAGGCGGTGGTGAAGATGTAGCTGGAGAGAATCGAGGTCGATCCCGCCGGGCCGCCATCGGTCATCACCACAATGAGATCGGCAAAATTGGCGATCCAGATGGTGCGCAGCATCACGGTGATGGCGATCATCGGTGCCAGAAACGGCAGCGTGACGCGACGAAACTGCTGCCAGCCGCTGGCACCGTCAATCGAGGCCGCTTCGTACAGGTCTTTGGGAATCGACTGCAGCGCCGCCAGCAGCGTGATGGCAAAGAACGGAATACCAAACCAAACGTTGGCGATCACCGGTCCCCACATTGCCAGCTGCGGATCGGACAGGATGTTGTACGGCTCACTCAGCACGCCCACATCGCTCAGCCACTGCGGCAGCGGCCCGACCACCGGATTGAACAACCATGACCAGGTCAAGCCAGAGAGAAACGCCGGAACCGCCCACGGCAAGAACACCAGCGCCTGCACCCAACGGCGAAAACGGAATTCGCGATTGAGCAGCAACGCCAGCGCCAGTCCGAAGAAGAACTGCAGCAGCAGCGAGCTGAGCGTCCAGTTCAGCGTGTGACCCAGCGCTTTGAAAAAGCGCCGGTCATCAAACATCTCGGTGAAGTTATCCCAGCCAACCCAACCGGTCTCCAGCGGATTCAGCAGGTTGATACTCTGAAACGCGTAGGAGATGCCGATCGCCATCGGCACAAAGATGAACAAAGCGATCAGCAACAGGCCAGGCGACAAATACCACCACGGCTCAGCCAGTCGACTCCAGCGAAGACGGCGGCTGCGCGCCGGACTGTTTGGCAGAGAAGCATCAAGCATCATAATCAAACTCCGCGTGGTTAGAGGTTACTGCGTGGCAAGCCAGGCTTTCTGCTCTTTGCTGAGATATTTCGCCCAATCCTTCACCATGCTTTCGGTATCGTTCTCACCCAGCAAAGTTTCCTGGCTGCTCTCTTTCACAATCACCGAGTTGAAGTAGCCCCAGCCTTTGAGATGGGTTGGCATGGTGAGCGGCACATAGTTAGGATCGTTCAGCTCTTTGAACCAGCCGGCGAACTGCGGCGTTTGATAGAACGGATCCTGCTCGGCGCCTTTGTAAATCGGCAGCGTGCCGACGAATTTCGACCATGCGAGGTTGTTGGTTTTGTCACTGAGGAAGGTAATCAGCGGCCAGGCGAGATCCTTCTGTTTACCCTGCTTGAACATTGACCAACCGGTATAACCAATGGTCGGGAAGGCTTTGCCTGATGGGCCAACCGGCATCGGAGCCACAGCGAAATCATCGGCTGCCATGCTGTTTTTGATGGCGATCAGCGCGTCGGGATCCTGATCGAGCATCGCGCATTTACCCGAATAGAAGCCTGAGACGATCTCATTGAAGCCCCAGTTAACGCTGTCTTTCGAGGCGCCGCCTTTTTGGTACATATCCACTAGCAGCTGCGCGCCTTTCATCGCGCCCGGCTCGGTCAACGTGCTGTTACCTTGTTTGTCGAAGAACGCCGGTGAACCGTTCATCGCCGCCATAAACATCATCCACGCGTTAGTGCCGCCCACGCCACCGCGCATGCAGTAACCGCTGATGCCGTTACCCAATTTGCTGATGCGCTGGGCATCGCTGGCGAACTCCTCCATGGTTTTCGGCGGTTCGCTCAATCCTGCCTGCTGGAACAGCTTTTTATTCCAGAACAGCGCGCGCAGATAAAAGCCGTACGGCACCATGGTGGCTTTACCGTTGGCGGCGCGCGCCATGGCCAGCGTTTTATCGGTGAGCTGCGGCGTGGCATCCCAGCTTTTCAGGCGCGGCTCGAGGTCTTCCAGCATATTGTTGCTGGCATACAATCCTTGCCAGGTATCCGGCATCTCCACCACATCCGGCACCTGACCGCTCTGCAGCATGGTGCCGAGCTTTTCAAATGCCTGGCCCCACGGCAGAGAAATCAGTTCAATCTCCGTGCCGGGATGCTGGGTTTTATACTCATCGAGCATTTTTTGTAGCAGCGCGGTGCGCGGCGGGCTGGTAATCACTTCCACTACGGTAAGTTTGGCGGCGAGGCTGCTCATCGCTGCACTCAAACCCACGGCTAACACTAATGCTTTCACGGCAAAACGTTGCGTCATGACTTTTCTCCAGTGAGTGATTACGCGCGATTAGCGCTGGCAAGGGCTTGCTGCAAATCGGCCCACAAATCGTTGGTCTCTTCGAGGCCGACCGAGATACGGATCAGGCGTGGCGAGACGCCGAAATCCACCGCCGAGTTAAATTCACTGGCCTGATTGATCACCGAAATCGCCGGCATCACCAGACTCTCAAATCCGCCCCAGCTCACGCCCATGTGGAACAGCTCCAGCGCGTTGCACAACTGCGGAATATCGACCTGCTCCGCCACCTCAAAAGCAAACAGACCGCTGTAGCCGCGTAAGGTGGACCACGACTGCGGTTTCAGCCCCGGATGGCAGACGTCCATCACCAGCGGATGCTCCGCCAGTTTCTCGGCAATAGTCAGCGCGCTCTGGTGATGTTGTTTCATGCGCAGCGGCAGCGTGCGCAGGCCGCGCATTAGCAGTGACGCTTCATGCGCCGAGAGTTTGCCGCCGAGATAAGGGCTGATGTGACGGGTGATATTGTTGATGTGCTGCTGGCTGGCGATCACCAAACCGGCCACCACATCGCTGTGGCCGCTGATATATTTCGACGCCGAGTGCACCACGATATCGATGCCGCACAGCAGCGGCTGCTGGAAAATCGGTGAAGCCCAGCTGTTATCGATAATGCTGACCACGCCCGCTTCGCGCGCCATCGCGCCAAGCTTATTCAGATTCTGTTCGCTCATCACCCAGCTTGAGGGACTTTCCAGATACAGCAGGCTGGCATCGGTTAAGGCCGCACGAATTGCGGCTTCGTCATCACCATCGACGAACTCGGTAACGATGCCAAACCGCTGGCAGAAGCCGCGCAGAAAGCGGTAGGTATCGGGATAAACGTGATTAACGCACACCACTTTTTTACCCGGCGCCACCACGCTGAGAATCGCATTGCTGATCGCCGCCATGCCGCTGCCAAAAGCCAGACAGGCTTCGCCGCCCTCCAGCGCTGCCATCTTGTCTTGCAGCGCTTTGACCGTCGGGTTATCGACGCGCGAATAGAGCGGCTGATCGCTCTCGCCGCGAAAGCGCGCGATCATGCTGTCGTAATCGCTGAAGGTGAACAGCGAAGACTGGTAAATCGGCGTGGTGACCGCGCCCATTTCATGGCGTTGATCGTGAGTGAGCAGCGTTTGTTGCGGAATCGGCTTATCGTTTGGCATTAATTACATCCTTCATGTCGCGTTCGGTGATATCGAGAATTTGATGGCAGATGGCGCGTGCCGCCGTGCAATCGCGCTGGCGGATAGCGTTGAAGAGTTCACGGTGCAGCGGGAAAGAGTCCGAAAAAAGCGCCTGTTCCGGCGGTGATTCGAAAAATGCATGAAATGAGTCGTAGATGCCGTTGAGCATTTGCAGCAGCAATGGATTCCCCGCAGCGCGATAGATGCTGGCGTGAAATGCCCAGTCTTCCGCACCGGCAGAACCAATCGCCAGATGCACTTTTTCCATCTCATTGAGACGTTGCTCGATTTCGATCAGATCGTCAGCCGTGGCGCGCTGAGCCGCCAACACGCAGGATTCCGATTCGATGATGCGACGCACTTCCAGCGCGTGCAGCATGTTGGCCGAGTCGTTTTTAAAGCGCAGCGATAAGAAGCTGTCGTTGACGCCCACTTCCGCCTGCAAAAAGGTACCGCTGCCCTTTTTACGCAGAATAATGCCTAGCGCTTCCCAGCGTTTGAGCGCTTCACGCACCGTATTGCGGCTGACGCCAAGCTTCTCCGCCAGCACACGTTCCGGCGGCAAGCGGCTGCCGGGTTGCGCGCCCGACTGCGCCATATAACGCGTTAGCGCATCAAGGATCAGCGTATCGCTGCGCGGCGTGGAAATAGGATGAAGCTCAACCGGTATCTGCATCGCATGGCCTTAATTGGTCCAACATCTCTACCAATCGAATAGCAACGGGCGTGCCAGATTATTAATGCGCTGAATTAGATGAATTTTGTGCGGGGTAATAAGTGGAGGTTATGAGTTTTGCTGGTGCAAATCGGGAGATTTGCACCAGATGGGGACGTGGCAAGAGTGCTGATCAACTTGAAAGGGATTTAGCCGCGAGCAACTAAGACGCTTTTATTTATTTAAAACCTGCCAGCGTTTATAGACGTCGAGCGCTTGCGGTCGAGGCTGATATTTCATCGGCAACCGGCGTTGCTCTATCGGCTTGCTGTATTCATCGTAAAAGGTGTCCAGTTCAAAGTATTTACGGTCATCACGGTAATACGTCGAATACTCTTCGCGTTTGGTGATGTATATCACCTGCTTTGGACTGCAATAATAGAGTGCGCCCAGACACATTGGACAAGGGCTGGCAAGAATATAAATGTCGCAATCGGTGAGGTTTTCGCTGCCCGTTTCACGGCAGGCTTCGCGGATGGCCAGAATTTCAGCATGAGCCGTGGGATCGTTCGTCTGGGCCACGCGGTTTGCGCTTTCCGCGATTACCTTGCCATCGCGAACAATTACTGTTGCAAATGGGCGTCCGCCCTCTTCAACGTTTTTCATTGCTAAATCGATCGTGCGTTGTACAAAGTCCATTCATTCCTCGCTTGTAGACATCAATAACCATGACATTTTGAGCCTGGTTCAGTTTTGTATAATGCGAAAGGGATCAGCAGATTGAACGTATAGGATTTAACCGTTGAGTGAGTAAGATTTTATTTCTGATGGCGGCATTGCTGGATATACCAATATAGGTGGTCGCAATGAATGGATAAATCCCGTAGGGTCGCCATTCATGGTGACCAGGTGCGCATTAATGCGCACCTTACGAAATACTAAACCGGGCATTGTCATCATATTTTGCCAGGTCGCCATAAATGGCGACCCTACGTGGATTAGGCAATGCGTTTTGCCTGGATATTTAACAGTGCTGCGATATTTTCAAGCACCGCGCCGAGATGTCCGCGGCCAATCGCACAATGATGTGCGGCCCCGCCTTCACACCATAATCGGGTGAAGTCGCGCGCGCTGAGGGCAAAGCGGTAGTTGCTGTTGGTGTTGCCGATATCGAGCGTTTCACCCGCCACGGCTGCGCCTTCGGCGTATTGCAGCGTTATGCTTCCATCGCGATGCTCCACCACCGATAAGAACGTCACCGGCCCTTGAGCCACATTCATCTGAATCGAAACCCCTTTCCCTGGCTTGCCGTGAAAAACCGGCAAAGGCACCAACCGGACTTTCGCTGCCGACATCGCCGGATGCGCCGGCCCATCATGTCCCCACTGCACGGTGTCATCGCGGAAGTTGATGCCGTAAGGCTCGGAGAACGATCCGCCCGCCTTCAGAAGAGATATGATCTTCATCGCAATCACGTTTTTGATTTCACACTCACCGGCGACAGGAATTCCGCGGTTGGTCAGCAAGGTGTTACCGGCGATCACCGAGGTGACGATATTTTCATGCTCTGAACCGGGAGCGCCTTCATAGTAATAAGCCAGCGCGCCCAGCTTATGTCGCTCAACCAATTTATCGAGCGCCACCGCGGTACTTAATGCGCGTTGAATTTCTGCCTCTTCGCAGGCGCGATCAACATCCAGCACGCGGTAAAGCTCATCCCTTTTAGCGCTGGCTTTACTCTCTTCCAGCTGGCTGGCAAGACTAACTAATTCGCAGAATTCGACGATTTTGAAGCGCACGCCAAAGCGTCCGGAGAGATTGGTGATGTCTGAGTAGACATCATACATGCCGTTGTAATAGTGACCGGCGATGCCAATTTGCGTCTGCTTGAGCGAGCGCACCACATACGCAGCGCTAAGCCAGTTGGCAATCTGCCGCCATGCCACATCGTCATCCAAATAACCGACAATCAGCTGATGCTGAATGCCGATTCGCTGAAAGACGTTAACCAACTCTGGCGCTGTGCAGGCCTGGCAGTGCGCCAGCCATTGGCCAGTGCGATCTTCGCGGTTGGTGAGCGCATTGATTTGCCGACAAGGCACCGCCATCTCCGGCTGCAAAGCCAAAATCAACACCGGTTTATTCAGGCTTTGCACCAGCGGAAGCACGGTGGAACTCAGCGCATAAGTGGTGATGTATAACACCACCACATCAACCTTCTCATCCGCAAACAATTGCGTCGCCTGCTCTGTTTTCTCGCTGTTATCGATCAGACCTGCATCCACGACCTCAGCGTCATAACTTCGTAGTCGCGCAGATACCCCAGCAAGATAGTGCTCAAGCTGCTCCCGCAGCCCGGCAAACTGTGGCCAGTAGGTTTCAAGCCCGATGCCAAAAAGTCCGACTTTAATGTTGTCCACAACCATTCCTCGCACTGGAAAGAGAAGCTTTCTATTGTGCGAATTTAAGGCTGGGAAACCTGTGTCATTCAGACAGCCAACATCAGTTTATGGCAGGAGATCAATAATCAGCCTGTAATGGCTCGCAGATTTTTAAAATCATGACAGTCAGGAAAAATTCTCCAGAATTGACATAAACGAATGCCGATCGCCGTGGCCTTCAGTCAGGCGCACCCGGCCTTCGATATCCGCGAGATGATGATCCATTAACTCCTGCGCTTTAGGCAGATCTCTGGCCTGCAGCGCGGCAACAATCATGCGATGATGATCGGCGCCACAATCATCTTTGCTGTCTGCTTCATACAGCGACATCACCAACGAAAGCCGAGCCACAATCTTCGCCAGCATTTCCGTCAGCACCGGATTACCGGCCAGTTCCGCCAGCACGATGTGAAATTTACCGGACAGCACCGTTTTCGATTTTTCATCGCCGTGATGATGAATATGCTCTTCTTCGTCGGCGAGTTTTTCCAGTGCCGCCAACTGTTCGGTGGTGGCGCGCGCCACAACAAACTCCAGCAGCACGCCCTCGAGCTTACGGCGCGCCTCAAACAGGTGTTTAGCCTGCTCGATACTCGGCTCCGCGACGAAGGTGCCGCGATTGCGTTTGCGTTCCAGCAGATGATCGCTCTCAAGAACGCCCAACGCGCCGCGCACCACGGTGCGGCTCACGCCGAAGTGTTCGGCAATCGCCTCCTCCAGGATTTTGCTGCCCGGCTTAAGCGCCCCTTCGCCAATCGCGGTGGCGAGCGTGGAGCGAATACGTTCGGAAACATCGTCACTGCTATCGGCGCTGTGTTCCGGCGTGCTGGTTGCTGGCGTCACTTTGCTGCGCGTCTTCTTCATGACCTTCCTGACCTCATCTCATCTAACTCAATGCGGGATAATTTACTGCAACACGCACGCCGTTGCCTTATTTATCTTTGTAAGAACATTGATGCGTAACTTTATTCGAGAGTGATGCCTTGCTGAGCACAAATCGCCTGAATATGTGCGGCAGACTGGCGGATAAAGCCGATGGCGGCATCAAAGCCGTAAGCCTGATGTTCGTAGGACGGATAACCATATCGCGTGCGTTCATAGCTTTCCCAATCTTCAAACTCGCCCGTTGCAACCCGCTGCTGATAGCTATCCAGCATTGCGAAATAGGCTTCAAGCTCCGTTTCCGTCAAATCAGGATGGCCTGCACGCCATAGCGGATCGTCAATCTGAATGCACTGGCGCGGATTGGCGCGGCGGCGATTGTCGTCGGTGGATTGCGCAATCTCCAGTGACAGATTTAATCCAGGATTAACCTGCGCGAGGATCGGCAAGATAGCCGCAAAATCCACAATGCCGGTGCCGCACGGGCGCGGCTGGAAATCCAGGCCACCGGTGGCGCGACCAATATAAGCATCTTTGATGTGCGTCTGTCGCACCCAGGGCGCAAGTCGTTTGGTTGCCAGCACCGGATGTTCACCGCGTTGCAGCATATTGGCGGTATCAAGCACCACACCGACGCAATCTTCGCCGACGGCTTCAATCAGACGCAGGATTTCAAAAGAGGTGATCTCATCATGGGTTTCGATATTCATGTGCACGCCGTGCGCGCGCGCCACAGGCGCCAGTTTGCGCAGCACTTTCTCCATTCCCAGCAGCTGATCTTCCCAGGTTACGTCGGTACGGAAGCGATCGACGGCGAGACGGCCAGGATACGCCGCTTTAAAGTTACCAGGAGAAACCCACAGTTCGTGGCAATCGATCGCTGCACTGGCTTCTATCATGCGCGTCAGACCGGCAATGATGTCGCCGTTGCCTATAGCGCGAAGCTCCGGCGACTCTGCGCTGCAATATGGATTGATCTTGCCCAATCCGCTCTCGAGATATAAACCCAGTTCATCGGCTTTAGCGCGGATGTCTCGCAGCATACCGCTGTCGAGATCGGGGCTCATGTCTAACACGGTACTGAAGAAGATCCCTTTCAGTCCCAGCGCGTTGGCATGGTCAAGACTGGCCAGCGGCCCACGTTTTTTTGCTTCGGGTAGCTTTAACCCATCAATGCCTAACTTCATTCTCTGCTCCTTAATCTTAATCTGCCTGATATCTTCTGTTATCAGGCTGCAATTGGCATGCCATGTAGTGCGCCACAGCGAATCACAGCCACGTAACCAACTAATTTTAATGATATAAACTCAAACAAATAAACTTTCGAATGTTTATGCGAAACATTGCGCAAATCAAATCTTACCTTCTAGAAAAGAAACACTCCGCAAGCTCAGTACGCCGTGATATCCCGCTGTACTGGGCTCCACCGCATCCTTGAGTCATTAACCATCCTGCGCCATCACTCTCCCGATTCGGTGGCAATTGCACCAAAATGACGCCAAAACTGCACCATTCTGGCGAAAGAATAAGATTCAAATCTTTCGAATTAAAAGATAACATTACTTTCGCATAAAGTTACGAATTTATATTTTTGCATAATTATCCATTTTAATCATGATGTTGACAAATAAATCACCCTGACTGAAACAATCTGGCATGCCGTTTGCAAAATGCTTCCCAGCAATCAATTTACCTTTATGAACGCGACTCAGAACCAGGGAAGCACTATGCCAGATAAAGAAATAAGCACTGAACGTAAGCGCCTGAGCGTTCAGGGATTGACTCACAGTTATGGCGGCAACAATGCGATCAGTGATGTCTCTTTCACCATCGAACCCGGCGAAATCGTGGCGCTACTGGGCCCGAGCGGCTGCGGCAAGTCGACGGTGTTGCGGGCGATTGCGGGTTTGATCCAGCCGAAAGCAGGCAAGATCGTGTTGGGCAATCAGGATCTGGCGCTGGTGTCAGCCAGAGCGCGCGGCATCGGCATGGTGTTTCAGAATTACGCCCTGTTTCCGCACCTTACCGTGGCGGAGAACATCGCCTATCCGCTGGCGTGTCAGCAGATTTCGCGCGCGGAGCGTAAGCAGCGCGTGCAGGAGATGCTGGCGCTGGTGCGCCTGAGCGAGTACGGCAATCGCCTGCCGCGCGAACTCTCTGGCGGGCAACAGCAACGCGTGGCCGTGGCGCGCGCCATTGCTGGTCGCCCTTCGCTGCTGCTGTTGGATGAACCCTTTGGCGCGCTGGATCGTGCGCTGCGTTTCGACCTGCAGGTTGAGTTACTGCATCTGCAAAAAACGCTCGGCATCACCACCTTAATCGTCACCCACGATCAGGAAGAAGCGCAGAGCCTGGCAAACCGCTTGGTGCTGATGAACAAAGGCAACGTCGAGCAAATCGATACGCCGATGGCGGTGTACGACCAGCCGAAGACGCTGTTCGTCAACACCTTTATTGGGCAAACCAATCAGTTACAGGGCACGGTGCTGCGTTTTGAGCAGGACAGTACCCTGATTGCCCTGGCGGGCGATCGCTTGCTGCGCCTGCCGCGCCGTCTCAATTTCACGCTGGGCTCGCGCGTGACCATCACCTTCCGCCCTGAAGAAGTGCGTCTGGCAAAACAGGCCGGTGACAATACGCAACCCGTTCGCATGACCGTATCCGTTCCGCTGGGTCCAACGCTGGTTCATGACCTGGCAATGGACGATGGCACCACGTTAAGGGCTTCCGAAGTCCGCGGACCGGCAACCTTTATTCCCCAACCCGGCTCGCAACTTTTTGCTGAGATCGATACCGCACGCTGTCACGCCTTCCCGGCTGAACCGCTACCTATGAATGCATAAACAGAGGTCAACACTATGAAAGAGTTTGAAATCAGTCGTCGTCGGTTTGGTCAACTCATGGCAGGTGCTGCTGCCAGCGCCATGCTGCCGGTCTCGCTGCGTGCATTGGCGGCGGGCGGTGGAACGGCAGTGGCCGCGACGTTTCCCGGCAACTGGGAAGATGCCTATCGCAACGTGCTGGGCCCGATGGTGAAGAAAGAGGGTTTTGGCCTGACGATTTCACCGGTGATGGCGCAGGATCAGCTGGCTAAAGTGATGGCCAGCCCAGGCAATCCGCCTTACGACACGCTGCTGATGTCGCCGGGCCAGATGACGGTGGCCGTTGAAAACGATCTGATTCAGAAAATCGATCCTTCACGTTTGAAAAACTGGAACCTGCTCGATCCGGCTTTCCAGGGCGAATATGGCCCAACCGTGACGGTGGAAGTCAACGGCATTGCCTACAACCCGGATATGGTGCCGCGTCCGAAAGGCTATCGCGATCTGTTTGAAAATCCGGCTTATAAAGGTCTGGTTTCCTGGACCGGTTTTGGCTCCAACACCGCCGTCATGGCCTACACCGAGATCGCCAAAATCTTTGGCAGCGGCCCGAACGACATGGCGGCGGTGTTCAAGCTGTTTAAAGAGCATCCTGAGCAAATGGCCAGCATCGTCGACAGCACCAATCACCAGATGACGCTGTTCCAGCAGGGTGAGATCGCGGTGTTTATGTGCAGCACCAATAACGTGGCACGCCTGAAAAGCCTCGGTATGAAGGCGGAGTTTGTTCATCCGGAAACCGGCTCGCCAGCCGCGCCAGTCAATATCCATCTGACGAAAGGCAGCAAAAATCTCGATGCCGCTTATGCCTACATGGACGCAGCGATTTCGCAGGCCGCGCAGACTCAACTGGAGCAGCCGCCAACGGAGATGTTCCCGACCAACGCGAAGGTGCCGCTGACGCCAGCCATTGAGGCTTACATCACCCGCGAGCAGGTTAAAACGCTGGTCTATCCGGACTGGGCGGCGATTAACAAAAATCGTGATAGCTGGATCCGTCAGTTTGATGCCCTGGTTGCTGGTTAAGGTGTAAAGATGAAACAGAGCGGCTTTCCGTACGTTGTACCCATGTTATTGCTTTCTGTGGTGTTCTTCGCGACGCCGCTCGCGGTTCTTATTGGTTTCAGTTTCCTTAAAGGCGGCGGCTTAACCCTGCAACACTATGCCAATTTCTTCGGCGATCCCTTTAACTTCCGGGTGCTGATGAATACCGCCAGATTGGGCATTGAAACCGTGCTCGGCACCACCTTGTTGGGCGTGCCGATTGCCCTGCTGTACTGGCACGGCGGACGCACTTTGCGTCAGGTACTCATTTTCCTGACGCTGATCCCGATGCTGACCAGCAACGTGGTGCGCACCTTTGCCTGGATTGTGATTTTGGGTCGTCAGGGACCGATCAGCGAAGCCTTGATGGCGCTGGGCATCACCGGCATGCCAACCAGCCTAATGTTCACCGAAACCGGCTTGCTGATGGCGATGTGTCAGATCGATCTGCCGCTGATCATCCTGCCGCTGATCGCGGTTTTGTCACGCACTCCTTACCAACTGACCGAAGCCGCACAGGTATCCGGTGCCGGTCCGTGGCGCGTGCTGGTGACGGTGCTGCTGCCGCTGATGCTGCCCGGCCTGCTGGCAGGCTGGATTCTGGTGTTTGCCAGCACCAGCAGCTCGTTCGTCACCCAGGCGGTGATTGGCGGCGCGCGTAATGTGTATGTGCCGCAGTTGATCTACCGCGAAGTCGGGACGCTGTTCGACTGGCCGCTGGCCTCCGCTATTGCCGTGGTTCTGCTGCTGTCCACCGGTTGTCTGCTGGTGGCGCTCACCATGATTTCCCGCCACAGGAGACTGAACGGCCATGTTTAATCGTCGCGAAAATCCCATTCCCGCGCTGCTGTATAAGCTGTTTGTTTATGGCTTCGGCACGCTGTGCGTGATCTATCTGGTGGCACCGATCGTCATCGCCCTGATGATGTCGTTCACCTCCGGACAAACGCTGAAATATCCGCCGCAGGGCTTCTCGCTGCGCTGGTATCAGGCGCTGCTCGATCCTGTGCGTTCGGCCACCGAGCACATTGCGGCCTGGAACTCGCTGAAGATTGCCGGTTTGGCGGTACTTGGTGCGCTACTGTTTGCCGTGCCCGCCACCATTGGTATGACGCGCATGAAGCGCAGCAGCGTCAGCACCATCGAGCCGCTGTTGCTGTCGCCGCTGGTGTTGCCGAGCCTGGTTTACGGCCTGGCCGCATTGATCGTCGCCAACTTCATCGGCTTCCAGCCTTCGCTGTGGCTCAACGTGGTGGGACATGTGGTGGTGTTTGGTCCACTGATGTACCGCGCCGCGTCGGTAGTGGCGCAAGGCATCAATCCATCGCTGGCCGAAGCCTCCACCACCATGGGCGCCAGCTGGTTTATGACGCTGCGCCGCGTCACGTTGCCGCTGCTGATGCCGGGCATCATGGCGGGCGCATTTCTGGTGTTCATTCAATCGCTGGATAACGTCACCGTTTCGCTGTTCCTCGCCGATGCCAGCACCACGGTTCTGCCGCTGCGTATGTTCGCGATGATTGAAGAGTCTCTCGACGTCCGCGTGGCCGCTATCTCCGGCATTTTAATTGCGATAACGCTGCTGGGCATGCTGGTCGCCCGCCGCGTGCTGGCCCCGCGCCCGCAGGCATCTTAACTCACTACATTTATTGATAAGGAATCACTATGAACTCGCGTGCGACACAGGCTCCAGGCTATCGCATTGGCTCGCTGCTGGCCGATTTCCAGCCGGACTTCGAATTTTCCGCCCCGCTGCCGCTGCCGGTAGAAGAATTTGAAGAGCGCCTGCGCAGAATTCGTCGTCAGGCGGTAGAGGCCGGGCATGATGCCATTCTGGTTCATGCCGGCAGCGTGGGGTGGTTCCACGCCTCCAATCACTATCTGCGCTATATCTGTGACTGGATGCGCGAAGGTGTGCTGATCATCCCAACCGATGTAGATAAGCCGTTGACGCTGCTCTCCTTCTTTACCCAATCGGTGCTGTTACCGCCGGGCGGTGAGCCGCTGCTGGTGGAGGATATCTGGCAGATTGGCCCGATTGGCCGTGAATACGCCGATCGTCCCGGCGACTCGGTGCTAAAAACCGCAGAAAAGTGTGCCGAAATCCTGTCGAAGCTTGGGCTGCATAAAGCGCAGATCGGCAAAATCGGCGACCGCACCGCGTTGACCTTCTGGGCCGCGCTGGAAGCCCTGATGCCGGCCAATAAGTTTATTGCTGATAACCCGATTCTGGATCGCATGCAGAAAGTACGCTCGCCGCGTGAAATCGAGATGTTCCGCGCCGCTGCGCAGTTGATCAGCATTGGCACGCAGGCGGCGTATCACGTGGCGAAACCGGGCGTGACCGATCATGAAATCTTTGCCGCCTTCACTGCCGCACAAATGGCCTTCGGCGGCGAGACCGGCGATGGTTATCAGATTGGCATCAATGAGTTTGGCACTCACTGCGGCAAACCTTACGGTCACGTGGTGCGTCCCGGCGATTTAATTAATCTCTACATCTCAAACGTCACCTGGCGCGGCTACACCGCGCAGACCGCGCGCATGATTGCGGTGGGTGACATCAGCGAACGTCAGGAGAAAGTGCTGGCGGCCTGCACCGACGGCGTGAAACGCGCTGAACGCCTGATCAAACCCGGCGCATTGATGCGCGACATCAACAACGCCGCATTCGAACCGATGATCGAGCAAGGCATGCTGACCTCACCTGAAGCGCGCACCATGCCGTACAACTGGGCACCGATGCCGGACGGCGGCGCGCGTCTGATCCCGCAGCAATATGTGCAAGATATCGACTGGGAAGCGCAAGGCCGCAAATTGATGCACGTCTATCCCGCCACTCATGGCCCACACAACCCCAACCTCGGACATTCGGTTGGCATGGCCGGCGGACAAAACAGCTTCAATATCTCCTCGCACAATTACGATCGCCTTGAAGAAGGCATGGTTTTTGTCCTCCATACGCAGTGGCTTGAGCCGTTAAAAGCGGGCTGCAATATCGGTGACTGTTACGTTGTCACCAAAGACGGTTTTGAGAATCTCAGCCGCCACACGCCACTCGAAACACATCGCATTGCCGCCGGAGTGTAAAAATGAAAGAGATGCCAGGACACACCTATTTTGATTTCGCCGAGTTAGGCGAGCGTGAGCGTTACAAAATCCTTATTGGTACGGTAATCCCGCGCCCGGTGGCGCTGGTCACCACCGTCAGCAAGGAAGGTTTACCCAATGCCGGACCGTTTAGCTTTTTCAACGTGCTGACGCACGACCCGGCGATCGTGGCGATTGGCGTGGAAAACTATGCCGATATGCGTTTCAAAGACACTGCGCGCAACATCCGTGAAACCGGCGAGTTTACCGTGCATATCGTTGATGATGCGCTGGTCGAACAGATGGAGATCTGCGCCATTAAATTTGGCCCGGAGGTCGATGAGCTACGCGAAGCCGGTCTGGAAACCACGCCCGGCAGAATGGTGCGCAGCCCACGTATTCTTGCGGCTCCTGCTGCATTGGAGTGCCGCCGCCATACCACGCTGCAGGTCGGCGCGGCGCGCGAGATCATTCTGGGCGAAGTGGTCGGCGTGTATGTGCGCAGTGACGCGGTGAACCCTGAGAACCTGCATATTGATCAGCAACTGATGGATGCGATTGGACGTATGGGCGGCAACACTTATTGCCGAACACGCGAGCAGTTTGATGTGAAAACGCTAACGAAAGAACAGTGGCAGGAGCGTCAGTTAACGAAATAAAAAGGACATTATTTAAATCGGGCTGGATGCATTACCAGTCAGGGCTAACTGACTGGTTTCAAAACAAAGTGTTATATACGCCCTATTCCGGCGTTTACCATTGATTACTGTTGCGCTGGTAATCTATTTGGCTTGGCAAAATTTCAAGATCCCTTTTTCTACTAAAAGCTTGCGACGTGATATTTCCTGTTAACGGCGCGATGTCACGCATTTTCATTTCACGGTTAACCTTAGGCAACCACTCTTCGAACTGTTTCGCGTAGGAATCCGCCAGGTTTTTATCATGGGTGCGCCCGACAAAAAGCTTACTTTTAGCGAGACGGGAAATATCCGTCGCATATATCTCGTAGAGATCGCCGCAATGTACAATTTCAATTGCGGTGAAATGCATATTTGGCCAGAAACTCACTTTTGCTGAAAAATTGCTGTAATTCATAAAATATCACTTATTGTTGGATATATCTGTGTGCCAGATTATTCTGGTCGGGCCAGTAATTATAACGCCATTCGCATGGCCTGATACTGTCAGATAAATCCTGAACTTTTAAAATTGAAATCAGTTTAATACCCCCATTCTTAATTATGGGAGATTATCTTAACTTAAAAAGCCGTCATCATCCGGCGTCTTTCCAACCACGATTTGCAGCGTATTGCGCAGGCAATCCTGGAACACCACATCATTGGTGCTCTCAAGCTCTGCCAGCAGATAGGCGATAATGCTCTTATTGGTAACGGTTTTTTTGTCTTTGATGATAGCGGTGATAATTGAACCCAATATTTCGGCTTCAGATTTCAGTTTTACAGAACCACAATTGAAATAGGCGATAAAATCGGTACTGATATTCATTTTTTGCATGCGTTTCCCCTGGCAACTTAGTGCCAGCACTTTAATGAGTGATAAAAAAATTAATGGAATAGTCTGAAAAGCGAGATTACAAAAGATCTCACTAAGCTGATTGAATTTGTTAAGAAGGGAATATTATTAATTTTAGAGAAAATGTCTATCAAGAGAGCCTGCTGAAGTTTACATTTAGTAGCGTGGGTTTCGGGGTGAAAGAAGTTTTGTCACCGCTTGATTACAAAAATATACAAACACAGAATAAGAGTACAGAATTTTCTTTTAATAAAAACGCTGTTAATTTAAGCAGTTGAAATAAAATCAGCGATAACAGTCAGTTGAGTGATAGTTAGAGCCCAAAGAGAATTGTAAATTAGTCCTGTTAGGTGATTAATGCGCATTGCTGTTTACGGGTTTAAACGATGCAGAAGCGCATCAATCTGCACTTCTGCCCCTTACTTCAAGGCGTTACCGCTTCCCCGCTTACCATTTTTGCTTGCTGCAGACTCGCCTCTTCCTCGCGGAACTTCAGACGATCCCAGACGCGGAAGAACGGATAGTAAATCACCAGCGAAATGGTCAGATTCACTACCTGCAAAACGGTGCCGGAAATATGTCCGCCGGTAGCCAGATAGCCGCTGACGAAAATCGGCGTGGTAAACGGCAGCGCAATCCCGGCTGGCGGTGCCACCAAACCGGTGCTCATCGCCGCCCACGACACAATCACCAGCACCACTGGCGTCAGGATGAATGGCAGGAAAAGATACGGGTTCATCACCAGTGGAATGCCGAACACTAATGGCTCACTGATGTTAAACAGCGCCGCCGGTGCGGCAATTTTACCGAGCTGTTTCATCTGGCGGCTGCGTGAACGAATCAGCATAAAGATCACCAATCCCAGTAGCGCGCCGGTGCCGCCTGGCGCAATCCACAAATCGTAAAACTGCTGGGTAAAGATGTGCGGAATTGGTTGGTTATGCTGAAACGCCTCGAGGTTTTCACTCATGTTCGAAAGCCAAACCGGCTGAATAAACACCAGCACAATCGCGTCGCCGTGCAATCCAAGCGTCCAGAGAATTCCAATCAGCAGTACCGAGAAAATCATGCCGGGCAGCGTGCCGCCCACGTGATGCATCGGCAAACCAATCACAGTGGCAATCAGGTTATTGATATCGCCAAACGGCGACGCTTCCACCGCCAGACGAATCACCAACACCATAGCCAGCACGCAAAAACCGGGTACCAGCGCGAGGAAGGATTTCGCCACCGCAGGCGGCACGCCTTCTGGCATCTTGATCACCAGATTACGGTTATGCACAAAGCGGTAAATCTCGGTCGATAGCAGCGCCACCACGATAGCCACGAACAAACCCTGGCTGCCAATCAGCGAAATGGGTAACACGCCGGTGACCAACTGTGCCGGCGCGCCTTCCACCGGGGCAAACAGCGTCTGCTGCGGAATCGTCATCACAAACGCCACTAACGCCATCGCGCCGCTGGTGAGCGGATCGAGCGTGCGATACTTCTCCGCCAGACGGTAAGCGATACCGAAACTGGAGATCAGCGCCATGATGTCGTAGGTGGCGCGCACCGGATAAAGTAGTTTGTTGCGCCATGTGTCGCCAAACAGATCCGCCATCAAATGGCCCCACGCCGGAATCGGCAGATAGGCAAAGATCAGGAAGAAGCTGCCAATCAGCATAAACGGCATGTTGAGAATGATGCCGTCGCGCACGGAGAGCACATGCTTCTGACCGGCGATTTTCAGTGCGACGGGCAAGACATAACGGTCTATAAAAGTACGGTTGGACATAGGTGTTCCTCTGGCTCAATGGCGCAACGGATTATGGCGTGGCGAACTGCGGCAGCCACGGCTGGTTAAGGGTCAGCACTTCGTCCAGCAAGGCTTCGGCGGTCGCGACATCACCGACTAACGGATTGCCAAGCAGCGCCAGCAGCGCTTGCTCACGATCGCCATGTACGGCGGCTTCGATGGTCAGACGTTCAAACGCTTTGATCTGCTGCGTCAGGCCATTCATCAGCGGCGGCAGCTCACCAAACACCAGCGGATGCGCGCCTTGCGCATCGACCAGGCAGTTCACTTCCACCACCGCGTCGTCCGGCAGGCCGTGAATCGCGCCGTTGTTGCGACAGTTCACCACCAGATTTTTGCCGCTGTTATTGTGAATCGCACTGATCAGCTCGACCGCCACTTCGGAGTAATAAGCGCCGCCACGGAAACTCAGTTGCTCGGGTTTGTGCGCCAGATGCGGATCGGCATACAGCGCGAAAAGTTCTGCTTCCACTTTCATCACCTGCTCGGCGCGCGTGCCTTCGTGACCGTTTTGCGCTTTCTCCTGCTCTTCGGCCAGCATCTGCGGCGTTTGCCAGTAATAGCGGTGATACGGGCACGGAATCGCTTTGAGCGCGCGCAGGAACTGCGGCGACCACGGCATATCTTTGATGTTGTTCATGGTGAGCGATTGGCCGTCGCACAGTTGCTCGATCACCTGCGCGGTCACATCCTCGCCCCGGCACGTCACCTGATGCACCCACACCAGATGGTTGAGCCCGGCGAAGCGCAGCTGCACGTCATCCCAGGGCGCGTCGAGCATGCCGGCAATCATGTGATGCATATTCACCGGCACGTTACACAGCCCAATGATTTTCGCCTTGCTGTAGCGCGACACCGCTTCCGTCACAATCCCCGCCGGATTGGTGAAGTTGATGATAAAGGCGTCCGGCGCCAGTTCTTCCACTTTGCGCGCCACGTTGAGCATCACCGGAATGGTGCGCAGCGCTTTGGCAAAGCCGCCAACTCCGGTGGTTTCCTGGCCGAGCCGACCATACTTCAGCCCGAGGCGCTCATCCGCCGCACGCGCGGCCAACAGTCCCACACGCAGCTGCGTCAGAACAAAACGAGCACCGCGAATCGCGTCGTCCAGCTCAAAATGCACGCTGACTTTTACCTGCTCCAGCCCGTTTTGCTGCAGCATGCGGCGAGTAAGATCGGCGATGACATTAACCTTTTCACGCCCTTGCTCGATATCCACCAGCGCCAGTTCCGTCACCGGCAGCTGCGCATAGCGATTGATGATCCCTTCCACCAGCTCCGGTGAATAGCTGCTGCCACCACCAATAATTGCGATCTTAAGCATGTGTGTCTCCTGCCGCAGTGCGGCGGTAGAGTTCAATGATTTCGCCAGCCAGATCCTGAATCAGCATGGCGTTCATCAGATGATCCTGGGCGTGTACCAGAATCAGCGTGACCGGCAACTTGCCGCTGCCTTCATCCAGACCAATCAGCGCGGTTTGCTGATGGTGTGCAGCGCTGATGCTTTCGCCTGCCGCCGCCAGCTGTTGCTGCGCCTCGTCAAAGCGCCCTTCTCGCGCCAGTCGCAGCGCGCTGATGGCCGCGCTGCGGGCTGCGCCGGCCTGCACCAGCAGCAGCATAATTTCCTCTTCAAACTCGATAGCCACGATTTCAGACATGCAGAATCCCCCACAGCACAAAGCCGTGTAATGTCATTCGGATGGGTTAAAACGGACGTTTAGGAGGCGTGTAAGGCCAGCGCTTTATCGAGCACCTGTTCGCCGCGCATCATGCCGTAATCCATCATGTCGATGACGGCGACAGATTTGCCCTGCGGCGCGGCAATGGCGGTAAGACGGGCCGCTTCGAACTGCACCTGCGGGCCAAGCAGAACCACATCGGCATCCGGCAGAATGCGTTCGAATTCCGCCACCGGCACGGCTTTAATGTCGATCTCCAGACCACGACCTGCAGCGGCGTGCTGCATTTTGCTCACCAGCATGCTGGTAGACATGCCCGCAGCACAGCAAAGTACGATGCGCATAATTTCTTCTCCTGTGATTTGTCCTGGCCATTTAAGACCTGTCTCAGAGAAGCTGTAAAGTGGTTGCGGGCAGAGGATTTTCTGATGTATTGATAATTTATCAATATAAGTCATACAGATACGAACAAAATCATCATGAAAATATTTTTCACGAGTGTGATCTTAACCGTAATTTAACAATAACAAAGCTAACAAACGGCGCTAAAACCTCGCGATGAGATGAAAAAAAACTCAACATGAAAAATAATTTCATGCATGATGGACCTTCGCTACTGAGGATGTGATGAGCTGATGGATATTGTCTGGCAATTACGGCAGCAGTCGGAGCGCGCGGATGCGCAGGAATCGAGGCTGGCGCGTTTTATTCTGGCGAACCTGCACGCCAATTTGCACGTCACCATGGAAAGTCTTGCCACGCAGGCGGGCGTCAGTCCCGATGTGCTGCGACGCTTTGCCACTTCGGCGGGCTGTCAGGATCTCGATGATTTTCTCCATCAGGTGCGTAAAGCCGGTCAGCAGCAGGACATGGAGTTTATCGATGTCATCCGCCAGCGCAAATCGTCGCTCAGCCAGCAGGAGAAACGCGTTGCCGAAGCGATTCTCAGCGACACCGCGTTTGCCGCTTCCGCCACCATCGAGCAACTTGCCGGTCGCGCAGAAGTCAGCGCCGCCACTATCACCCGCTTTGCACGTTCGCTGGGTTGCGAAGATATCCGCGATTTGCGTATGCGGCTGGCGCGCGCGCCACAGAGACAAACCACCAACGCAATTGCGCCGATTGAGGCGATTACACAGGCGTTAACCCAGCAATACGCTGAAGCGGAAACCGCAACATGGCAGCGCGCCGCAGAGATGTTGCGTAAGGCCCGAAGCGTGCTGCTGATTGGCGCATCGGGGCTGCAAACGGCGCTGGTGGCGGAAGTCCATCAGCGCTTGCAAAGCGCCGGGCTCGCCAGCGCGTGGATTCAGGATGACAACCTGCTGAGCATGACGTTGAGCCGTTTGCAGCCGGACGATCTGTTGCTGATTCTCGCGCTTGATAAGGTTAACAGCCACGTGCTCAGCGCGGTACATCACGCGCACATTCAAAAAACGCCGGTGATTGCGCTTTGTGCGCAGACGTTAGATCTCGCCAATCAGGCCGATATCTGGCTGCCGCTGCCGCAAGCGCAACACGCGCGCCGTTACGGCATTTTGTTTGCGCTGGATCGGCTGGAGTCAGCATTAACTGGTCTCTAAGTAAATCTCCAACATCCTTAGATTTGCAAAAGTAAAACGATCGGTTTACTTTTTAAGGATGAAAAAGAAACTTGATATCATCAATGCCGCCGAGCGGCTGTTCTATCTCAACGGCTTTCACGCCATCAGCACCGATCGCATTTGCAGCGAGGCGAACGTCTCGACGCGTACGCTGTATCGCTATTTCCCCTCACGTGAAGCGCTAACGGCCGCGGTGCTGGAGGCGCGTCAGGAACGTTTCTTCGCCGCGCTGCAATCGCCGGAACATCCGCAAGCGGTCAGCCACATGTTCGATGCGATGGCCGACTGGATGCAGCAATACGGCAATAATGGTTGCTTGTTTCTTAAAGCGTGGGGCGAATACGCCGGAGAAGATGCTGCGCTGGCCGAACAGGCGCTGGCGTACCGGCACAACATGCGCGATTACATTGCGCGCGCCATTCAGCAGTCGCTCGGCAAGCAGCATGTGGCGCTGGCGGATGCGGTTTGGCTGCTGTTTGAAGGTGTGCTCACTTCCGCGCTGATCATTGGCGCGGCGCAGGCGTGTGAGGCCGGTAAGAACGCCGCGCTGCAGCTGATCGCTCTCAGCGAACAAGAATGAAGGGCACGGCGCTCGGCATCACCGGTTTTTCACTTATCGCGGTGACTTACGGTATGGCGCGCTTCGCCTGGGGATTGATGATGCCCGAGGTGATGCACGACATCCCGTTCACGCCGCGCGTTTCTGGCGTGCTTTCAGCCTGCAGCTTTGCCGCTTACTGCATGGCGGTACTGATCGCGCCGATGATGAGCGCCCGCGCCGGGCCGCGATTTCCGGCTGCGATCGCCGCGCTGTGTGCCGCATTGGGTTTGCTGATTATCGCGAGCGCGGTATCGCCGTGGATGCTCGGCATGGGATTGTTTATCGCCGGCATGAGCGCCGGTCTCGCCTCGCCTGCGTTAGCGAGCGCCGTCAGCCAGCGCATTGATGCTGAACAGCAGCCGCAGATGAACACGGTTATCAATGCCGGAACCAGCATGGGCATTATGCTGTCAGTGCCAATTTTGTACTGGCTGCCCGGCGGCTGGCGCATCGCCTGTGCGGTTTTTGCCGCGCTGGCGATGATCTGCCTGGTGCCGATTTGGCGCCAGCTACCCAATCAGAGTGAAAACGCTCAGCATGAATCCTGGATAAGCCACCTGCGTCAGCGCTCGCTGCAGCGCCTTATCATCGTTGCGTTGATCAGCGGCGTCGCCAGCGCGGCATGGTGGAGTTTCGGGCCGGATCTGCTGCATCACATTCAGGTCAGCGACCGCATGGTTAGCCTGTTGTGGCTCATCGCTGGCGCAGCAGGCATTATCGGCACGCTCACCGGCCCGATGGCGAAATGGATGGGGATGAAGCGCGTTTATTGGCTGTCGCAGTGCAGCCTGGCCGTTCCCTTATTGCTGCTGGCGTTCAGCCATCACTCTTCAGCCTGGCTGTTTCCCGCCGTGGCGCTGGGTGGCGCGGCTTACGTTACGCTCTCGGGTGTGTTGCTGGTGTGGGGCGCGGAAGCAACCAAAAATGCCCCCGCCATCGGCGTAGGCATCTTGTTCTTTATGTTGGCGGCGGGTCAGGTGATGGGATCGCTGCTGTTTGGACAACTCTATATGCAGGCAGGCGCGCCAACCGCGTTAATGCTGTTTGTCGCGCTGCCGTTGCTGATGATGTTTGTTATTCGTCGTTAAACGGATCTTTTTTGTCGTCTTCACTGTCATCGCGCGTTCTGGGGATCTCGCCGTGTTCACTGGGATTGTCCTTGGCGGGATGCTTTTCATCGTTCACGTCGCGTTTATCTTTAGGGTGATTGCTCATCTGAAGCTCCTTTGTTGATCACCCATTAAGTGTAGTTGATGGGGCGAGGAGTTCGCCCCATACGCTTACTGCAACGCTTTCAGGATCTGCATCGCGGCTTTGACCCGCTCGGTATTGGGATAATTTTTGTTCGCCAATATCACAATGCCGACCTGCTTCTCCGGGATGAAGGCGACATAGGCACCGAATCCGCCCGTTGCCCCGGTTTTATGTACCCACGATGAGGTGACACGCGGATGTGATTGCGCATCCCGCACCGGCTGCGGCCCAAGCGCCACCTTGTTATCTGCGCCCTTCACTGCCATCTCTGCCTGAGCGGGCCAATCCAGCATCTCCCAACCCAAACCCTGATAGAGCGCATCGGTGCGATAGAAACGTGTTTGCGCGAAATCCAGCGCCTGCTGCAGCGTCTTATCGTTAACCTGCTGCGGATCCATATTGGCCTGCATCCAGCGCGCCATATCTTTAATCGACGACTTCACGCCATAGGCTTCAGCATCCAGCATGCCCGGCGACACGCGCACCGGTTTGCCTTCGCGGTAGCCCCATGCGTAATCTTGCTTCGCGGTGTCCGGCACGGTGATAAAGGTGTGCTTCAGTTGCAGCGGCGTAAATACGCGCTGCTGCATCGCCTGCTCAAATGTCAGTCCGCTCGGTTTCGTCGCCAGCCAGCCAAACAAGCCGATGCTGCTGTTGGCATATTGACGCGTGTTGCCCGGCGTCCACTGCGGTTGCCACTGTTGATAGAAGTTCGCCAGCGCTTTTTCACTGGTCACGGCATCGGGCACCTGCAGCGGTAGGCCGCCAGCGGTGTAAGTCGCCAGCTGCAGCAGCGTGATATTACGCCACTGCGGCGTATTCAGCGCCGGCCAATATTTGCTGGCCGGATCGCTCAGCGCGATTTCGCCTTTATTCACCGCGATGCCACTCAGCACGCCGGTGAAGGTTTTACTCACCGAACCCAGCTCAAACAGCGTGTCTTGCGTGACCGGACGCTGCTGTTTTACATCCGCCATGCCCCAGGTGAAATAGTGAGGCTGGCCTTTAACCACCACCGCCACTGCCATGCCGGGAATCGCTTGCTGCTGCATCAGCGGTTTGATCGCCTGATCAACGGTTGCCTGCACATCCGCCGTTGCGGCGAACGTCATTGAGCACGCCGATGTCAGCGCTGTTGCTATCAATGTTTGAGAAATCAATTTCACTGTTATTAACCTTCCGGGTTGTTGTTCCGCGGGCAGTTTGCCCAATTTGACAGGGTGCAACAAACTGTTAATTTTAGCGTCAGACAATAGAAAATCTTACAGGTAAGCGCATGACTCGCCCCTATATTCCCCTCAACGCGCTCAGAGCCTTTGAAGCCGCCGCACGTCATCTAAGTTTTACTAATGCGGCGATTGAGCTGCACGTAACCCATGCAGCCGTGAGTCAGCAGGTGAAATCGCTGGAGCAGCAGCTCGGCTGCCAGCTGTTTGTGCGGGTATCGCGCGGATTGATGCTGACCACAGAAGGTGAAAGCCTGTTGCCGGTGCTCAACGACTCTTTCGATCGGATTGCCGATACGCTGGATCGTTTCTCGTCCGGACAGATGCGCGAGAAATTGAAAGTCGGCGTGGTGGGAAGCTTTGCCACCGGCTTGCTGTTGCCGCGATTAGAGGATTTTAACCGCCGCTATCCGCACATCGAGTTGCAACTCTCCACCCACAACAATCGCGTCGATCCGGCTGCCGAAGGCCACGATTACACCATTCGCTTTGGTAGCGGCGCCTGGCACGGCACCGAGGCGCAGTTTATTTGTCCTGCCCCGCTATCACCGCTGTGTAATCCGGCCATTGCCCGGCAGTTGCAGCAACCTGCAGACGTGCACAAATTTACCCTACTGCGCTCGTTCCGGCGTGATGAATGGAGCCAATGGCTGCAAAGCATTAACGAACATGCGCCATCGCCTGCGCATCCGGTGATGATTTTTGACTCGTCCCTGACGATGATCGAAGCGGCATTGTTGGGTGCGGGGATTGCGCTGGCGCCGGTGAGGATTTTCAATCACCTGCTGCAAAGCGAGAAGCTGGTGCGCCCTTTTCCCGCTGAAATCGATCTCGGCGGTTACTGGTTAACGCGTTTGCAATCGCGGCCAGAAAGCGCCGCGATGACGGCGTTTTCGAGTTGGTTGATGAGTGCGTTGCTTTAATGCACACCTTACGCCGTAGGGTCGCCATTCATGGCGTAATGCCCGTCAGTTAAGCGTTATTCGGTCGCCATAAATGGCGACCCTACAGCAGTTTGGCGAGGTTTTCGTAGGGTGCGCATTCATGCGCACCTTCATACATAGGCATTTTATGGCTAAATACGCCATTTATGACGACCGATTCACCGACGGCACATTTATCTGTTTCGCCTTCGCCAGCGTGCGCGCAAGAATTGCGGAGTACAGCGGTTTGCCGCCGAAGAACTGCGCAGCCAACGTCGCGCCGAGACAGGTAATGATCATCGGCAAAATTAGCTGATAATTGTTGGTCATCTCCAGCACCAGCACAATGCCGGTCAGCGGCGCGCGCACCGAGGCCGCAAACAGCGCGCCCATACCGGCCACGGCAAAGGTTGCCGGCTCCAGATGTAAACCCGGCAGCCACTGCATGCAGAGCTGGCCGAAGCAGGTGCCGAGCAGCGTGCCTAGCGTCAGCATCGGGGCGAAAATACCGCCTGGCGCGCCGGAGGAGAAACAACAGATAGTGATGAGCGTGCGCAATGCAAAGAGCAGAAACAGCGCCAGCGCGCTGTAGGTGCCGCTGGAGAAATCCGGGATCAGGGCAATCCCGCCATTAATGGCTTGTGGCAGCACCAGACCAATCACGCCGCACGCGCCAGCCAGTAAACTTCCCCACATCACCCACGGTGCCACGCGGCCTTGGTGCAAACGCTGAAACTGATCCTGCGCGAGGAAAATGAAGCGGTTAAACGCTACGCCGCAGCCACCGAATAACACACCTAATACCAGATAAAGCCAAAGCGTATTGGTTGGCGCATCCTGCAACTGACCAATATTGATGATCGCGTCATTGCCATTACACACGCGGAAAACAATGCTGGAGACGATAACGCCAACAAACACCGCTTTGATGGAAATCAGGCTGTAACGAAACTGCGGACGCATCTCTTCAATAATAAACAGGATGCCCGCCAGCGGTGCGTTGAAGGCGGCCGACAAACCGGCGGCAGCACCGGTTGCCAGCAACGTGTGGCGAGATTCAGAAGATTTAACGCGGAATATATCGACACACATGCCGCCGATATTGCCACCCAGTTGCACGGTTGGCCCTTCGCGACCCAGCACCATGCCTGAACCTAACGCGCCCATGCCACCAATGAATTTCACCGGCAGCACGCGCCACCAACGCACCGGACGGAGTTCCTCCAGCGCGCCTTCAATTTCGGGAATGCCCGATCCGCCCGCTTCCGGCGCGTAGCGTCGCACCAGAAAATAGCCGAGTGCGCCTAATAATGCCGAAAGCAGAAACGCACCGGCTATTTTCACCAGCAGATTGTCACCGGCATCCGCGAGCCAGCTCAATCGCGTCTGCACCACAAAATTCACGGCTTTATCGAATGCTACGCCAATCAAACCGGTTAACACACCGACCAGCGCAGCCAGTAGCAACAGCGCGATCGGCGTTTTGTCGCGGCGTAGTAGTTTCTGCATCAATAAGAAGCGCCCAGCACGAAATATCGTTTTGGGCTCTGCGGAGTGACCGTTAGCAGACATGCAAATCCTCTGTTTCATTGCCATGTTCCAGAAAAGGACGATCAGCATACTGTGATAGAAGTGAATTTTAACGCATTAATTCGCAAGCGAATTTTTCAATGAACTGGGTGGATTATTTAACCGTGGCGCTGGCGACAGTGCCATCCGCGTTGAACGTCATCAAAACATGCCACGCTGAACGATCGGTGATTTTGAAATAGTCGCCGTCATTTTCACGCATGAATCCATGCTCCACCAATGCCGCAAAAGCGCTCGCTTTAGGTTGTGCCACAACACGTGATTGTAGAAAGGAAGCAATATCACTTCTCTGCGCCTCCAGTGTGCTTTTTGACGAGTCGGCGGCAGGACGGTGCGCGTCGTTCTGCGTTTTGGTTTTATGAATGTCACACCAGGTTGCTTCGTTCTGCATATCACATCCTGAGCGCTCAAGCGCGGCGCGATGCGCAGCACTGATCGCATGTGCCGGGCTGACCGCAACCATCGTCATCACCAGAAATATGCTCTGCACGAATTTATTCATCATGACCTTTCCCCTCACTTAATCGTTTCGCTGTGGACTTACATTTCTTTACGAAGCGCAGAGTAAGTTGCTGAAGCGTGGCATGAATTGATCTGTATCAGATTATAGGGGGGATTTTTTTGGACGTGAAATAAGAACCTGTCAGGTAAGACATTTCTTTTTGATAGGAATTGCGGGGGTAACGCGCCAATTAATTCAGCCCGCAGGATGCCCTGCGGTGCTGAAAAAATCGTCATTATCGGTGAAGAACTACAGCTGGCTTGTTTCTCGCCTGCTCACCGCTTGCGCCGACATTTAATCCTGCTCTTCAGCAATCAGCGTCAGTTTTTCATCGGTGGCTTTTTCTTCTTCCAGCGTTTCACCCAATAACCTGGCGGCATCCTGATAATCCAGTTTCAGGGCTAAGGCGCGCAAGGTGCCGTAAGTGGCGATCTCATAGTGCTCAACCTTCTGCGCGGCACCGATCAGACCCGCATCGCAAACCGGCCCTTTCTCCACTTCATCGATAATTTCCTGCGCCTCTTCAGCAAGACCTTCCAGCGCATGACATTTCATTCGTTTGATCTGCACGCCTTCTGTGAGCTCAACCAGTTGATCAATACGTTCAATTTGTCCGCGCGTTTCTTCGAGGTGCTGTTTAAAAGCGGCAACCAGATTAGGATCAGAGGCGGCGCGAATCATTTTTGGTAACGCTTTAGTGATCTGTTTTTCGGCGCTGTAAATATCGGAGAGATCATGCACAAACAGATCTTGCAGTGTTTTAATCGTCATAATATGGCCTTTAGGTAGAATAGAATATCAGGTAGGTAAAAACGTGGGCGAGAACGAATAAGGAATTACGCCGGCACATAAGCCTGACTTAATCCTGGCGGACAATGCATAATTCACAAGCGAAGCCTGAAAAATAAACTCACCGCATTGTTTAAATTATTGCCAGACTTAAATCAGGTCAATCGGAGAGAACATGATGAAAAAACCAAGCCCGCCAGAACTCAACGGCGAAATTATTCACGAACGCAAATTAATGCCGCTCGGTTTAATTTCTCTTTATGAAGTTACCTTCAATAATGGCAAATATGCCGTCATGCGTTTGGATAAAGCTCAACCCTTTCACCAGGGTGACGTTTTTAAACGTGTTAATGACTGCTGGTATTGTGATAAAGAATTAATACATCCACTGGCTTTTCAGTTTGTCGATCAGGCTGAAGCGCAGCGGTCATTTATCGAATATGAGCGATAATATTATCTTGCGTTCTTTCGCATCGGCGAATGAAACGCAGCGAGTTGGTCCGGTTGCGCTGGCGGCAATGACATCCAGAAATTCACATCCATGCTGGTTTCATATTCCGCATGCGCTTCAAGGAAAATATGCTCGCCGCTGCGCGATTGCCCGCCGTACAGCCAGCCGCCCTGCACCTCACCATTTTCAAATTGCACGATGCACTCCTGCTTGTAGCCGGGCGCTTGTTCATTTACATCAATCCATTCAAGAATATGGCGCATTCGCTTACTCCTCGGCAATAAACAGTGATTTACAGTGCGGGCACAACATAGCCTGTCCGCGCGCTTGCTTTAAGGACGATTGTGGGCAAAACTTTTTACAGACTGGACACTGAGTTTTGACTTCCCGGCGTGATAAGCTTTCTAAAAATTGATTTAACCAGCTCATGATTTATTTCCTTTTTCAGTTAACTCATTCTAACACACCTGATTTTTTTCATTGCAGCTAACACTTGACAACCCTGTTAAAGATCTTCAACTCCATCATTACGTTCAGTTAAATGTTTTAAATTAACTTTTATTTTATAAACCAACCGTTAAATTGATTTAGCGCTATACTCAAAAAAGACAATTATTTTCCCTCGCCCTCTCTTATACCGTCAATTTTCCTGTTGATAGTGCTGACTTTTATAATCCATTGGATTTTTTGCGACGCCATTATGAAAAATAAACTTCCCACCGGGTCAATCATCAGCAGTAGTGCGCTTCCAGCAACGGCACGCAGCAGCTTTGAGTTTTTACATCACAGCGGCGTTTATCAGGCGAACCGGCCAGATGTTTTTTCCGAGCGACAAATGGAAATATATGGTGAGCGTCTGGCAAAAACGCATCATCTTTCTGACGCCAAAAAAAGCTATAAATTATTGCAGCGGCTGACTGAAAATGAACAGGCGCTGATAAAAAGCGCAGAAATATTAAGTACCGGCGATAAGCGTAATTTGACTCCGGCTGGCGAATGGTTGCTGGATAATTTTTATATTATCGAAGAGCAAATTCGTATGGTGCGCCATCTATTGCCCACCAAATTTGGTCAGGGTTTGCCCGCGCTGAAAGAGCCCGCTCACTATTTACGTATTCAGGCGATTGCGGATGAGATGATCAGCCACAGCGATGGCCGCTTAGAGTCGGCGGTGCTGGCGACCTTTATTCATGCCTATCAGCGCGTGACGCCGCTGCTGATGGGTGAACTCTGGGCGCTTCCCGCCATGCTGCGCTTTGCGCTGCTCGATAACCTCGCGCGCATTGCGCAAGGCGTTGCCGAGATTCATCAGGAGCGCAGCCAGGCCGAAGCGTGGATTAATGAGATCGTTCATCACTCCGCCAAAGACGCCACCCGCGTGATTCAGGTGATCGCCGATATGGCGCATAAAAACGACCAGCTATCCGGCGCGTTTGTCGCCGAACTGGCGCGCAAACTGAATGGGCAAAATCACTCGCTGGCGCTAACGTGGGTGGAGCAGCATCTGCTGAACACCGGGCGTAATACTGCGGATGTGATTGAACAATTCAACCGCCAGCTGGCACTGAGCCAGCTATCGGTCAGCAACAGCATTGCCGGATTGCGCCAGCTGGGCGAAATCAACTGGCAGGATTTGGTGGAGTCGCTGAGCCTGGTCGAACAGGTGCTGGCGCAGGATCCCGCTGGCATTTATCCGCAGATGCATTTTGACAGTCGCGATCAATATCGGCATGTGGTTGAAGAACTGGCTCGCCAGAGCGAATTCGACGAGCTTAGCGTGGCCAATCAGGTGCTGGCGCTGAGTCGTCAGCCCGGATTGCCAGCGCGTCAGCAGCACATTGGTTACTTCCTGCTGGATAAAGGGCGCGCGCAGCTTGAGCAACAGCTAAAGCCGCGCCGTTCGTGGCTGAATCAGGCGCGTCATCATCTCAGCCAAACGCCGCTGCTCTCCTGGCTGGGCAGCCTGACGTTATTGACCACCGCCTTCAGCGCCGAAGCGCTGTTTTTCACCCATCAATCCGCGATGTCGGTGGTGCTGTGGCTGTTACTGGTGCCGGCGGTGATCTTAATCAGCAGCCAGCTCGCCATGCAGTTGCTCAGCGAAGTGACAACCCGCACCCGCCATCCGCTACCGCTTCCACGACTTGATTACGAGCTGGCGGTACCGGATGGCGATCGCACGCTGGTGGTGATCCCCTGTTTAATCAGCAGCAAACAAGGCACCGATGCGCTGCTGCGGTCGCTGGAAACCAGCTATCTCGGCAATGCGCTCGACAACATTAGCTTTATGCTGCTGGCCGATTTCACCGACAACGTCGATGAACATAATGACGATGATGCTGAAATCATCGGTTATGCGGTGCTGAAAATTCAGGCGCTCAACCGCCGGTACAGCAGCAAGTCGCACAATGATGTGCTGTTTTCTCTGCTGCATCGCAACCGCGTGCACAACCCTTCGCAGGGCGTGTGGATGGGTTACGAGCGCAAGCGCGGCAAACTGCATGCGCTCAATCGCTGGCTGCAGGGTGAAGCGGAGATGTTTAACGTCATCGTCGGCGCCAGCCAGGCGCAAATGCGCACGGTGAAATACGTCATTACCCTCGATAGCGACACCATTTTGCCGCGTGAAACCGCGCACAAGCTGATTGGCATCATGGCGCATCCGCTTAATGCGCCGGTGTTTGATGACAGCCTGAACCGCGTGGTGGAAGGCTATGCCATTCTGCAGCCACGTCTGGCGGAGGAGATTCCGCCATTTGGACAAGGCCGCTACGCGCGCCTCTCCAGCAGCGTGCCGGGCAACGATGCCTACTCGTCGATGTCTTCCGATATCTATCAGGATCTGTTTGGCGAAGGTTCGTTTGTCGGCAAAGGCATTTACGATGTGGCGGCCTTTACCCGCGCAACGCGTAATACCTGCCCGGAAAATCTGGTGCTCAGCCATGATTTGCTGGAAGGCTGTTATGCGCGCTCCGGCGTGGTCAGCAATGTGGTGCTGTATGAACACTATCCGGATAACTATCTCAGCGATGTCGCGCGCCGTTTCCGCTGGGTGCGCGGTGACTGGCAGTTGCTGAACTGGCTGAAACTGCGCGTGCGACTGGAGGATGGTGGCTATCAGGCCAATCCGCTGAGTGCACTGTCGCGCTGGAAATTATTCGATAACCTGCGTCGCAGCCTGATTGCGCCCGCCTTGCTGCTGCTGATGTTTTTGGCCTTTAGCTGGGTGGCGAATCCGCCGTTTTGGCTCGGCTGTATTGCGCTGTTCCTACTGTTGCCCAGCGCATTAGCGCTAAGCATGGAAGGCATGCGCAAAAGCAAGAAGCGCGCCTGGCAGCATCATCTCACTATTTTGTCTTCGGATGCGTTAATGCGCCTGAGCCGCGCCGGACTGACGCTGGCGGCGCTGCCGCACGAAAGCTATTGGTCGCTGAAAGCGATTATCGTCACGCTGTGGCGACTGAACGTGAGCGGGCAGTTTCTCCACGAATGGAAAAGTGCCTCGGCGGGCAGTTCGTCGCCCACGCCGTCACTCCGCCATTTTTATCAGGCGATGTGGTTTAATCCGGCGGCGGGCGTTGCACTGTCACTTTTAACCGCGCTGGTTAATCCTGAATTGATTGCGCTGGCGCTGCCGATCTCGCTGCTGTGGTTAGTGACGCCGTGGCTGTTGTGGCAGTTGAGTAAACCCGCGCAATCGCGCCAGAAAAAGCTCTCCGCCGAGCAGCAGCAGTTTTTGCGCCAGACCGCGCGTCACACCTGGGCATGGTTTGATGATTTCGTCACTGCCGAGCATAACCATTTGCCGCCGGATAACTTTCAGGAAGTGTTGCAGCCGGTGGTGGCGCACCGCACCTCGCCGACCAATATCGGCTTGTCGCTGCTGGCCAATTTAACCGCGTGGGATTTTGGCTACATCACGCAGAAACAGGTGATTACCCGTTCGCTCGCCACGCTGGATAGCCTCGATCGCATGGAGCATTTTCGTGGACATCTCTACAACTGGTACGACACCTACACGCTAAAGCCGTTAAATCCGCGTTACGTTTCCACCGTCGACAGCGGCAACCTCGCCGCGCACCTCGCCACCCTGCAAGCCGGGCTGGCGCAGTGGAAGCATCTGCCGGTGCTGACTTTACCGGTGATCATGGCGGGCTTGAATGACACCTTGTTGCTGGCAGTAGCGCAAATGGGCGCTGAACGTAACGATCGCTGGGATGAGTTAAGCGAGCAGTTTACTGCGCTGCAGCAGGCCGCGCCTGCTGCGATTGCCAATCATCTCTCATCGCTGATCGCGCTGAGTGAAATTCTGCTGGCGCAGATCACGCTGCCGCCGTTGCAGGTGAAATGGTTCGCGCTGTTTATCCACCAGCTCAGCGATTTTCAGCAGGAGTGGACGCTGTTTTTCAGCTGGATCACGCCGGATGATGACCTGCCTGACGCCTTGCCTTCTCTGCTGTGGCTGAGTGAGTTAGAGCTTCATCGCCCCGGCCTCAACTCTCAGCTCGCGGCGTCTGTGATGTGGGCCGCGCGTGAACGCATGGCGACCTTACTGGAGCTGGAAGGACGGCTGGAAGATCACGCCAAAATGGATTTCCGCTTTCTCTATGTCGAAAAAACCGCGCTGCTCAGCGTCGGTTACAACCTCGACAGCGGCGTGCTCGATAAAGGCCATTACGATCTCTTCCCGTCCGAAGTGCGCCTGACGCACTATTACGCCATCTCCGCCAACCAGCTGCCGGTAAAAAGCTGGTTCGTGCTGGGCCGTTTGTTCACCCAACTGGATAACAAGCCGGCGGTGATGTCGTGGAGCGGCTCGATGTTTGAGTACCTGATGCCGCATCTGGTGATGCCGGTTTACCCGGATACGCTGCTGGAGAAAATGGCGCTCTCGGCGGTCAAGCAGCAGATCGCGTCCGGCGACGCCGCGCAGATTCCGTGGGGCGTCTCCGAGTCGGCGTACGCCGCGTTCGATGACAGCCAGAACTATCAATACAAAGCCTTTGGTACGCCGGAGTTAGGGCTGAAGCGTGGTCTCAACGATGATCATGTGGTTGCGCCTTACGCCTCGCTATTAGCGCTGATGGTGCTACCGCATCAGGCCATCGATAACCTGATGCGGCTGAAAAAAATGGGTGCCTGCGGAAAATACGGTTTCTACGAGGCGCTCGATTTCACCGCGCAGCGCCTGGCGCGCGGCCAGCAATTTGTCGCGGTGAAAACCTACATGGCGCATCACCAGGGAATGGGTTTTCTGGCGATTTCGCATCTATTGCATGAAGCGCCGATGGTGGCGCGGTTTATGTCCAGCGCGCGCTTCCAGTCTTCCTACTTGCTGCTGCAGGAGCGCGTGCCGGATGACATTGAGCTGTATACGCCGCGTCGTCAGTTCGTTGATACCAGTGAGATCAAGCCGCGTTCGGATACGCCCGAACTGCGCGAGTTCAGCGGCGCGGCGGCGCATCTGCCGCAGGTCCAGCTGCTGTCGAATGCCAATTATCATGTGATGGTGACGCAATCCGGTACCGGTTACAGCCAGTGGAAAGGCGTGGCGTTAACCCGCTGGCGCGCCGATGGCACCAGCAATCAACACGGTATCTTCTGCTATATTCGCGATCGTCAATCCGGCGAGCTGATCAGCCCGACCTTCCAGCCCAGCGGCGATGCGCGCCCGCAGCATATTGCGCGCTTTACCAACGCCGGCGCGGAGTTTGAATCGCGCATGGAAACGCTCAGCACGCGCACGCAGGTGGTAGTTTCGCCAGAAGATGATGTGGAAATACGCCGCATCGTCCTGACCAACCATTCACGCCAGCTGCGAGAGATTGATATCACCAGCTATGCGGAAGTGGTGCTGGCTTCTGCAGCCAGCGATATGGCGCATCCGGCGTTCAGTAATCTGTTTGTGCAAACCGAAATCGTCACTGAACTGGAAGCGATTCTGGCGCATCGCCGCCCGGGTGATGAGAAAACCGAGCCGCTGTGGATGTTCCACGCCCTGTTGATTCACGGCACCAGCGAGCGCGATACGCATTATGAAACCGATCGCGCGCAGTTTATTGGTCGCGGCAGAACCGCCGCCGATCCGCAGGCGATTGCAGCCGATGGCGTACTCAGCGGCAGCGCCGGTGCGGTGCTCGATCCGCTGATGTCGATTCGCCAGAAAATCGCGATTAAAGCGGGTAAATCCGTCACCCTCGATTTGGTGTATGGCGTAACCACGCAGCGTGACGCCTGCCTTGGCTTGATTGAGAAGTATCGCAACAATGTCTACGCCAATCGGGTATTTGAGATGGCGGCCTCGCACAGTCAGGTGGCGCTGCGTCAGCTGAATATTCTCGCTGAAGATGCCAGTTTGTATAACCAGCTCGCCAGCGCGGTGATTTTTGCCAGCCCTGAAATGCGCGGCGACAGCCAGCGTCTGCAGCAGAATCGCCTGGGACAATCGTCGCTGTGGCGACACTCGCTGTCAGGTGACTTGCCGATTGTGCTGGTGCGCATTGAAAACGGTACCCAACTGAGCCTGGTGAGCAATCTGATCAAGGCGCATCAATACTGGCGGCAGAAAGGATTGATGGCGGATTTGGTGATCCTCAACGGCGAGCAGGTCGGCTATCAGCAGCTGTTGCAAAATCAGCTGATCAAGATGATTTCATCTGGCGATATGCAGATGCTGACCGACAAGCCTGGCGGCATCTTCCTGCGTCAAAGCGAGCACTTTGCGGCCGAAGATATCACGCTGCTACTCAGCGTAGCGGCCGTGGTGCTGGAAGGCCGCAACGGCAGTTTGGCCGATCAGCTGACGGTGCTGTTGAAACCGCAGCCGGTGGCGCCGCCTTGTCGCTTCCTGGCGCATAAACAGGCCTTTCCTGCGCCCACTCGCCTCGCTGTGCCGGACACCGTGCAGTTGTTCAATGGCACCGGCGGCTACAGCGCCGATGGCAGTGAATATCACATTTTGTTGTCCCTACATCAGCAGACGCCCGCGCCCTGGTGCAACGTGCTGGCGAATAAACAGTTTGGCAGCGTGATCTCGGAAAGTGGTCAGGCTTACACATGGTACGAAAATGCGCATGAATATCGCCTGACGCCGTGGCACAACGATCCGGTGAGCGATACGTCGGGCGAAGCCTTTTATCTGCGCGATGAGGAGAGCGGCGATGTCTGGTCGCCTATGCCGCTGCCGATGCGCGGCACCGGAGATTATCTGACGCAGCACGGCATGGGTTACAGCCGCTTTGTGCATCAGGAGCAAGGCATCCGCAGCACGCTCACCACCTTCGTGACTGGCGAGCAGGCGGCGAAAATCACCCTGATTCAGCTGAGCAATCTGTCTGGCAAAACCCGTCATCTGTCGATCACCGGCTACGTCGAATGGGTGCTGGGTGAGCTGATGAGCCAATCTGCCCGCCACGTACAAACCTCATCGGCGATAGTGGCCGATGGCAGCGCCATTCTGGCGGTAAATCCCTACACCAGCAGCGGATCGGCGCGCACCGCCTTCTTCGCCGCATCAGGCAATCAGATTGCTTTCAGCGGTAATCGCCTTGAGTGTCTGGGCCGCAATGGTTCGACGCGCCAGCCCGCGATGATGCAGGCGCGTGGCTTGTCGGGCAATACCGGCGCGGGACTCGATCCCTGCGCCACCCTGCAAACGCTGACCACCTTAATTGACGGCGATACGCGTATGCTGGTGTTCGTGTTAGGTGCGGCGGAAGATACCGCAGCGGCGCTGACGTTGATCCAGCAATTTCTGCCTGGCGAACAGGCGGAAGCCGAGCTGCAGCAGGTGCAACAGCATTGGCGCGCTTTGCTAAACAAAGTGGAAGTGCAGACGCCCGATGCGGCGGTGAATCTGCTGGCGAATAACTGGCTGCTGTACCAAACGCTGGCCAGCCGTTTGCTGGCGCGCAGCGGCTATTATCAGTCCGGTGGCGCGTTTGGCTTCCGCGATCAGTTGCAGGATACGCTGTCGCTCACCCACGCCGCGCCCAACTTACTGCGCGATCAGCTGGTGCTGTGCGCTTCCCGCCAGTTCCTCGAAGGCGATGTGCAGCATTGGTGGCATCCGCCCGCCGGACGCGGCGTGCGCACCCGCTGCTCGGATGATTATCTTTGGCTGCCCTTTGCACTCTGCCACTACATCACCGCCACTGAGGATCTCGCGCTGTTAGAACAGCCGATTAGCTATCTTGAAGCGCCGCTGCTCACCGCCGAAGAAGAGTCAGTTTACAGCCTGCCCAACGTCAGTCAGCTGCAGGAAAACCTGTGGCAGCATGGCTTGCGCGCCATCAAACATGGTTTGCGATTGGGTGAGCATGGTTTGCCGCTGATGGGTTCCGGCGACTGGAATGACGGCATGAGCGAAGTCGGCATTGCCGGTAAAGGTGAAAGCGTTTGGCTCGGCTTTTTCCTCTACAGCGTGCTAACCCGCTTTGCCGCGCTCTCCAGACGTATCGGCCAAACGGAAGCCGCTAGCTTGTGTGAACAGCAGGCTGACAAACTGAAAACGGCGCTCAATCAGCTCGCCTGGGATGGTGAATGGTTCCTGCGTGGCTACTTCGATAATGGCGAAACCCTGGGTTCACAGCGCAACGCCGAATGTCGCATTGATGCCATCGCGCAGAGCTGGTCGGTACTTTCTGCGGCTGGCGATCACGACAAATGCGCCTCGGCGATGCAGGCGCTTGATCAGCAATTGGTGGATAGCGATAACGGCCTGATCAAGCTGCTGACGCCGCCGTTTAATGGCGTGGGCCCCAATCCGGGCTACATTCGCGGTTATCTGCCCGGCATCCGTGAAAACGGTGGGCAATATACGCACGGCGCGCTGTGGGCGATTATGGCGTTCGCCGAAATGGGCCAGGTCGATCGCGCATGGGAGTTGCTGGCGCTGATCAATCCGATCAATCACAGCCTGGATGCTGCCGCTGTTGCAACCTACAAAGTCGAACCTTATGTGATGGCGGCAGATGTCTACAGCGCCGAGCACCATGAAGGTCGCGGCGGCTGGACGTGGTACACCGGATCGGCGGGCTGGACCTATCAGCTGATTATCGAAAGCCTGCTCGGCATCACGCGCCACGGCGCTACATTGCGGCTGCGTCCGCGTCTGCCCACAGCGTGGCCGGGCGCGAAGGTGATTTATCATGAAGGTGCCGCGCGCTATGAGATTGAGATGCGGCGTGCGCCCGGCGCTTATCAGCTGTGGCTGGATGATGTGCTGAGTGCGGATGATGCGATTACGCTCAGCAGCGAAGCCGGGCTTCATCAGGTGCGAATTCATCTCGCTGAGTAGCAATCACTGCGGTCATTAGTTTTCACCATAGCCAGCAGTGGAAAATATCGCAGCGCCCTGCCAGCGGCTATTTTAGGGTTATTCTCCCCTACAAGGAGAATAATTCATGAGCCTCTTATCACCCGGCAATCGCCGGGATTTTCTTTCCGCCGGCATGAAACTCACCGCCGCAGGCACCTTACTCAGCGCGGGCATGAGCCGCAGCGTTCAGGCGGCTGAAACCTGCCAACCGGCGCCTGCCAGCCGTGTTGATGCCACGCACTATCTGCTACGCAATGTGCGCCTGGAAGAAGCCTTTATCCGCAAACAGGATGTCATCACCGCCACGCAAACCGGTTTGTATGATGTCGAGGTGAACGCTGGCAAGATTGCCGCCGTTCATCCTGCGGGCGTTAGCCTTAATCTGCCAACGTGGGACGCCGCAGGTTATCTGCTGCTGCCCGCCACGCGCGACATGCACATCCATCTCGATAAAACCTTCTACGGCGAAGGCTGGCGCGCGCCGCTGCCGCGCCATAGCGTGATTGACATGATCCATCAGGAAGAGCAGATCCTGCCCGAACTGCTGCCGACTTCTGAAATCCGCGCTGAGAAACTGATTGGCCTGCTGCAATCGAAAGGCAGCAGCTCTGCACGCAGCCATTGCAACATTGATCCGGTCAGCAAATTACAAGGTCTGGAGCATCTGCAGCAGGCGATTGCCAACCATCGCGATGATTTTCATGCCGAAATTGTCGCCTTCCCGCAGCACGGATTACTACGCTCAAACGTTGAAGGCATGATGCGCGAAGCGATGAAGATGGGCGCGAACTATGTCGGCGGACTGGATCCAACCAACGTTGACGGCGCGATGGAGAAGTCGCTGGATACCCTGTTCAGCATCGCGCTCGACTTCGCCGCACCGATCGACATTCATCTGCACGAAACCGAACCGCACGGCGTGGCGGCGATTCGCTACATGCTGAAAACGGTGCGCGACAATCCGCAGCTTAAAGGCAAAGTCACCATCAGCCACGCCTTTGCGCTGGGAACGTTACAGGGTAACGAATTGGCGGCGATGATCGAGGAACTGAAAGAGCAGCAGTTTAGCATCGCCACCACCGTGCCGATTGGTCGCGTGATCATGCCGCTGCCGCAGCTACGCGCCGCGGGCGTGCCGGTGTGGTCGGGCACCGACACCATCGCCGATCACTGGCAGCCCTTTGGCAGCGGCAGCATGCTGGAGAAAGCCAACGTCTATTCGCAGCTCTATCGTGGGCCGGATGAGTATTCACTGAGCCGCGCGTTAGGTATCGCCACCAACGAGGTGTTGCCGCTGAATAGCCACGGCGAACAACAATGGCCGAAAGCGCAGGATCACGCCACCATGATGCTGGTTAACGCCAGTTGCTCTGCGGAAGCTGTTGCGCACATCGCGCCGGTGGTGGCGACGTTCTATAACGGCAAACAGACGTTTGGTGGATTGGCGAAGATGTAGATTCCCTGCCAATAACGGTGGTGGTCGCCATAAATGGCGTAATGTTGGTCAGTTAAGAGATAAAAGCACAAATTACTGCGCGCACAAATCGTAGCGGCGCAATTCATTGCGCGATAAATCGCGCCGCTACGAAATGTGCCGTGATGTGATGCAGTGCTTAAATGATTGGCCTTACGACATTCATGGCGATCCTACGATTTCAAAGATTTCATCGTGTACGCATTCATGCGCACCAGGTAAACATAGTCAATTTAGGCATTTGCCTGCGGCTGCTGTTTTCCTTAGCTTGAAATCCTCAACAGGAGAGGAACCTATGACAGCATCAGCATTACCGGTCGCGATTGTCACCGGCGGCAACAGCGGCATTGGCCTGGAAACGGTGAAATTATTGGCGGCCGATCATCAGGTTTACGCCATCGGGCGCAATCAGCAAACGTTGCAGGCTTTAGAACAGGTCACCAATGTGATTCCGGTTGCACTGGATATCACGGATTTTGCCGCCGTGGCCGCGTTCACTGCCACATTAAATCGGGTTGATGTGCTGGTGCATTCGGCGGCGATCTCGATTCTCAGCACCACCTTCTCCGCCACGCCTGAACTGTGGCAACAGCATCTGAATATTAACGTTATCGCGCCTGCTGAACTCACGCGCTTAACCTTGCCCGCCCTGCGCGCCTCGCAGGGCAAAGTGGTGTTTATCAACTCCGGTTCGGGGACGCTGGCGCTGGCCGGACACGTCATTTACTCCGCCTCCAAATTTGCCCTCACCGCGCTGGCGCATGCGCTGCGTAGCGAAGAGAGCGAACATGGCGTGCGGGTCGCGACAGTCGCGCCCGGCCCGACCGATACGCCGATGAATCAAGCATCACGTGCCCGCGCGGGCAACCATGCGCCGATCAATCCGCAGGAGTATCTTGATGCAGCTTCGGTGGCGCGCGCCGTGCGATTTATCGTGGATAGCCCGGAAGATACGCAGATTGCAGATATTGTGATTCGTCCGCGCCGCGATAAAGCAAGACGCTGATTCAACAGTGAAAAATCCATAACGCGAGGCTGCCATCCGGCGGCCTTTTTATTTTTTGTCTTTTTTTAGCAATATTCCCACCGCTCATTCGTCTACCTCATCACCAGCAGTTATCCGTTAATGTAATGAGGACAAAAACAATGAGAGATTTTGATATGCACAGACACGGTCATCGGGATCATTTTGGCGGCCATCGCCTGGCGAAACCGCTGCTGATGGGCGCGGTGATCATCGCCGCACTGGGCTTGTTGGTGATGTCGCTGTGGAATGCGTTGCTGCCGGGCATCATCGGCGTGAAAAGCATCGGTTTCTGGCAGGCGCTGGGCATGCTGGCGTTGTGCCGCATCTTGTTTGGCGGTTTGGGATTCCGCCCGGGCATGTTCGGTATGGCGCGTCGCCGTATGCACGAACGCTGGATGCAGATGACGCCAGAACAGCGCGAAGAGTTTATGCAGCATCGCCGCAATCGCTTTGGTCATCGTGGTCACCACGATCGTTGCGACTGGCATGGTCGTCGTGATGAGCGAGGCGAAGCGCGTCCTCAGCCGGAGAATAATCCGCCTAAATCCAGCGACGCCGAGTAAGCGTGATGGCGCAGGACTCACTGCTGATGTCGGCAATCACCGCCTGTCGCACCAAGCTGAATGCGTTCATTCGCGGGCGAACCGCGGTGCGTGAAGATGCCGACGATATCTTGCAGGAAGTTACTTATAAGCTGATGCAGGTGGAACAGCCGGTGGAGAATGTCGCCGCCTGGTTGTTCCGGGCGGCACGTAATGAAATGACCGATCGGGCGCGGAAAAAGCGTGAGCTGCCGCTGGCCGATTTATTCGGTGGCAACGAAGAGCAAGATTTCCCGGAAGATGAGCTGGCAGAAACCTTATTTGGCGTGCCGCAAACGCCAGAAGATGAATATCTGAAAACGCTGCTGTGGGAAGAACTGGAGGAAGCGTTAGCCGAATTACCTGACGCGCAGCGCGAGGTATTCGAGAAAACCGAACTGCTCGGCTACAGCTATAACGAGTTGGCGCAAGAGAGCGGCAGCAGCGTGCAGACATTATTATCGCGCAAGCACAAATCAGTGCTATTTCTACGCACGCGGCTGCGTAACCTGTATGACGAAATAACCGGATAACCCGATTGCCTGGCAATCGGGCATCTTTTTACCACCACTTTTTCTCTTGCTGCGGCTGTAAAAATTGCACGCCCTGCCCGAGTTGTGGCATCGACACATTTATCTGCTGTTCCTGCGCCAGCGCCACGATTTGATTCAGCGGATCGTTCCATTGATGAAAGGCTAAATCGAAAGCGGCATTGTGAATCGGGAACAGCCATTTCGCGTTGAGATCGTTAAAGGCTTTAATGGTGTCTTGCGGCAGCATATGAATATCGGCCCAGCGACGGTCATAAGCACCGTTTTCCAGAAAGGCCATATCGAACGGGCCGAATTTATTGCCGATCTGTTTGAAACCGTCGAAATAACCAGAATCTCCGCCAAAGAACAGGCGGAAATCATCACTAATAATGCTCCATGAGCACCACAACCGTTTATTACTATCGATGATCCCGCGGCCAGAAAAGTGCTGCGATGGCGTGGCGACAAAATGAATACCGCCGATATTCTTTGATTCCCACCAATCCAGCTGGGTGATTTTTTCCTGCGCAACGCCCCAGGATAACAGTAAATCACCGACGCCAAGCGGCGTCAGGAAATAGCGCACGCGATCTTTGAGCTGCAAAATGGTGTGATAATCCAGATGATCGTAATGATCATGCGAAAGAATGACCCCTTCGATGGGCGGCAAATCTTCAAGCGCAATCGGCGCAGGCTGGAAGCGTTTGGGACCAAACCACTTAAAGGGCGAAGCGCGCTGCGTAAATACCGGATCGGTCAGCCAATATTTGCCCTGCATTTTAAACAGCAATGAAGAGTGACCAAGACGAAATACGCTGTTATCCGCCGCCGCAGCAAGTTGCTGCGCGTCGAGTTTGATTAACGGCAATGCAGATTCAGGTGCAGTATTTTTTGGTTTATTAAAGGCAAAATCCCAGAATAGTTTGGCGAATTCAGTCAATCCTAACTGCTGGCGAGGGATCTTATTGTTAAACCTTTTGCCATCAAACTGAGCGGATTGCGGATAGCGTTTTATATTGCAGCGAGAAATGCTCGAACTATTCAACATTGATCTTTTACCTCTCATCGCGGGTCCTTCAGAATAGCCACTTTTAAGGCATCGCACATCGCATATTGGGCGATTGATGACATCGCTATCGCCGATAGTTAAAGTAACGCTTTTGCTTGATTTTATGAGGGAAAATGAAACGTTTATTTGTTTACGGAACGCTCCAGCCAGGCCATTCAAACGCGCATATCCTGGAAAACATCGGCGGCGAATGGTTGGCGGGATCGGTTTCTGGCACCTTCTATGAACGCGGCTGGGGCGCAGCAGCAGATTTCCCCGGCATTGTGTTGCAGGAAAACGGCCCGCGCGTGCCGGGTTATCTGTTTATCTCAGAGAAACTTGAACCGCATTGGCCGATGCTCGATGAGTTTGAAGATGGTTACGATCGCGTTGAAGTTGATGTCACCACCAGCAATGGAGAGCAACTGTCGGCGTGGATTTATCAGTTGCAGCCGCAGCAGTAAAAATGAACAGAAAGAACCATTGAAAATGATCGCTGACATACTTACTATGCTTGTACGGATAAATGCCGTACGTTAATAAGAACTGATTTTGTATCACTGATGTGAATTCTCGGTTCTTCATGAGAATAACTGGAGAAATAATCATGGCAGGTTTGGCAAAAACCGAACGTCTTGAGCTTCGTATCAGTCCTGATGTTAAAAGCGAAATTGAAACTGCGGCGCAGATCAGCCGCGTTAGCGTTTCGCAATTCATTGCTGATTCTGCTCTGGAACGAGCAGCAAATGTGATTAGCGAGCATAGCCGTATCAAGCTGACTGAAGAGTCATGGAATGCTGTCATGGACGCACTTGAAAATCCTCCAGCGCCCAATGAACGTCTTCGTCGTGCGGCGGCTCTCAGCAGAGAGGAAGCAACCTGGGAATGGAAACGGTAAAACTAGCCATTGTGAAGTTTTCGGCTGACATGCAACTTAACGTCGAAAACTTCAATTGTGGGCGCCCCGAGTTAGACGAGTTCCTCAAAAAACATCTCGCGAAACAGCATGCTGACAACATACTCAAAGCCTATTTGCTTATCACCGACGATGTCATTCCCGAAGTGATGGGTTTTTACACGGTGTCCGGCGGCAGCTATGCCAAGGCGAGTATGACTCGGGCCTATCAAAAGCAGGTTCCCTATCGTGAAACGTCGTGCATTACACTGGGTCGTTTAGCGGTGGACCAACGCCTTACCCGGCGCGGCTTCGGCACACAACTGGTCATCGATGCCTTACGCGTTGCTTATTATGCCGCTGATGCAGTCGGCATTTATTCAGTTATGGTTGAGGCAAAAGATGATGATGCCGCTACCTTTTATCGCAAAATGGGGTTCATACCGCTTAAGTCGGAAGAGGATAAACTGAAGTTTTTCTTCCCGGTGGCAAGCATCAAAGCGTTGTTATAATTTTTACCAAAAAGGGCTTAACGCCCTTTCCTCTTCCACCCCAAATGCGGTGCGACGCCTTCAATAAAATCAGTGATGATCTGGCTGTACTCTTCGTTGGTGAATTCGTAGGGCAGTTCGACGCGGAACTCCGTCACTTCACGTAGCAGTGGATCATCAATCAGCTGCGCGACGATCTCTTCACTGCTGCCGACAATATCTTCTGAGAAGATGGTGCGCTTCGGTCCTTGCGGCTCCAGCGTACGTTGATAGCGGCTGGCGGCGAAATCCTGATAGCGTTTGATGGTTGCACGGCTGGCGTTGTCGGTGGGAATAATCACGCGGCCTGCGGCAATGCGTGGCTGGCGCGACGCGTTTGCTGGCCAATGCTGTCTGAATGCGTGAATCAGCGCCAGTTGCGCCTGGTGATAATCGCTGCTGACCTCGGCTGACGTTAAATTGCCGATCAGCAAATTGAACTGATTTTCCGCCGCCCACTGAATCGAACGGTGTGAATTGCCGCCGTACCACAAGCGATGCAGCAATTGCGGTGACGCGGGCTGCACGCGCGGCCGCTGGCGATTGCCCGGCGAGATGACGTAAGTTTCATCATCGCCAAAGAATTGCCCGCTGAGGTTTTCCTGCAATTTTTTCAGTCGGGCGTAGCTGAAATCCTGCTGCCGCCAGTCGCCGTGAAACACGTTATCGCCGATCAACTCGACATGGTTCGGCGCACCGGCGCTTAATCCTACGTTGAGTCGCCCATTGGACAGCACATCGACGGTGAGCAGATCTTCTGCCAGCCGAAATGGGCTTTCATATCCCATTTGAATGACCGCGCTCCCCAACTCAATCGTGCGCGTGCGCTGCGTGGCGGCGGCGAGAAATACGCTGGCAGAAGAAACGCCATGCTCAAGATGACGCTGGCGCACCCACGCGCCGTCGTAGCCTAATGTTTCGCCCAGTTCGATCAGTTGCAGCGTCTCTTCAAGACCTTTTCCGGGCGCGTCATCCGCATAATTGCCCGGCGTGAGAAATGAAATGTGTGAAATGTTCTGCATGCTTCTCTTCCTTGTTATCCCGATAGCGCAAATTATGGCGATCGGCATTCCACGGAAGAAATAACCTATTCAGCACTGGTTATCTGATTAACGACTAATATCGCGTTCACCGGCGTGCCAGATTTTCTCTGCGTAACGCCCAATTAGCGCCAGCGAGCCGGCGAGAATCATAAAGAACAGTACTTTATGCATGCCATCCCAGAAATACTCGAAATAGCGCGTGTAGAGGTTGATGGCGAGGAAAGTCACGCCAAAACGGCGCAACATGCTGTCATCGGTTTTCAGCGCAATCGCGATGCAAACGCCCGACGCAACCGCGAATAGCAACGCCCAAGGCAGCAATGTTGCACTGCTCATGCTGTACCAGCTGTCCACGTCGTAATTGCCAAAGATCGACATAATCCACAGCGCAATAAACAGATAGGTTAATCCCATCGCTTTGCTAACGGTAAATAACTGCCGTTTTATCAATAATCCCTGCAGCAAATAACACAGCAGCAGCAAGGCCGCGCCAAATAAGATAAAGCGAATCGGATAATTCATTCCGAGCCAATAAGCGCCCCAACCGGACATATAACCGGTTTCGGCCCCGAACCAGTTGCCCCACGCCAGTAAAAAGAACAGCCACACCAGTCCGGAACGGCTGAAAAATCCAACCAGACCGTAAATCACACAGCCCACTAAAAACAGCGGCGCCACGTTGCCGCTGCCGTTATCAAATCGTTCACCCAGTTGCCACAGCGCGATAGCGGTGAGTAGCACGCCAATGAACACAATCGCTTCAGTGCTGTAATGCCACTGCGTTTCACGTCGCTGGCGGCTAAAGCCCCAGAGATAAAATATCGCCGCCAAAAGCGCGGGCAATACGATGCGGGAAAATGAAGAGAAGGCAAAAAACGTCAGGATGCTTTCCAGCAGTTCGCTGTCGGCAAATAAACTGCCGAAGGCGATCACGATGCAGGCCAACGCAGTCCAGAATGCATAGCGGCTTAATCGCTGCCAGTCAAAAGCCACGCGTTTTAATGAGCCCGCTAGCTTCTGGTATTCATCAGCATTGAGTGCGCCCTCTTGCTGCCATTCGCTTAATGCGCGGCGAATAATACGTTCCTGTTTACGCGTGACGTTCATGTCGAATCCTTGCGGTGAGAATTGCCGGGCATTATATCAGCGCGGGTTATTGCGCACGTCCTGATTTCGGCTTCTAGAATGAAACACAATCCAGTGTGAGGAATTCATGATGATCCAAGTCTGCACCGCATGCGGCACATCTTACGATGAGCAACAAAGTAAAATCGAACACTGCAAAATATGTGAAGACGAGCGGCAGTTTGTGCCGGCCAGTGGGCAAAAATGGACTTCACTGAATAGCCTGCAAGCCACGCACTGCAATAAATGGCAGCAGCATGCTAACAACTTGTTTAGCCTGCAAACCGTGCCCAGCTTTGCTATTAATCAACGCGCGTTTTTGCTGCAAACGCCGCACGGCAATATTCTGTGGGATTGCATCGCGAATTTCGATGATGCCACCAAAGCGATTATTACCGCGCTCGGCGGTATTCACGCCATCGCTATTTCGCATCCGCACTATTACAGCACCATGCAGGATTGGGCGGAGGCGTTCGACGCGCCGATCTATCTGCACGTTAACGATAGTGAATGGATTATGCGCTACAGCCCGCATATTCATCTTTGGCGAAATGACGAGCTGGAAATTGTGCCGGGGGTGAAGCTGGTTCGCCTTGGCGGACATTTTGCCGGCGGATGCGTGTTGCATTGGGCGCACGATGACGGCGTGCTGTTGAGCGGCGATATTGTGCAAGTCGCGCCTGGCGCGGATGCGGTGTCATTTATGTGGAGCTATCCAAATATGCTGCCGTTATCGGCGGCGGCAGTCAGCGATATTACGCGTCGGTTGGCGGCACTAAAATTTGCGCGCTTGTACGGCGCATTCGAGCAGCGGGAAATTCTCGCTGATGCGCAGCAGATCGTGATGCAGTCGGGCGAGAAATATATTGCCTGCTTGAAATCCTGAACGAATTGTAGCAAACGCGCTGCAGATGGATGTACAGACGTCTAAACATCCATTATAGTCCGTTCCCTACGTTAAGAGGGAATCTGCGCAATGAAGAAAATTTTACTCACGACTCTGCTGGCTGCATCCGTGGCGCTGCTTAGTGGCTGTAACAAAGACGATGAAAATCAAATCAAAGTGGCCATTAACACCGGACCTGATCAGGCGCTGTGGGATACCGTGAAGCAAGTTGCGCACGACAAATATCAGCTGGATGTCGATGTGGTGGCCTTCAATGATTACGTGCAGCCGAATGAAGCGCTGTTCAACAAAGATGTCGATGCCAACGCCTTCCAGAGCCTGCCTTATCTGGAGATGCAAGCCAAAGAGCGCGGCTACCACTTCGCCGTGGTCACCAACACCTTCGTGTTCCCGATTGCGGGTTACTCGCGCAAGATTAAATCACTTAAAGCGTTGCCAGATGGCGCCACCGTGACCATCTCTAACGAAGCCACCACGCTCGGCCGCAGCCTGCTGCTATTGCAGGCGCAGGGTTTAATCAAAGTGAAACCGGAAGCGGGCCTGCTGCCAACCACGCTGGATATCACCGACAATCCGAAGAAGCTGAAAATTGTTGAGGTGGATACGCCGCAGCTGGCGCGTACGCTGGACGATCCGCAGGTTTATCTGTCGATCATCAACAACAACTTCGCCGCGCTAGTGAATCTCTCCGCCTCGCGTGACGGCATGTTTATGGAAGGCAAAGCCTCGCCTTATGTGAATGCGATTGTGGCGCGTGAAGATAATAAAGACAGCGCCAACGTGCAGAAGCTGAAACAAGCCTTCCAGTCGCAGGAAGTGCTGGATAAAGCTAACGAGATCTACAAGGGCGATATTATTAAAGGCTGGTAATTACCCGTTTAATTAAGCCTATATATGGCGGTGCGCTTAAATGCGCACCCACCAAACCACCGTAGGGTCGCCATTCATGGCGACCGATTTTCCGCTTAACTGACAACATCCATCCTCCCGCTACTCCGCGCGTTAATCAGCTACGCTCAGTTCATAAAATGAGCGCGATATAAAAATGGTGTAAAAATATCGGCGATATGCGTAAAAATGCTGTACGTAAATTCGCCTGCCACTGTTCGCTTTGGTCGCAAACAGGTATGTTCGCCCTCATTAGCCTCAAACCTGATAAACCACAGGAAATCTATGAGTCAAAGTGAAAAACAGTCCTTGCCCGCTGGCATGTTGGCGGCCGCAGGGATCGTGTTTGGGGATATCGGCACCAGCCCGCTTTATACCCTTAAAGAGTGCCTCTCCATTTTGCCTAACGGCGCGATCTCCACCACCGCGGTGATGGGATTTTTGTCGCTGATTTTCTGGGCGTTGACGCTGATCGTGACGCTAAAATACGTCTGCTTCGTGATGCGCGCCGATCATGATGGCGAAGGCGGCGTGTTAACGCTGATGTCACTGGCACGCCAGCATGTCGGGCCGAAAGCGTCGCACATCATTGTATTAGCGGGCTTGATTGGCGGCGCGTTCTTCTATGGCGATGGCGTGATCACGCCGGCGATTTCGGTGCTGTCGGCGATCGAAGGTATCGAAGTGGTGTCACCGGAGCTGGATAAATATGTGGTGCCGCTGGCGGTGGCGATTCTTACGCTGCTGTTTATGATTCAAAAACACGGCACCGAAAAGGTCAGTAAGGTGTTCGGCCCGGTGATGTTTGTCTGGTTTGTGTCGATTGCCCTGTTAGGCATTCGCGGCATTCTGCTCAATCCTGAGGTGCTTTACGCGCTGAATCCCTCTTATGCGCTGACGTTCCTGCTCAGCCACAAAGCGCTGTCGTTTGCCGCGCTGGGCATGGTGGTGCTGGCCGTGACCGGCGCGGAAGCGCTCTACGCCGATATGGGACATCTGGGTAAAGCACCGATTCGCATGGCCTGGCTGGTGATCGCCATGCCCGCGCTGGTGCTCAACTACTTTGGTCAGGGCGCGCTGGTGATTGCCGATGCGCAGGCCATCAATAACCCGTTCTTTAATCTCGCGCCGGGTTGGGGACAGATTCCACTGATTGTGCTGTCAACGCTGGCAACAGTGATCGCCGCGCAGTCGGTGATTACCGGCGTGTATACGCTGACACATCAGGCGATCCGTCAGGGATTCCTGCCGCCGATGCGCATCATCTTCACCTCGCACACTGAATCCGGTCAGATCTATATTCCGGTGGTGAACTGGCTGCTGTTTGTCGCGGTGACGGTGATTGTGCTGGCGTTCCGTCAATCTTCGGCGCTCTCTTCGGCGTACGGCATTGTGGTGACCGGCACCATGGTGATTACCGCTTGTCTGGCGGGCGTGGTAGCGCTGCGTAACTGGAAGTGGCCGCTGCCGGTGGCGCTGGTTTTCCTGCTGTGTATGTTAAGCATTGATGTGCCGTTGTTTAGCGCCAACCTGATGAAACTGCTTTCAGGCGGTTGGGTGCCGGTGCTGCTGGCGCTGAGCATGATGGGATTGATGCTGATTTGGAGCAGCGAGCGTAATCGGCTGATCCGCAAGTTGAATAACGATCCTGAGAGCCTGCAGGCGCTGGTGCGATCGCTGGAAACCAATCCGCCAAGCCGTGTGCCTGGCACCGCAATCTTCCTCTCCCGTAAAGAGCATGAGATTCCGCAGGCGCTGCTGCATAACCTGAAACACAACCGCGTGCTGCATAACCGTGTGGTGCTGCTGCATATCCGCACCACCGATATCCCGCGCGTCTACAACCAGAAACGTCTGAGCATCACACAGCTGTCGCCGTCGTTCTGGCAAGTGACCGCCGCTTACGGCTGGCGCGAAACGCCGTCAATGGCGGAGATCCTGCATCTTTGTGGGCTGGAAGGATTGGGTTGTACCGTCAATGAAGCCTCGTTCTTCACCTCGCACGACACGCTGGTGATGAAGAAGAGAAAAGGTTTAATGCGGGTTAAAGGCGGTATTTTCCATTTCTGCCAGCGCAATGCGCAGCGCGCACATGAGCAATTTAATATCCCGCCGAATCGGGTCATCGAGCTGGGCGGGCAGCGCGAGTTTTAATCTGCCGATGACATAAAACGCAGGTATTGTAGCGGCGCAATTCATTGCGCGATAAATCGCGCCGCTACGGATCAGGCGTTATATTCAACATCCTGTCGACTGTTAGGGTTAACACACTAAATGTAACCAGATGCAAAAACAATCGCGTAAGTTTGAATGAGTTGTGGCTGAATATTTCTTAACATCTAATTAGCAATTAAAGCTAAAACGCTTAACTTGAAAAGGTGTTTATTAACTTCACCGGCAATCATCAACCGTCGTGAACATTTAGGGTTTAAGCGCATTATCAACAATTGAAAGATTCGTAGCTGCGACCATTGGCTCAGCTATTATTTGCGAGGAGTATCGCCATGAAACAATTAATTAATGACGTAATATCTATTTTCACACCGCAATCTGTTAAACCGGTTTTAATTCGCGGCGATTTAACCCATCGCGAACTCTCATCGATTCATCCGGTAGGATTTACTTCGGTAAGCTGGGCGACCTCAATGGAAGAACTGAATGACGCCTTTGTGCAGAAAGCCGTTGCTGCCGGTGCGGTGGGTTATCACATCACCGAAGTGGAATCTCACGAACCGGCGCACGATGGTCAACACGTCATGGCTGCAAAAGCGACTCTTTATCACATTAATAGCAAAGTGGCCTATGGCTAATGTCTATCTTCGTTCTGCTTGAATTTACAGCCTGCCCTTCATCATTGGCAGGCTTTTTTCTGCAAAGTAGTCGGCGAGAAAATCAATAAACACTTTAATGCGCGGCGATTCAGAAGCGCGTTGGGTGTAAACCGCCCAGACATTCGCTTCCTGATACCATTGCGGTAAAACGTGCACCAATTGGTTTTCGCTTAAATACGGCGCCACATCCCAGGCAGAACGCAACGCAATGCCGTGCGACTTTAAGGCCCAGTTCAGAATCACTTTTCCGCTATTCGATGAGTAATGGCTATTCAGGCGACAAACTATTTTATTTTCGCCATCGGTTAACGTCCAATGGCCAAAGGTGTTGTTATTTTCATTAATAATAAGGCAGCTGTGATCGATTAAATCATCCAGCGTCTCCAGCGGACGCGACCGGGCTAAATAATCTGCGGAGGCACAAAGAATACGCCGATTGGCGGCTAATTTTCTGGCTATGTAGGAGTGATTCACATCATCGCCCACCCGAATATCCACGTCAGTGCCTGATTGCAATAAATCAATATCGCGATCGCTGAGCATCAGTTTGATATTCAGTGACGGATGGCGCGTCATAAATTCGGCAATCGCATCGGACAAATAATCCTGACCAAAACCAAATGAGCAGGCCACGGTGAGATCGCCGGTTAATTCGCCGCGCCACTGCTGGAAGTTATTCAGGAAAGAATCCATTTCGTGCACCACTTGCAGCGCGCCTTCCAGCGCCTTTTCGCCTTCTGGCGTCAGGCGCATTACGCGGTTGGTGCGGAAAAATAGCCGGGTTTCCAGCTGCTTTTCGAGGATGGCGATACGCTTGCTGATATAGGATGGCGACTGGCCGAGTTCAATCGCGGCGCGGCCAAAACCTTCATAGCGCGCCACGCTGATAAATACATACAGATCTTCGACCGACGGCCAACCCTCAAGCGGCTTCTGATAACTTTTCCCGGCAAGCAGTATCTTCATAACCATCACAGCGTTAGAGAAATTTAGCCGGTTATAACACAGAATCCAGGAAGGGCTGAAGCTGGCTTAAAAACAGTTCGGGCACTTCCTCATGCGGTGAATGACCGCAAGGTAGTGCGTTGCCTTGAATATGTCGCGCTTTATCCTGCCAGGTTTCCACCACGTTATATAACTGGCCAACCGTGCCCTTTTCTCCCCATAACAGCAGCAGCGGTGATTCAATACGTTTATCGCTGTCTTGCGCATCATCGTCTAGATCAATCGTCGCCGCGGCGCGATAATCCTCGCACACCGCGTGAATCATCTCTTTGTTTTGATAACAGCGCAGGTAATCGTTGAATATAAGCTCTTCGGTGGCACCCGGCGTTTTTAATTGCCCATCAATGTGTTTACGCAGGAATAACGCCGGATCGTGGCCGATCATGGTTTCAGGTAATGGATAAGGTTGAATCAGGAAGAACCACCAGAAATAGCGCGTGGCAAACACTTTGTTGGTTAACGCGTACATGGTTGCGGTCGGCGCAATATCAACAAACACACAGCCGGAGAGTTTTTCCGGGTGATCAAGCGCGAGCCGATGGCCCACGCGCGCACCGCGATCGTGGCCGACAAACGCCACGCGCTCTAAACCCAACGCCTCGATTAACAGGCTGATATCCTGCGCCATCACCCGTTTCGAGTAAGCGCGATGCGTTTCATCACTCGGTGGCTTGTCGCTGTCGCCGTAACCGCGCAGATCCGGCAGGATCACGCGATACTTCTGCGCCAGCTGCGGCGCAATTTTGCGCCACGCCAGATGATTTTGCGGATGTCCGTGCAGCATCAGCAGTGGCGGACCTTCGCCGCCGATGGCGACGCGCAGCGTCACGCCGTTCGCCAGACGCACATCGCTTAGCGTAAAGCCGCTGATAAAGGGTGAATCACCGCGTGGCGTAATCTCACTCATGCTTGTGCATCCTGTTGGATTTGATCGCGTTTTAGCCACGGACGCTGGGCAAAATGCTGCGCTTCAAACTGGGTGATATCGGATTCGTACTGTAACGTCCAGTCCACCGCGCTGCCGCCGCCCAATAACATCTCGCGTTTCAATGCACTGACCGAAAAGGCAATGCGTTGATTATTGAAGAGGATCGCCTGTTGTTCCAGCGACACCGTAATGCGATTACTGGCGGCATCGTTCGCTACCGCGCTCAGGCGCTGATAATCCTCTTCGCTTAACGTCAGCGTCAAAACGCCATTGCGCTGGCAGTTGTCGTCGAAGATGCCGGCAAAACTGGTGCCGATAATGGCGCGGATACCAAGCTGATTAAGTCCCCAAACCGCATGTTCACGGCTGGATCCACAACCGAAATTGGCGCCCACCAGCAAGAAGGCGGCGTTTTCCCAACCGGCTTGATTAAGAATGAAATCGGGATTTGGGCGGCCGTCGGGCAGGAAGCGCAGGTCGAAGAACACACCGCGGTCCAAATCTTTACGATCGATACCTTTGAGAAACTGCTTCGGCATGATCACATCGGTATCAATATTGGCCGCCGGTAATGGCGCGAGCGTGCCAGTAATGTTGTTAAATGCTTCCATCTTAAACCTCTGCAGTCATGAATTTGCGGACATCGACCAGATGACCGGCAATCGCGGCGGCGGCGACCATCGCCGGGCTCATTAAGTGCGTGCGCGCACCCGCGCCCTGGCGGCCAGGGAAATTGCGGTTGGTGCCGGACGCACAGCGATCGCCGGGCGCTAACACATCTTCGTTCATCGCCAGGCACATCGAGCAGCCCGATTGACGCCATTCGAAACCGGCGTTGACGAAAATCGTGGCTAAACCTTCCGCTTCTGCCTGCTGACGCACCTGCGTCGATCCCGGCACGATAATGCCGCGTACGTGCGGCGCGATTTTGTGTCCGTCGATAATGGCGGCGGCAGCGCGCAGATCCTCAATGCGGCCGTTGGTGCAGGAACCAATAAAGGCATGCGTGATGGCGATCTCCGCTAACGGCGTGCCGGGTTCGAGCCCCATATATTTCAGCGCGCTACGCAGCGTCAGCTGTTTCACCGCATCTTTTTCCTGCGCCGGATCGGGCACGCGGCCGGTGATGGCGCTGGCTTGATCCGGGCTGATTCCCCAGGTCACTTTCGGTTCGAGATCGCTGCAATCGATGGCGATACGGCTATCGAAGCGCGCGTCCGCATCGCTGCGTAAATCGCGCCACTCCGCAACGGCCTGCTGCCACAGATCGCCGGTCGGCATTTGCGGTTTGCCGGCGATATAGGCAAACACTTTTTCATCCGGCGCGATAATCGCACCGCGCGCACCGGCTTCCACCGCCATGTTGCAGAGCGTCATGCGCCCTTCCATGCTCAGCGCTTCGATGGCAACACCGGCAAATTCAATGGCAAATCCGGTCGCGCCTGATGCGCCGATCTGCTCGATCAGCGCCATGATGATGTCCTTCGCCGAACACCCAAACGGCAGCTCGCCGCTGACCGTGACCAGCATGGTTTTCAGCGTGCGATAAATCAGGGTTTGCGTCGCCAGCAGATGCTCGATTTCCGAGGTGCCGATACCGAAACCGAGCGCGCCAAACGCGCCGTAAGTGGTGGTATGGCTGTCGCCTGCGGCAATTACCATGCCGGGCATCACCAAACCTTGTTCATGTGCTACCACGTGTTCGATGCCCTGACGCGGGTCCAGCACATCGAACAGTTCGATGCCAAAATGCGCGGCGTTCTGGCGGAAGTAATCGACCTGTAACTGCCCGCCCGCATCGGTCATCGCCTCATCACGCTCGGGTCGCGTCGGGTTAACGTGATCGACATTGAGCAAAATGGTGCCCGGATTGCGCACCGGACGCTGGTGATCGCGCAGGCCGCTAAACGCCTGCGGGCTGGTGTACTCATTCAGAATCGAGCGATCGATATAGAGCAGCACATGCCCTTCATCATCTAACTTACGAACCACATGCTGATCGATCAGTTTTTCATACAGTGTTTTGTTAGCCATGCCGTTGCCCACGCGAAAAGTAAAACAAGTCATTAGTGACGTTAGGGTAAACCAGTTTGTGCGCGGGGAATGAACACGCTCCGTGAAGTGATGTTTTATGAAATGTGCATCAGGTGAATCGGTCGCCATAAATGACGAAAATATCGCGCACGCATTGTAGCGGCGCAATTTATTGCGCGATGAATCGCGCCGCTACGGAATGTGCGTAAAATAGCAGGTGTTTCATTTGACCTAAGTCGCGTCTCCCGATATAAAGAATAACCGCGCAGCTTAAGCGGTTTATCCCCGACTTATTTCCTCTTCTGCCTATATTTCACGCTATTTTCTGTTTCGTAAGTTAATTAATTAACACCAATACTTTATTAACTAAAAACAAGTTAATCATTTCGTAACAATCTCTTAATGTGCAAACCGAATTTTTAACGTTCACCTGCATTGCATAATAAGTAGGACTGGAATGACTCACACCAAAAAGATCGTGTCTGCCCTATCGCTGGCAGCGCTGCTTGTCTCTTCTGCGGTACGCGCTGAAGACGCACCAGAAAAAACTGACGTGCTGCTGATTGGCGGCGGCATCATGAGCGCCTCGCTCGGCACCTGGCTGCAAGAGCTGCAACCGGGCTGGAAACAGCTGATGGTTGAGAAGCTGGACGGCGTCGCGCTGGAATCGTCCAACGGCTGGAACAACGCCGGTACGGGTCACTCTGCTAACATGGAGCTGAACTACACGCCTGAGCGTGCAGACGGTTCAATCGACGTTAGCAAAGCGCTGGAAATCAACGAATCCTTCATGATTTCGCGTCAGTTCTGGACGTCGCAGGTGCAGCGCGGTGTGTTGCACGATCCGCACTCCTTCATTAACTCTACGCCGCACATGAGCTTCGTCTGGGGCGACAAAAACGTCGAGTACCTGACCAAGCGTTACGATGCGCTGCAGAAAACCACCCTGTTCCAGGGCATGAAATTCTCTACCGATCATCAGCAGATCCAGCAATGGGCACCGCTGGTGATGGAAGGTCGTGACCCGAATCAGAAAGTCGCGGCAACCTGGACGCCAGTCGGCACCGATGTTAACTACGGTGAAATCACCCGTCAGCTGATCGGTAGCCTGAAGAAAGATCAGAACTTCAAGCTGGAAACTTCGTCTGAAGTCACTGATTTCAAGCGTAACGGCGACAACTCGTGGCACGTCACCATCAAAGATGTGAAGAGCGGCGATAAGCGTTCAGTTGATGCGAAATACGTGTTTATAGGTGCAGGCGGCGGCGCGATCAAGCTGCTGCAGAAAACTGGCATTCCGGAAGCGGACAACTACGGCGGCTTCCCGGTCGGCGGTTCGTTCCTGATGACCGAGAACCCAGAGATCGCTAACCGTCACCTGGAAAAAGTGTACGGTCAGGCTTCTGTCGGTGCGCCACCAATGTCAGTTCCACACATCGATTCACGTACCCTCGACGGTAAGAAAGTGGTGCTGTTTGGACCTTTCGCCACCTTCTCCACCAAATACCTGAAAAACGGTTCGCTGTTCGATCTGCTGAGCGCGACCACCACCAGCAACATCATGCCGATGACGCATGTCGGCATCGACAACTTCGATCTTGTGAAATACCTGATTGGTCAGGTGATGCTGAATGACGACGACCGTTTCGCTGCGCTGAAAGAGTACTATCCGAACGCACGTAAGGAAGACTGGAAACTGATTCAGGCGGGTCAACGTGTGCAGATCATCAAGAAAGATGCCGAAAAAGGTGGCTTGCTGAAACTGGGTACCGAAATCGTGACCGATCAGCAGAAAACCCTGGCGGCATTGCTGGGCGCATCTCCCGGCGCATCGACTGCTGCACCTATTACGCTCGACGTGATGAAGAAGCTGTTCCCAGAGCAGTTCGCTTCGCCAGAGTGGCAGCAGAAGATCCGCGCTATCGTGCCAAGCTTCGGCCAAAAGCTGAACGGCAACACCGCGCTGACGCAGCAAGTTTGGGATAACACCGCAGCCACGCTGCTGTTGACCAAGCCGCCGGTCATCAACATGGGTGACCAGACTGTTGCGCCAACGCAGGCTAAACCGCGTACCGAATCAGGCAAACAGGATATGGCGCTGTAATTCCCGCCAGAAGTGAACCAAGCCGGACAATGTCCGGCTTTTTTTATGCCTTAATCTGCAGAATTAGTTTACTTGCGTGACAATTGTTACCGCAGATGTATGACGCGTTTACCCGCACCTTAAGCAAGTGGTATAACTCCCCTTCTTCAGCTAACTCTCAGATAAGGATATAAAATGTTTGCAAAGCAGTATGAGGTTGATGAAAAGCATATCGATTTTCAGGGCGTGGTCGATGGCCTCTATTATCCGTTTTATATGGAGTGGACGCGCCACGCTTACATGCGTGAAGCCTTGGGTATCGATATTGAAGAAGAGTTTAAACAGGGCAAAATTTACATGGTGCTGGAGTATTCGCTGCGCTTTCGTAAGAGCCTGGTGAAAGGTGACAAAGTTGAAGTGACCTGCGTGCTGGCGAAGAATGAGAAGCGTAATCGCGTCAATTTTGTGCAGCAGATTCTGGTCAATGGCGTGGTTTATGCCGATGCCACTTTTGTTGCAACCTGCCTGCAAAATGGACGTCCTTCCATGCCTGATGCAGTGGTGAATGCGTTAGCGGAAGCGTGATGCGGTTTTGGTGTTGGTGTTGGTCGCCATGAATGGCGACCCTACGGTTATTTTGAAATATTTGTAGGGTCGCCATTCATGGCGACCGCTGGGCGAAATAAACATTTTATGCGGTTCATTTAGCAACCCGTTGCTTAAATGCCAATTGTCTGTAACGTCTTCAATTTCCTCAATTGATAACCAACGAGTCGAATAAATGAGCAACATCACCGCTTCTTCCCTTTCTTATCAGGTTGGCAACGACAGTTTCGAAGGATATTTAGTTTTCGCTGCAGATCATCACGCACCGCAGCCGGGCATTTTGGTAGCGCCAAACTGGATGGGTGCCACTGAGGATGCGGTTGCGCAGGCCAAAACCATTGCCGCCAACGGTTATGTGGTGCTGGTGGCGGATTTGTACGGTCAGGGGCAACGTCCAACATCCGGCGATGAAGCTGGCGCGATGATGATGGCGGTGAAAGATAAACCTGCCGAAGTGCAACGCATGCAGGCAGCGCTGGCGGCACTGCGCACGCAAACTCTCGCGGTGGTCGACACCGCAAATGTAGCGGCAATCGGTTTCTGCTTCGGTGGACACTGCGCCCTCGAGTTAGCGCGCAGCGGTGCGGATATCAAAGCCGCCGTCTCTTTCCACGGCACGCTGGATACCACCGGCGCTTATGCGGGCAACACCATCAACGCCTCGCTGCTGGTGCTGGATGGCGCCGCCGATCCGTTGGTGCCACGTGAACAGCTGGCCGCATTCGCCAGTGAGATGAACAGCAAAGGCGTGGATTGGCAGATAGCGAGCTTTGCCGGTGCGGTGCACTCCTTCACCGATCCGAAAGCCAATAACGAAGGCGTTGCACAGTATCATCCGCAAGTAACCAAACGTGCGTTCAAGCGTATGTATCAGTTGCTGGACGAAGTGTTTTAATCATGAAATGCGCGGGATATTTATCCCGCGCAGAATAGCTTTATGTCCCAACCAACTCAGGCATAAAGTTCGGCTTTACCCACTGATGAGAACAACCGCATCTTGTGCGCGACCACCTCTTTGGCAGCGGCAATCGGTTTCAGGAACAATTCACTCGGCTCATGCCCACCGCGCTTAATCTCATCTTCCAGCATGACAAAAAAGGCTTTCTTCATATCGCTGGAAATATTGATTTTACTGACGCCATGTTGAATAGCTTCGGCCACTTCGCTGTCTTTATTTCCGGAGCCACCATGCAGTACCAGCGGAATATCCACTCGCGCAGCAATCTCTTTCAAACGTGGAATATCCAGTTTCGGTTGTTTACCGGCCGGATATAATCCGTGCGATGTACCAATCGCCACCGCTAAGGTATCGACGCCGGTCTCTTTAACAAAACGTTCCGCCTGAACGGGATCGGTAAAGAGGATTTCGCTGTGCCCGCCCTCCGCGCTCCCTTCCGCTACGCCAATGGTGCCTAATTCCGCTTCCACCGACACATCCGCAGCGTGGGCGATTTCCGTCATTTTACGCGTCAGCGCAATATTCTCTTCAAATGGCAGTAAGGACGCATCAATCATTACCGAGGTGTAGCCGGTTTGAATGGCCTTAATATTATGCTCCAGCGATTGACCGTGATCCTGATGAATCACCACCGGCACACTGGCTTTGGCACCTAATTCACGCAGATAAACAATAAACGCGTCACCAACGAAATCATGTTCCACCGGATGCACTTCCAAAATAACCGGAGAGTTAAGTTCTTCTGCCACTTCTATCACCAGGCGAGCAAACTCAGCGGAGGCGATATTAAAAGCGCCAACGCCAAACTTATTATTCTTAGCCACGCTCAAAAGATTCTTCATGTTGATTAACATCATTCACTCCTTCGGTAAGGGTTTCATTTACGTCTTTCTTAATAAATCGCAGGATCACCGCGGTGAATACCGCACCCGCCGCGATGGCAAACAGATAAGCCAGCACATGTGTAATCACATTGGGAATAAACAGCACAAATACGCCGCCGTGCGGTGCGCGTGATGCGCAACCTAGCGCCATGGAGAGCGCACCCGCCAAACCTGAACCGGCACAAATTGCGGGAATGACACGTAGCGGATCGGAAACCGCATAGGGAATTGCGCCTTCGGTGATAAATGACAGCCCTAATACATAGGTGACTTTGCCGGTTTCGCGTTCTTGTGCAGTGAACTTGCGGCCAAAGAAGGTGGTAGCCAGTGCAATACCTAACGGTGGAACCATGCCAGCTGCCATACAGGCCGCAATAGGTTCATAAATCCCGGTGGACATTAATCCGATGGCGAACATACATACGGTTTTATTTAATGGTCCGCCCATATCAAAGGCGACCATGACGCCAATCATCAGCCCCATAATGGCGGCATTCATATTGCCCATGCTTTGCAGGAAAGAGGTTAATGCTTCCAGCAACATTCTGATGGGCTGGCCGATAACTAAGATCATTAACGCGCCGGTTAATAACACCGTCAGCAGGGGCACAATCAAAATGGGTTTTAAACCCGCAATCGCCTTGGGCAGCTGGATATATTTCACCACCAACAGCGTGATATATCCGGCGAGGAAGCCGGCAAACAGCGCGCCGAGGAAACCGGCACCGGTATGAACCGCAAGCATGCCGCCAACCGCGCCAGATACAATACCCAGATTGCCGCTGATCGATTTACTGATGCCAAGCGAAAGTATCGGCAACATCAAGGCAAAGGCCGCTCCGCCGCCGATATCAGACAACATTTTTGCAATCGGACTGAAATTCGCATCGCCCGGCGTCGCGGCAGTAATACCAAAGGAAAAGCTGAGGGCAATTAATATGCCTCCGGCTATCACAAATGGAATCATCAGATTCACGCCAGTGATGAGATGAATATAGAGCTGCGACAAGGTGGATTTTCCGCTGGCCTGCGTGTCGTGTTCCTCTCTGTTTAACGTTTCACTGTTGCTGCTTATCTCCGGTTTGAGCGCGCCGCTCATAATATTGCTTAATAATCCGCTGGCGTCTTTCGCTGCACGCGCCACCGGCACTTTGAAGATGCGTTTTCCTTTAAATCGGCGGAGATCGATGACTTTATCCGCAGCGATTAATACGGCATCCGCCTGGCTAATATCATCCTGAGTGAAGTGATATTCACTCTCCACCGCGCCGTGGGTTTCAACCACAATATCGATGCCCATCTTCGCTGCACTTTTTTTCAGATTCGCTTCTGCAATGTAAGTGTGGGCGACGCCTGTCGGACAGGCGGTAATAGCGATCAGTTTCATTATAAACTCCAGGTAAAAAGTTTATACTCCGGTATTATTGACGATTAACCGATATAACTCTTCGTTAGTTTTGGCATTAATTAATCGTTCAACAATTTCATCATCACCCAATGCGACAGAGACACGGGCTAAAACTTTAATATGACCAATGCCGCTGTCGGCATTACGTACCGCAAATAAAATCACCAGTTTTACGGCTACGTCCTCTTCGGTTTCCCAGTCAACCGGCGTGCGTAAATTAGCCACCGCCATGCGGGTTTCATTCACTGCCACTGATTTACCGTGCGGAATCGCCACCTGATTATCAAAACCGGTTGGCCCCAACGCTTCGCGCGCAATCACATCCTGAATAAATAAGGCTTTATCGTTGATGATATTCTCTGCATACAGCAGCGAAGATAGCGTTTCAATCACCTCAAGTTTATTACTCGCCACTAAATCGGTAACCACGCATGAGCGGGTTAAAATATCTGACACTATCACTTTATCCAGCATGATGTTTCTCCTTCATATTTTCATCAGAAAAAAGTCTTTCTGAAACTCTCGCAATATCTTTCTTAGAGAAAATTGCTGAGACATAGGCAACCGGTAATTCAACCTCTTCTAACTTGATAGTTGAGATAATTAAATCGCACTCTTTCACTTCGAGTGTGTTTGAAAGCTGGCTGCCGGGCACGATGGCAATAATTTCCCACTCGGGAAATGCACGATTGATGCGACTGGATAACAACTGCGATGTCCCTACGCCACTGGAACACACAATGATGATTTTCTTCGCAGCACGGAATTTATCCAGCGCGGTTTGGAGATAAATCGTCAGATAGGCCACCTCATCATCCGAAATATCCGCATAACCGTATTTTTGATTGATACGGTCGGCGGCCTTCTTCACCGCATGAAAAGCGCTGCTCAGTTCACTTTTAATTTCATCCAGCAACGGGTTATGGATGGCGATGCCATAAGCGAGTCGGTTGAGCATCGGCTTAATATGCTGAGCCAAATCGTGGCGCAGTTTTTTATCGAGGCTAAGGTCGAGGCCTAAATCTTCGGATGATTCACGAATCAGTCCATCGGCGTAGCGATCGGCTTCGCTATTCAGCGGTAACGGAAGGCTATCAATTGGCGTCAGCGTATGGCGGCCTGAGGAAATCAGATATTGGTAGATATAACTCACTTCAATCGTCGGTAAGATAATTCGGTACTCATCCTGCAACCAGCTAACGGCTTTCTCCGCAATCGCCCACTCTTTGCCATCATAGCGCGTATAGGTTTGCACCTCCGCATGCGCCGCAAGACCTGCCGCGCGTCGAATCGTCACCAGCAGATGCGAAAAGAGATTAGTGTAATAAGGCTCGCTGATTGCACAGGTTAATTCATCTTCAATCAAAGCAATTAACGAGATGCAATTATCCACATTCACCTTGCCAAATTGATCGACTAATTTGGTTCGGGAGAAACGATCAATGCGGCTATCCGCCGTTTGATAATGATTTAATACGCTGACGGTGATGATCTCTTTCAACGCCATGCGTATATCCAGATCGTTACCGTGGATATAGGTGCCTGAATGGTCGCGAATCAGCACCAAAGAGAATGTTGCCAGCCAGGCTTCAACCTTCTTTAAATCCTCCACGATAGAAGATCGGCTGACAAAGAATTTCTCTGATAGCGCGCTGAGAGATAATGGCGCGGGTGATTGCGTCAGCAAATCGGTAGTAATGCCGACTAAACGTTTAGTCCCCAATATTTCGTGCTGCTGTTCGCTGACCGGTAATGCGCTGCGCGAGAAAACGGAACCGCCATCAAAGCGCAAACCCAACCCCGGCTTGCTGATAATGCGACGTTGATTGTCGGAACAAAACTCATTGATAACATCAATATCTCTTCGCAATGTACTGACAGAAATGTCGAGAGCTTCAGCGACCCGATTCGCCGGAACCCAATCATTCTCCGCGGTCAGAAAATCAATAATGCCGCTTTGTCGTTGGTTCAGTGCTGTCATTCTTGACGACCTTGGTTGTTTTTCACCGTTACCTACCATGGATACGGTTATACGAGAGATAAGTAACGAGGAAAATACTAAATGATGGGCAGAAGATGGACATATCATTGAACACTTAAATTTGCCTGATTTAGACGGCAAGTGTTTTAAAGCGAGGTGATTATATTGCGGCCTGGATTAAAGCCATGTCAGGTTGACAGAGTTATCATTTTTTATAAAAACATCACGCAATAAATTTCTCAGCGTCAAAAGTGTGATGTATATCGAAGTGGAAATGAAATTAACGACTACTTTCGGCCAAAAAGAACCACTAGCTTAAAATTTATTAATGATAATACGTCGACAAAGCGAGAGATGATTTCAAATATTGGTGCAGGTGATCAGAGGAAGCTGTCTCTTGATCACCGGACCAAGAGACAGATAAAGCGGGAGAACCGTGCCAGGCAGGATTCGCTATCCTGCCCTGAGCTTAAATCATCGCCCAAATCAGCCACGTCAGCGCAAAACCACTTAATCCCATAATGGTGGTCAGCACTGTCCAGGTTTTCAAACCATCGGCAACCGACAGGCCGAGATAACGCGTGACCACCCAGAAGCCGGAATCATTGACGTGCGACAAGCCGAGCGCACCGAAGCAGGCGGCCAGCGCAACCAATACCAACTGCATGTCACCCAGTCCAGCGGCCGCGGTGCTTAACAAGCCGCAGGTGGTGACGATGGCAACGGTAGCGGAACCCTGCGAGGCGCGCAGCGCTAACGACAGAATAAATGCGGCTGGGATGAGCGGCAGATTAATGGTTTGCAGCGAACCCGCCAGCGCTTTACCCACGCCAGATTCCACCAGTACGCGACCAAATGCCCCGCCCGCGCCGGATACCAAAATTACGCCCGCTGCTGTGGAAATAGCGTTATTCGATAAGCTTTCCAGTTTGTCTTTCGACCAGCCTCGACGAATACCCAGCAACCATGCGGCTAACGCCACGGTCACCAGCAAAGCAATGCCTGGCGAGCCGAGCAAGGTTAAGGTGTTGAGTAACAAGCTGTCTGGCGTTAAGTATGGCGGCAACAGCGTGCCCAGCGTAATCAGCAAAATAGGCAGAATGATTAACCCGGAGATCACCCACGCACCTGGCACATTTTGCTTTTCCTGGCTGGATGGCGTCTGCTCGCTGGTTTCGGTTAATTGCAGTTGCTCGAGCACCTGAACTGACAGCGTGTAATTTTTGCGATTGATCGCTTTAGCCGCGAAGTAACCGACAACGCCAACGGGAATAGAGAGCGCAATGCCCAGCAGCATCAACCAGCCCAAATCCGCATTCAGCAGCGCAGCGGCCGCAGCGGGGCCCGGATGGGTTGGCACGGTGACATGTACCATCAGCATCATACCGGCCATCGGTAAACCAAACTTCAGCGTTGATACGCGCAGCACTTTGGTGAAACCGTAAATCAGCGGTACCACAATGATAAAGCCAACATCAAAGAACACCGGTAAGCCGAGGATGAAGGCCACCGTGGTCAATGCTGCCACCATGCGTTGCGGCCCGCACAGTTTCGCGAAGCGATTGGCCAGCGCATCCGCGCCACCCGAGGCTTCAATAATCGCCCCGAGTATTGCGCCCAAAACAATAATCAGCGCGATGTTACCCAGCAAACCGCCCATGCCGCCAAGAATCACCTTCATGATCTCGCCGGTAGGAATTCCGGTGGTTATCGCCACGAATAAGCTGGACACCAGCAGTGCAATAAAGGGATGAACTTTTGCTTTTATTACCAGAAGTAACAGCAAAATCACGCTTGCCAGCGCGATGGTTAATAACAACGTCGTGGACATCAGAAAGACCTCTAATAATTTTTTTCAGCAGGTAAAAATGGTGTTGGCGCAAGGTGAAGCTAAAAACGACTCATTCCCGCGGGATATGAACCGTACGGTGGGTTACTTTTTAACAATCAATGAACCCAAACCGCTTACTACCGTGTTGATCTGTCGCACTCGCAACCCTCCTTGTTAAATTACGTTAATATTTGTTTGTTAGTGTTAAGCCTGACAGCTTTATTGTTAAATAAACGTGCCTGGCTTCACAAAACACACCGCATAACGCTTGAAATAACAATTCTTCACATTACATTTCATATCTCTACAAAACCGCGCAGCCTCGCGCCTCAGGGCCTCACCCGAATGAGTTAGTTTCAATGCGCAGCGTGACGAAGAGTGGAAACTCTTTAAGATGTGAAAATATGTTAAAACGCAGGCGGGAGTTGCAGCGTGTTTAATGCGATGACAGTAAAAGAGGCGGAGGGAATGGTTAAAAAAATCCCCGGCGCGATAAATGCCAGGGATTGATGATCCGCATGAAGGAGATGTTAAGGCATTAAGCCCCAGCGCCGGATTGCGGTGCGGCGGGAACCCGTTTCCCCTTCAGCATATTTCGCAGCGCCGGTTCGGCATATTTGGTGATCAGGAAAGCGATGTAGTAGAGCACGCTGGCGACCACTAGCGGCATCAGCAGCATGACGAATTCACTCTTGATATAGACGTTAAGTTTAATCAGCGTGGCGATCATCAGGTTTTCATGAATCAGATAGAATGCATAACTCGCAAATCCTACCGCCGTCAGGAAGCGTATCGAAAGCCAGCGCTCCATCTGTTTTGAGTAGAAACTGGCGATAAAGAACACCATCACCATTAGCAACGGAATAATGGTTATCACGCCAGCATTCTTCACGAAATAGCTGAAGTTAATCAGCATCGCCAGTGCCACAATCGCGTAATGGAACAGTTTATCGCGACCGTGCATGCGTTCATAAACCAGGCAGCCCACCATAAACCAGGAATAATGAATAAAGCCGAACTTAGAAATAATATCAATCGGCAGCGGATGTCCGAGCGATTTTAATACCGACGAGGCGGATAACAGCAACATCGGCACCAGTAACGCCGGCAAACAATATTTTCGGCCCAGGGTGAAATAAACCGCGCCAATAATCAGATAGAAAACCGCTTCGACATACAGCGACCAAAACGATCCCGCCATTGATTTAAATTCAATGCCGGTTAATTGCGTCAGGGTTTCCGGGTTGGTAAATATTAAACCGGGCAGCAGATTCCTGACGTAAGGCGTCATGGCTGACCATTCCGGGAAGAAACCGCCCAGTGCGAACAGCAACATGCTGGCAATAAACATGGCGGGGAACAGGCGCAGCCAGCGCTTTTTCAGGAAACTGATATAGCTGTCGGATTTATCTAGCGTCATGAAAATGACAAATCCTGAGATCATGAAAAACAGTTCTACGCCGAGCCAGCCAAAGCTAAAAAGTGGGATATGTTGTGTTTGCGCAACATAAGGCAATAATTCCGGCCATCGCGCGTAAGCATGATAGCCAATAACCAGTAGGATCGCTAAACCGCGCATACCATCAAGGTGCGTTATACGTGCGTGCATAATTCCCTCAGGAAAGATGACTGGATGAGTAAAGTCAAATTAGCACTGACAGAGTTTTACAATCAATCAGGCTAATTCTGATTAACGCAGATTAAAATAAGAGTCTCTTTATAAAATAAAGCCATTTATTAATAGAAAAATAAATGGATTCTTAACCAATATCAGTGACTAAATGACTGGAATCAGAAACCCCAATTTTTCATCACTGATGGTGATGCGGTCCCGGCCCGACTGATTCACGCATAATTAACTCACCGGCAAAGGTTTTGTCATTGCGCATTTCGCCGCCATCCAGCATGGAAATCAGACGTTCAATGGTTTCCTGAATCATCTCGGTTACCGGCATTTTCACGCTGGATAACGCCGGAATGGTAAACGGTGCTAGCGGGATGTCATCGAAACCGATCACCGCCACTTGAGCAGGCACCGCAATCTGCGCGGCCGCCAGCGCTTTGAGCGCGCCCACCGCCATATCATCGTTGCTGGCCACCAGCGCCGTGAAGTTTCTGCCCTGCTTCAGCAACTGTTCCACCGCTGTCATGCCGTTTTGCGCCTGCCATTTTCCTTCGACTACCAGCGCATCCTCAACGGCAATGCCATGTTTGGTTAGCGCCGCGTGGTAGCCCGCCAGGCGTTCGCGGCCGGTCGGCGAATCCAGCGAACCGGTGATAAAGGCGATTTCGCGATGGCCCAGCGCAATCAGTTGCTCCACCGCTGCACTGCTGCTGTGCTGCTGATCCGAGTAAATGCAGTAACTGTCGTGCTGGCGCAGACGGCGGTTGATCACCAAAATCGGGTGTTTGTGCTGCGCGATGATGCTGTCCATTTCATCGGTGGTGAGAAAACGCGGATAGATGATCACGCCATCGCAGCGCAAATCGAGCAGGAACTGAATGGCCGCACGCTCCTCTTCGGCGCTGTGTTTACCATCCACCAGCAGCAGCTGACGTCCCTGCTGTTCCATCAGGCGCGCGGAGTGCTGCATCAGCTCGCTGAAGTAGCTGCCGGTGTACAAGGTGTTGGTGATCACCAGCCCAATCGTCTGGCTGGATTTGGTCGCCAGATTGCGCGCCAGCAAGTTAGGACGGAAATCGGTAGCGGCAATCGCTTGATAGACCTTCTCGCGTTTTTCCTGGCTGACATAGCCATTACCAGACAGCACACGCGACACGGTCGCTTTCGATACGCCTGCTACTTTTGCCACCTCGATTATGGTCGCCATGTTTCACTCTTTTTCCATGCTCATCGCATCAGTGTACCTAAGCTACGAAATAGACGGCAATTTTTCTGCCACAACGTTATGGCTGCCTTGTTACTTACAGCGATCAACTTCACACTTTCAACTATCGAAGTTTAAATCTCTTGCCTGGATTCCATCACATCTTCATGATTTTGTGAAACCGGTTTCTCATGATTAAAAATCACGCAGAAAACCGTTGTACCTCTACTAAATAATCAGAGATCAAAAATCCATGGCTAAAAATTATGCGGATGTCTCGCGCGCCATCGTGGCTGCGCTCGGCGGCCTGAACAATATCGAAGCGTTGACGCACTGTATGACGCGCCTGCGTTTCGTGGTGAAAGACAGCGCAAACATTGATAACGCCACGCTGAAAGCCATTCCCGGCGTGATGGGCGTGGTGCACACCGACACGCAGTGTCAGGTGATCATTGGTAACAACGTCAACCTCGCCTATCAGGAAGTATTGAAGCTCGGTACGCCGAATAGCGATGGCGCGGCGCCAGTGAAACGCAAAATCACCCTGCGCAGCATCGGTGCCGGCATTCTGGATGCGCTGGTGGGCACCATGTCGCCGCTGATCCCGGCGATTATTGGTGGCTCGATGGTGAAGCTGCTGGCAATGGTGCTGGAGATGAGCGGCGTGCTGGAGAAAGGCTCTTCCACACTGATCATCCTCAACGTGATTGGTGACGGCGCGTTCTTCTTCCTGCCGATTATGGTGGCCGCCTCAGCCGCACTGAAATTCAAAACCAACATGTCGCTGGCGATTGCCATTGCGGGCGTGCTGGTGCATCCCAACTTTGTCGATTTGATGGCGAAAGCCGCGCAAGGCCAGGCAGTGGAATTTGCCTACATTCCGGTGACAGCGGTGAAGTACACCTACACGGTTATTCCGGCGTTGGTGATGACATGGATTCTGTCGCACATCGAATACTGGGTTGATCGCATCACGCCTGCGGTAACCAAGAACTTCCTTAAGCCAATGCTGATTGTGCTGGTGGCCGCACCGATTGCCATTGTGCTGATTGGACCAATCGGCATCTGGATTGGTAGCGGCATTTCGGCGCTGGTCTACACCATTCACGGCTATCTTGGTTGGTTGTCGGTGGCGATTATGGGCGCACTGTGGCCGCTGCTGGTGATGACTGGGATGCATCGCGTGTTTACCCCAACCATCATCCAAACCATCGCCGAAACCGGCAAAGAAGGCATGGTAATGCCGTCGGAGATCGGGGCCAATCTGTCGCTGGGCGGTTCTTCGCTGGCGGTGGCATTCAAAACCAAAAACCCTGAACTGCGTCAAACCGCGTTTGCAGCGGCGGCATCGGCGATTGTGGCGGGCATTTCTGAACCGGCGCTGTATGGCGTGGCGGTCAGGTTGAAACGTCCGCTGATCGCCAGCCTGATCAGCGGCTTTATCTGCGGCGCGGTGGCTGGGATTGGTGGGCTCGCCAGCCATTCGATGGCCTCGCCTGGCTTGTTCACCAGCGTACAGTTTTTCGATCCCACCAATCCGATGAGCATCGTGTGGGTCGCCGGTGTGATGGTGTTATCGGTGGTGCTCTCCTTCATTCTGACGTTGATTCTCGGCTTTGAAGATATCCCGGTCACCGAACCTGCGCAGACAAAGCCGGTGACGGATGATGCCAAACCCGCCAACGTTAATTTATCCAAGGTGTAAACGAGGTTTTTATGTCTGAAGTGACATTTCCAGAGGGATTTTTGTGGGGCGGCGCGTTAGCCGCGAATCAGTCAGAGGGGAGCTATCTGGCTGGCGGTAAAGGCTTAACCACGGTGGATATGATCCCCCACGGCGCGCATCGCATGCCAGTAAAATTGGGCCAGGAGAAGCGCTTCGAACTGCGCAGCGATGAATATTACCCAAGCCATAACGCCATCGATTTTTACCGTCGCTACAAAGACGATATTGCGCTGATGGCAGAAATGGGTTTTACCGTGTTCCGCACCTCGATTGCCTGGAGCCGTATTTATCCGCAAGGCGATGAATTGACGCCAAATGCGGAAGGCATCGCGTTCTATCGCAGCCTGTTTGAAGAGTGCCAGAAATATGGCATTACGCCGCTGGTGACGCTGTGCCACTTCGATGTGCCGATGCATTTGGTGACCGAATACGGTTCGTGGCGCAATCGCAAAATGATCGAATTTTTCAGCCGTTACGCGCGTACCTGCTTTGAAGAGTTTAACGGTCTGGTGAAGTATTGGCTGACCTTTAACGAGATCAATATCCTGCTGCACAGCCCGTTTTCCGGCGCAGGTTTGGTGTTCGAACCCGGCGAAAACCCGGAGCAGGTGAAGTATCAGGCGGCGCATCACGAGCTGGTGGCAAGCGCGCTGGTGACTAAAATCGCCCATGAAATTAACCCGGAAAACCAGGTTGGCTGCATGCTGGCGGGCGGCAACTTTTATCCGTGGTCATGTAAGCCGGAAGATGTGTGGGCCGCGCTGGAGAAGGATCGTGAAAACCTGTTCTTTATCGATGTGCAGGCGCGTGGCGCTTATCCTTCGTATGCCGCGCGGGTGTTCCGCGAGAAAGGCGTGGAGATTGCGATGGAGGCGGAAGATGCCGCTACGCTGCGTCACACCGTTGATTTCGTCTCTTTCAGCTATTACGCCTCACGCTGCGCCTCGGCAGAGATGAACGAGCAAAACAGCAGCGCCGCCAACGTGGTGAAATCGCTGACCAATCCGCATGTAAAACGCAGCGATTGGGGCTGGGGCATTGATCCGCTGGGTCTGCGCATCACCATGAACATGATGTATGACCGCTACCAGAAGCCGCTGTTCCTGGTGGAAAACGGCCTCGGCGCGCACGATGAAATCAATGCCGACGGCGAGATTCACGACGATTACCGCATCAGCTATCTGAAAGAGCATATTCAGGCGATGGGCGAAGCGATTGCCGATGGCATTCCACTGATCGGTTATACCACGTGGGGCTGCATCGATTTGGTGGCGGCCTCGACCGGCGAAATGAGTAAGCGCTACGGATTTGTTTATGTCGATCGTGATGACAAAGGCAACGGCAGCCTGGAACGTATCCGCAAGAAATCGTTCTGGTGGTACAAGCAGGTGATCGCCAGCAACGGGCGGAATCTGGAGGCGTTGTAAATAGGTGGTCGCCATGAATGGCGTAATGCCGATCAGTTAAGCGCCGTTTCAAATCACCGCACCTTCCGTAGCGGCGCGATTTATCGCGCAATGAATTGCGCCGCTACAATGTGTGCTCTCGGTAATGAGGGTTTCATGTCTTAACTGACGAGCATTACTCCATGAATGGCGACCCTACTTAATGATTGGCCATGCTTGTTGCGGGAACAGATAAAGCCGGATACTGAACAGATGAAACAGCGGCGTCAGCACCCTTTCGTCGTGCTTCGCCAGTTGTTCCAGCTTCAGCAGCAGTACATCCAGCTCCTGCTGCAAATCCGCATGCGGCGGCGTTTGCAGTGACTTCAGGCGGCGCTTGAGGAACAGCGCCAGCTCATGAAACATCTGTCCGCTATCCAGATGATATTGCTGCAGCAGCTCTTTGTGGCGCGCGTAATAATCAAAACTGTTCACGCCCAACCACACTTCCTTGAGCAACATGCCAGCTGAACGCATATCGGGATGCGGATCGAGCCGTAAACGCGGCAACACCACATTCACTTTATCCAGCATCAGGCTGATAAAACGTTGACGTCCCAGCAGTGATGAACCATTTCGTTCCGTCTCTTTAATAAAGCGCAGCAGCTCACGCAGACCTTGCCGCACGGCGCGGCGCGCGGTCCACGATGGGCGTTTGTTGCGCATGATGGCGGTGATGATCACTGCAAACATCACGCCCGCCATGGTGGCAATCGCGTTGTTGATCAGCAGCACCAGATCGGGTTTTAAATGGTGGCCGAGGCCAATAAAGCCGGGGATCTGAATCGCCACGCTCAGGCCAATCATATTGGTCGAGGGACGCGCGATCATCAGCGCCAGGATCATCAAGCCGGGCGCGAGACAAATCATCAGCGCTTCAAACGAGGTGGCTTGCGGGATCAAAAGCGCCACGTAAATCACGCTGATAATGATCGCCACGATCACGCCACGCACAAACAGCTTCATCGAGGTCAGCGGCGTATCCTGGCTGGCGAGCAATGAGCAGAGAATTGCCGCCATCACCGGTGCCGATGCGCCATCACGCCAACCCGATCCCATCCACAGCAAGCAGGAACCGAAGGTGGCACAGAACGCGGTTAATGCCGAAAGTCGGATCAACCCTTTATCGAAAAAGCGGTGCGTGCGTTTGCCGCGCGCCAGTGTGGTGTCGCCCGACAGATCGCTCACCAATCCGCCGACGCTTTGATAGGCTCCAGCAATGCGCACGAAATCCGCCAGGCGTTCCATTAATCCGGTAAACAGCAGCCAGTTTTCAGTAGGCAATTCGCCGTTTTGCCAGGCGAGGTTAAGTTCGCCCTGACAAGCGCTCAACGTCTGCTGGATGCCGCTGGTTTCCCCTACCGCTTCACCGTCGTTGAGCCATTGCAGAAACAGCTGAAAGGTTTGCGCCACGTTTTCCGGAAAGGCGATCTGCAGTGTCGAGAGCCGCTGCAGGCGCATCTCGATAGCCGTGAGCGTCGGGATCAAATAGGAAAGATGTTGATACTGCACGCTCACCAGGCGAATCAGTCGCCGCGCGGCGTCACCTTCATAGACGCAGTGGGTGATCAGCACTTCCACCTGCTGCGGATGCGTTGCCATGCGGATCAGAATATCGTCACGCTCGGGCGAACTGTCACTGGGAATGCCGGAAAGCAGATCGCTGCACAGTTTGCGCGCGTTGAGATACCAATGGCTGACGCTCTGCTCCAGCAGGCTGCGCATCGATACCGGAAACAGCAGCGCATGCACCAGGCTGCTACAGACGATGCCGAGCGTGATCTCTTCAATACGCGAAATCACCGTACTGGTGATCGACAGCGGCGTGGTGACTTCCGGAAAACCCATGATCGCCGCGCTGTAACCGGCCAGCATAAACACGTAACTCTTCGGCGTGCGGTCGTGCAGCGACAGATAGAGGCAAACGCTGACCCACAGCGAAATGCAGAAACAGAACAGCAACGGATGCTGCACGGTCGGCGGAAAGATAAAAAAGACGAACACGCCGCCTAATAATGTCCCGAGCAGGCGAAACACCGATTTGGAAATGGTGGAGGCGGAATAGAGCTGCGACGCGAGCAAAACTGTGGTCACCGCCCAGGCCGGTTTATCCAGATTCAGTTCGAGTGCGAAATAGAGTGCCAGAAAGGCGGCCAGACAGGTTTTTACAGCAAAAAAAACGGCGTTTTTTGAAAACCACTGCATGACACGGTGACCAGGATGTACTGAATGTTGCGTATCCTGCCAGAATGTGAAAAAGCCTCACCTCGATAAATATGTCGAATTGTTTCGTAATCGAAAACCATGTTCATCGCGAGGTTGGTACGTGGCGGGAAAGCGTAAGCACGGCTAATGAAAGCACACGGGAAAGATGCGGTTTTGTCGCTAATTTACGCGTCATCAGCGTTTTAAGGCGCTTTAACGCACATCAGTTATCAGGACAATAAATGTGTGCTGGATCACATTTCGGTGAAATGCGCCCTTTTTGGTCGTTTATCCATAAAATAATTTCGCGCAGAGATGATGAGCTTTCTACACGCACGCATCGTAGCGGCGCAATTTATTGCGCGATAAATCGCGCCGCTACGGAAGGTGCGCTCTGTAATATTAGTGTTTATGTCTTAACTAGCGAGCATTATGGTAATATTTGCGCGCTGAATAATGCGAAGAACTTTCGGGAACGCAGTATGTTACGTAAACATCAACTTCATTGGGAAGCCGACGTGCTGCTTTCCCTGCTCCACATCTGCAAAATCGTCGTAACTGCCCTTTTTCTGCTGCTGTTTATTTCTCGCTCAGCCATTGCTGAAATAAAAGACGATAAAGCCAATCGCATTGTCAGCGGCATTATTAGTTTTACCCATTGGCCGGGTTTAACTGGCGCGCCTCAGCTCTGCGTATTTTCCTCCGCGCAGCATCTCTCATTGCCACAAAATAGCGTGCCCTCAGCCGTTCCATTTAGCGTGGTTTATCTCGCCAGCGAAAGTGAACTGGCAACGCAACATTGCGATGCGGTCTATTTTGGCGATCAGACGCCGCAACACCAGGTTGAACTGTTTGATCACTTCAAAGGTAAAGCGGTATTGACCCTCGCTGAAAACAATGCGGAATGCACCATTGGCGCCGCCTTCTGCCTGATCTTTAAATCAGATCACACGCTGTTCTCAGTCAACCTTGATTCGCTTGCCAGGAGCGGCGTTAAGGTGAGTCCGGACGTGCTGTTGCTGTCCCGCAATGGAAGCAAATAAGATGAAAATAGAAAATTCAATAAATGACAAATCATCGATTCGCAACAAACTGCGCAAGATTAGCACCATCAACTCTGCAGTGATTTTACTGCTGTGCTGGCTGCTGCTCTCATCGACTTCCCTGCTGTTTATTAAAAGCTACGAGAAAAGAAATCTGGAATTAATTGCCGCCACGCTCAGCACCACGCTGACAGCCGCCACGGTATTTGAAGACAGCTACGACGCGCATAATAAAATCGCGCGCCTCGGCAATGAAGGCATGTTCGATTCGGCGAAACTGGTGACTGACGATCAAACTGTTTTAGTTGACTGGCATGATCAACAGGAACAAACCGGCTGGTATCCGCGTTTATTACGTGAGTGGATTTATCTCAAACCGCTTAGCGTGAATATTAACCACTCGGAAGCCAATGTCGGTACGCTGACGCTGGAAGGCACCGTCACCGGCGCGGCCGATTTCATCCGTTATTCACTGATGATTCTGACCAGCGGCATGCTGTGCGTGTTAATTATCTCCTTCATGCTCAGTGAATTTCTCCATCGCGGCATTCTTGCCTCGCTGCGCAATATCACCAGCTCAATTCACTACGTGATCCATTCCGGTGATTTTTCCTTACGTATTCCGGAAAGTCCGACGCGCGAGTTTCAGCTGTTTTCCGATGACCTCAACTCGTTGCTGACAGAGATGCAGACGCTGCAGGCGTCACTGATCCGCGATAATCGCACGCTGGCCGCCAAAGCGCTGGAAGATCCATTGACCGGCCTCGCCAACCGCGCCGCCTTTGTGGCGCGATTGACCCAGCTGCTCGATCAGCAACTGGCGAAAGAGCGCTTCGTTTTGCTGTTTCTCGATGGCGACCGCTTCAAGAGCATTAACGATAACTGGGGCCACGCCGCCGGTGATGAAGTGCTGAAAGCCATTGGTTCGCGCCTTTCCGCACTGGCGTATAAACAGGATTTAGTTGCCCGTTTAGGCGGCGATGAGTTTGCCATGCTAGTGAGCAGCCGCGCCAGCGAGGCGCAATTGCAGTTGCTGATGCAGGATATTAACCAAACTATCAGCGAGAAAATTGTCATTGCTGAAGGCACACCCATTTCCACCTCGGTGACCATTGGCTACGCATGGTCGCAGCACGGCGATACGGTTGAGTCGATTCTGGAACGCGCAGATATGAACATGTACAAAAATAAGGGAATGAGTAAGGTGCGGATATGAAGATGAAAGTTTTCCTGATGGTGTGTGTGTTAGCGCTGGTCGGTTGCCAGGCAAAGGGACGTTTCAGTGACGAGCAAATAGCGGCGATGCGTAATGCCGGTTTCAGCCAAAATAGCGAAGGCTGGGGATTAGGCTTGTCGGACAAAATTCTGTTTGGCGTCAACGAATCGGAGCTCACTCCCGCCAGTAAAGAGAATATTCAGTCGATGGCGAAAAATCTGGCGGCAACCGGCATTAATCATGTGCGCATTGACGGTCATACCGATAATTACGGCAAAGCCGATTACAACCAGAAATTGTCATTGAAAAGAGCCAACGCCGTGGCGACACAATGGGCGCAAGGCGCTGCGATTCCGCGCGAAAATGTCATTACGCGCGGATTAGGCATGAGCGCGCCGATTGCCAGCAATAATAACCCGCAAGGCCGGGCGCAAAATCGCCGCGTGGCGATTGTGATTACGGCGCCGTGATGATCTGGCGCTCGATCGCATAATCATATAAACGGTCGCGCGCTAAATTCTTCATCTTCACTTCGCACATAATATCGAAGGCATTAAACGACAGCGCCCAATCATTTAAGCTCTGATTGAAGTAATAATCGGCATGGGCGCGAAGTTTGGTTTTCGACACCGCTAAATCCTGCTGATGCGGGAAACCGTGATCGGGAATCAAACCTTCCTGCGCAATCGAATAGTGTAAAACTGGCCGCACACCGCGCCACGACTCTTTTATTAGCGCAATGCGCGCATCGTCAGCCTGAATATAGTGATTCTCTTTCACCCAATGATGGTGAATATCCAGCACCACCGGACACAACTCACGCGCCTGCAACACATCGTCCAGCGAACAGGATATTTCGTCATTCTCCACCGTCAGCATATTGCGCGCTTCAGGAGTGAGCCGCAGAAACGCGGCGCGGAATCCCTCAAAGCCCTTTTTACCGTTCATGTGGATATTGATTTTGAAATCCTGAAACTGGCGGCCATAACCCATTAATACCGCGCAGGTAGCGTGATACTCCACATCCTCAATCGCGCGATCAACCACGTCGTCATTATCGGAGGCGAGCACCGTATATTGGCCGGGATGGAACGAAAGACGAATATTATTAGCACGCGCCAGCTCGCCGCAGCGGCGTAATAACGGCGTGAGATCGGGCAATAATTCACCGTACAGCTGCGTCGCTTGCGGCACCGTGTAGAGCGGCAACAGATCGCTGCCGATGCGCATCATGCGCAGCGCGTCGGGCTGTGTGGCCAGCTGTTCAAGTGTGAGAGAGAGATTGTGCAGATTGTTTTGCACCAGCTGGTTCAGCAGCGTGATGCGTGAATCATCATCGAGGCCGAGGAAGCGCGTGCGGGTGGTGCTTTTGAAGGGATAAGGCTGTTTAGCCTGTTGATCCAGATACTTACAAGCAAAGCCTAATTTCATTTCATCCCCCGTTTAATCAGCCTGATAGTGTAGCTGTGATTAGGGAATGTGCACGGTTGGTCGCCATAAATGAAGCATTTACGAGCGATATGAGAAGGTCGCCATGAATGGCGACCCTACGGTGAGACGAGTGGTTTTGTAGGGTCGCCATTTATGGCGACCGCAAGCTGACATGAGCAGATTTTGTAGATACCGTCTTGCCA
>NZ_JACAPA010000035.1:0-39452 GCF_013385945.1 Pantoea sp. B9002
GAGATATAAGGGTCGCCATTCCTGGCGACCACAACAAATAACTTACGGAATTACAAACCGCCTTGCACCGCATTTTGCGCTTGCGTCAGCGCCTGCGCGTTGCTGGAGAGATTGCTCATCAGCGTGTTGTACTGCGTTGCCTGATCCTGCGTTGGGAACTGCACGCCGCCGTCATTAAAGGTTACGCGTGTGCCTTGTGATTGCAGATAGTCGCCGGTTTGCACAGCCGCCTGGCTCAGGGCCTGCAGCTGTGGCAGCAGCGGAATCAGCGTGCTCGCTGGCTGCGTCACGACTTTGACGTAGGCCGCGTCATACACTTTCTTCAGGTCATCCGGCTGCTTCAGCGTGGCTTTGCTGCTGTCCGCCTGCATTTTGGCGCTCTGAATCTGCTGGGTCAGCACACTCAGATTGCCGCTGGCCTGGCGCAGACTGTCGCGACGCGTCAGGTAATCCTGCGGTACACGAATCGCCGCTAACTCATCCACCACCGGACGCATACCTTGCTCAATCGCCTGATTGGTCTGCTGCGAGAAACCATAAAGGATGGCGTAATCGCTGGCGTAGTTGCCGAAGGTCTGCTTCTGATTTTCACTCAGGCTTGGCAGATGTTCGCCGCTGCGCATCACCGTGTTCTGAAGGAAATCAGTGAAAGCTTTACGCTGATCGCCCTCTTTGTCGCCACACGCCGTAAGTTGCAGCACGATGAGTGTGCTGACCATCAGCATGCCAACTCGCATCCAGATGCGGGAAATTCCTGACGCCATGATTAACTCCTGTTATGGCAAATTCGATTCGATGGGAATGGTCCTAAAGGATAGTGCAATGGCCTGGCGCGTACAACGGGCGCTGTTTACCTGATGCTTATAAATGCGCACCCTGTAATGAAATGGCAGATTCCGTAGGGTCACCATTCATGGTGACCTTTTTTAATACAGCAAATCAGAACACCAGCGCCTGCCCATCTTTGCGACTTTCGGTGGCGGCGATATAGAAGCCTTGTGGATCGCGCACTATCGCCTGCGCACCGCCGAAGTTATAGCCCAGCAGCGGATCTTCGAGCGCAATCAAATGCCCCATTTCCCGCAGCTTCGCCAGCACGTTACGGTCGATGCCCGGCTCAACCACCACCGAACGTCCCTGCTCAACGCGCCAGCGCGGTGCATCAATCGCCGCCTGCGGGTTTTGCTTGTGCTGCATGATGCGCAACGCCAGCTGCAAATGACCTTGTGCCTGCATCGTGCCGCCCATCACACCAAACGACATCAGCGGCTGGCCGTCACCGTCGAGGGCAAACGCCGGAATGATGGTGTGGAACGGACGCTTGCCGCCGGCCACCACGTTGGGATGTTGCGGATCGAGTGAGAAACCGCAGCCCCGGTTTTGCAGGCTGATGCCGGTGCCCGGCACCACCACGCCAGAACCGAAGCCCATAAAGTTGGACTGTATAAAGGAAACCATCATGCCGCTGGCATCCGCGGTAGAAAGGTACACTGTGCCGCTCTGCTGCGGTGCGCCAAAGGTAAAATCCCCGGCCTGATCAGGATTAATCAGCTGCGCGCGCTGTTTTAAATAGCCATTGCTCAGCAGCAATTCCGCCGGGAACTCGAGGTGGTCGTAATCGCTGACGTAGCGATCCAGATCGGCCAGCGCCAGCTTCATCGCTTCAATCGACAGGTGCAGCCACGGCACTGAATCCGGTTCATAGCGGCCAATATCCCACTGTTCGAGAATACCCAGCGCAATCAAGGTGGCGATGCCCTGACCGTTTGGCGGCAACTCCTGCACCGATCCCCCCGCAAAAGGGCGCGACAGCAAATCAACCCAGTCGGCGCGATGATTGTTGAGATCGGCCATGCTCAGCGCCGCGCCATGCTGTTCAGCAAACGCCACCATCTTTTCAGCCAGTTCGCCACGATAGAAGGCTTCACCGCGCGTCTCGGCGATTTTTTGCAGCGTTGCGGCTTGCGCTGGATTGCGGAACAGTTCGCCGGCACGCGGCGGCCGACCATCGGGCGCAAAGCACTCGACGAAGCCGGGCTGCTCTTTCAACTTGTTGTAGCCGCGCTGCCACAGATGACCAATCAGCGGTGAAACCGGAAAACCGTCGCGCGCATACTCAATCGCCGGTTGCGCCAGCGTAGTAAGCGGCAGGGTAGCAAAACGTTCGGCCAGCTCAACCCACGCCGAAACCGCGCCCGGCACGGTGACCGCTTCCCAGCCGATTTCCGGCATGGCATCGCGTCCGGCAAAGCGTTCCGGATTCCACGCCGCAGGCGAGCGGCCCGAGGCATTCAAACCATGCAGCTTTTTGCCATCCCAGATGATGGCGAAGGCATCGCTGCCCAAACCGTTGCCGGTCGGCTCCAGCACCGTGAGCGCCATCGCGCTGGCAATCGCGGCATCCACCGCATTGCCGCCCTGTTGCAGCATGCGCATGCCGGCCTGTGCCGCCAGCGGCTGCGAAGTGGCAACCGCGTTGCGTCCCATCATCGGTACGCGGTGTGAGGCGTAGCTAACGGTGAAATCCAAATCGCTCATAAACCTTTCTCTCTCTGCGTCATGCTGGTGCGTGAGTGCTGCAGCGCTGTGCAGCGTTCCGGGCGGGAAGGGCAAGGATTTAATAATAAGTCAGATATTTCATGCTGATAACAAATTGGCACTTTAATTGAATGTTTTCATTCGCAGCAGGCGTTTTGCTCTAATCAGCATTTCAAGATTGGCGGTTGGTGAGTGGAAAAATCCATAGTCTGTATCATCGGGCCGGGCAGCAAGTGCAGGCGGGTCAATTGCTTAGGATGAACGACCGAAAAGTGGCATAAGAAAGAATAAAAAATAATCAGGAATCTGGCAGCAAAGTCGGGGATCTGGCCCATACTTAGAAACCCGAACTATTGTTGCATTGCCCTGACATCTTTTGCAGTGCGCAACAGGCTGTGTCCCGCATCGGTTTGATAATAACTATGCTAAACCGCTTCGGGATACAGCCTGATCGTCCGGTTTCAGCGCCTGGTGGCGCTTACCTCTCTATTTTCACGTGCTTCATAGTGAGTTTTTAAGGAGTTCTCTATGGAATTAAAAGATCCCATGGTCGAGTTGCTCAGCAGCCTTGAGCAGATTGTTTTGACACGTGACGCGAAGCCATCCGTATCAGAAATTTCAATCAATCAGAATACAGTTCCCGAGCCGCAGCGTTTACGCGAGATGACCGGCATGCAGGTTGACGAATTTGCCCGTGTGATGGGTGTCAGCGTGTCGTCAGTTAAAAGCTGGGAGGCGCAACGTACACGTCCTTCCGCTACGGCGCGCAAACTGATGAAGTTGTTGCAGGCCAACCCTTATTTAGGGCGTCAGCTGCTGGAGTAATCCCTTTTTGGGGATGATCCAACCCGCCTTGATGGCGGGTTTTTTAATTTATGGCGCCATACTTTGCTGCCTGTTTAACGAACCAGCTTTCGGGCACGCTGTGCGGCGGCTGCGCTAACTGCGCAAGTCCTTGTTTGATGGTCTGCTCCGCCTGCCGCCACAGATGGCTATCGCCCTCGCGCAACAGCTGAATCTGAATCTGCTTTTCCACCAGATAGACGCGTGCAAAGTCGGCATCGTACTGCACGATGGCGCGGGTGTTATCGATGATGTCGGCCAGTTTGATGGTTTGCGCCTCGGGGGAGGCATCGGCGGTATGACGGAAATGTGCCAGTTTGCGTGCGGCGCGATTTTTCGCCGCAGGCTGCGCACTGTCGGTGAGTTGATCAACCAGTTCCGCCACGCGCGGACCGAAATGGCGTTCGATATCGTCAATGGTGCTGGGCGTGTCTTCTACCGTGTCATGCAGCCAGGCGGCGGCAATCATCTGTTCATCATCGGTAACGCTACGCACTAACTCGGCGACGGCAGCCGGATGCACAATGTAAGGCTCGTCAGTGTATTTGCGACGTTGACCCGCAGCGGCATGCGCCTCAGTGGCATAACGGCGCGCTTGCTCTTCCAGTGAATCTCGCATATTTCACTCTCCCAGAGAAAAGTCGCTTGCAATTATCTAGCGCGCTATTTATATTGAAACCCATGAACAGTAATCAAGATGACAAAAAAGTGAAGCAGGCGCCACTTCAGTTAGATCAGCAGCTCTGCTTTGCACTGTATTCGGCGAATCTCGCGATGCACAAAGTCTATCGCCAGCTGCTATCAAAGCTGGAGATTACTTATCCGCAATATCTGGTGATGCTGGTGTTGTGGAATCAGGACGATGTGACGGTTTCTGAGATTGGCGAGCAGCTGTTTCTTGATTCAGCAACGCTGACGCCGCTGTTGAAACGTCTGGAGATCGCGGGTTTACTGCGTCGCCAGCGTTCACGTCAGGATGAGCGTCAGGTTGTGGTGACGCTGACTGATGAAGGCCGTGCGTTGCGTGACAAAGCAGAAAGTATTCCGGAAGCCATTCAGTGCGCCACAGCCTGTGATGATCAGGCGATGGCATCACTGAAAGGTCAGCTAGACGAGTTGCGCGACAGCCTTTACCGCGCCAATTAATGAGTAGGGGAAGTCGCTGTCCCGACAACCCAAAAGATGACGTTCAGGTTTGCGCATAATAAGTAGTGCGCGATTATATAGCGAATTAATGAGGTTATTATGTCTTTAGAAAAAGTTGTTTACACTGCAAAAGCTAAAGCTACCGGCGGTCGTGATGGTCGTGCTACTTCTTCTGACAACGTGCTGGATGTCAAACTGGGCGTGCCAAAAGAGATGGGCGGCGCAGGCGGCGAAGTGACTAACCCTGAGCAACTGTTTGCTGCAGGTTATTCAGCCTGTTTCCTCGGCGCGATGAAGTTTGTGGCTGGCCGCGACAAAATTACCATGCCTAAAGATGCGTGGATTGAAGGCGAAGTTGGCATTGGCCCAATCCCGAACGGTTTCGGTATTGAAGCCAAACTGAACATTCATCTACCAGAGATGGACGCAGCTGAAGCGCAGAAGCTGGTAGATGCAGCACACATCGTTTGCCCATACTCAAACGCAACGCGTGGCAACATCGACGTGACGCTGAACATCATCAACTAATTGATGTTGTTAACGATAAAAGGCTCCTGCGGGAGCCTTTTTTACATCTGAATAAAACAATAACCGGTTCGATTAGAAAATTTATCTGGTCTTACCATTGGTTAAATGTTCTACTGCTCGGCTTCGCGCCATCGCCCTTTCGCCAGTCGGAATCGTCCCGATCCTGTACGTTGCGTCACGCTTTTTCCGCGGTTTTGCGAACTCTGCTGTCTTTAAACAGTCACATAACGGTTGATACAACGACACCAGGTCGGGAATAGAAAATTTTCATGAATTATATTAAAAGTTTAACGCAGCAAAAGCTGTCTCTGCTGCTTGCTTTATATCTCGGTATCTTACTGAATTTACCGATATTTTATCGCCGTTTTGACGGCTTCTTAACGAAATCCAATATCTCTAATTGGCTCTCTGCAGCGGCGGAAGTGATGGCTGCGGTGCTGCTGACTTTCTTCCTGATGCGCTTGCTGTCGCTGGGCGGCAAATGGGCTTACCGCATTCTCGCCACACTCACCGTAATCATCTCTGTTGCCGCCGCCTATTACATGGCGTTCTTCAACGTGGTGATCGGTTACGGCATTATCGCTTCGGTGATGACCACCGATATCGATCTCTCTAAAGAAGTGATTGGTCTGCATTTCGTGCTGTGGATGGTGCTGGTGAGTGCGCTGCCGCTGCTGCTTATCTGGCGCAATAATCTTAGCCAAACGCTGATTGAACAACTTAAAACGCCTGGGCAACGTCTGAAGCCGGTAGCCATTATGCTGCTGAGCGTGGCGCTGGTCTGGCTGCCGATTCGCTATTTCGACAAGCTGCAGAAGGTGAATGAAGAGATCACCAACATCGATCTGCCGAGCTATGGCGGCGTGGTGGCGCACTCGTATCTGCCATCCAACTGGATTGCCGCGCTGGGCCTGTTTGCCTGGACCAAAGTCGATGAAGAGTGGGATGGCAAAGCGTTACTCGATCCGGCAAAAGAGTTTACTTACGTCGCGCCTGCGGGCATCGACGATACCTATATGGTGTTTGTAATTGGCGAAACCACGCGCTGGGATCACATGGGTATGCTCGGCTACGATCGTGATACCACGCCGAAGCTGTCGAAAGAGAAGAATCTGGTCGCGTTCCGTGGTGAATCTTGTGATACCGCCACCAAGCTGTCGCTGCGCTGCATGTTCGTGCGCGAAGGCGGCACCATGGATAATCCGGGCCGCACGTTGAAAGAACAAAACGTTTTCGCCGTGTTGAAAGAGCTGGGCTTCACCTCTGAGCTGTTCGCGATGCAGAGCGAAGTGTGGTTCTACGATAACGCTGACACCAATAACTTCTCGTTCCGCGAGCAGATTGGTTCAGAGAAGCGTAATCAGGGCAAAGCGGTCGATGACATGCTGTTAGTGCCGGAGTTGCAGGCATCGTTACAGCGCTTCCCGAAAGGCAAGCATGTGGTGATTCTGCACACCAAAGGCTCGCACTACCTTTATTCACAACGCTATCCGCGTGATTTCGCGCGCTATCAGCCCGAATGCATGGGCGTTGATGAGAAGTGCAGTAAAGCGCAGTTGATTAACGCCTACGACAACTCGATTTTGTATGTTGATACCATGCTGGATAGCGTGCTCGATCAGTTGCGTGATAAGAAGGCGATTGTGTTCTACGCCTCCGATCACGGTGAATCAATCAGCGAGAATATGCACTTGCATGGCACGCCGCGCGAGATGGCGCCACCGGAGCAGTTCCGTGTACCGATGATGGTGTGGGCTTCTGATAAGTATCTTGAAGATCCAACCAACCGCAGCAACTTCGAGCGTTTGCAGGCGCAGCAGCGCGTGGGTAAAACCCATCGTCATGTTGAGCTGTTCGACACCATTATGGGTTGCCTCGGCTACACCTCGCCGGACGGCGGAATTAAAGACGCAAACAACTGGTGTTCAGCACCTGCGGCCGCGCCTGCTAAAGCGCTGTGATTTTCTGGGGTTGCTGACCACTGCTTGCTTTCCAGGCGATCAGTTGGGTTTTCAGTAAAAGGCATTGACGCTTTTTTAGCAGCGCAGTAATATGCGCCCCCATCGGCGAGTAGCGCAGCTTGGTAGCGCAACTGGTTTGGGACCAGTGGGTCGGAGGTTCGAATCCTCTCTCGCCGACCATCTTTGAAGAAACCTGCTTTTAAAAGCAGGTTTTTTTTCGTCTGTAATTTGTTGGGCACTGTGCCGATCAGGCTGAAATACAGGGCCGCTCCGTAAAGTCGCCGTGGACACATCCCTGTGGGCTCTGCCGACGCATCCATGCGTCGGAAGCTTTACTCCGCGGCCCTGTATCTCATCCTTAATGAGGCTCCGATGCGTTGCCTTTTACCGCCACACCAATGCTGATCAGCGATGGGAAGGCGGCTCGGTTAGCAAAGCGTCCGCCGCAGGGATGCGGCGGCCGAGGCTACAGGGACGTATTCACGCCGACTTTGCGTTCGAGCCGCCTTTCCTGAGCAACGCACCGAGCGAACCGCAAAACCCGTCTATTTAACCCTTCCGCGCGTCAAACCAATAATAACCAGTAATATCCCCAGTTTACTCTCTGTATCCCTTGCCAAATCACACCAACAGGCTTAATTCGCGAAACATTCTTCTTATGACCGGTTTATGCATCATGCTGATTTCTTATGCCATTTCCCTAGCACATTCCGCTGCCTGAACGTCATAACGCACGCAGAATCGTTCAGATATTCAACATTTACCAATAAGTTTTGTGTGTTTTTTAGCGGTGATAATCACTGTCATTTGGCTACATAGCCAGATAATCACGCGGCATTGAGTGCTTTATCACCTTTTTTAATTTTGGCTTAGGCGCGCAAGGGTGTTTTTTATCGTTGCTTGCACTTACTCACACTCTGTGTAAATAACCCCACACTGTATTGACGTTCATTGCAACTGTTGACAAATTGATGCGTCAATAAAATGTAGAGAAGGACGTGTCTGACAGATTCCACGGTGCCAGCACAAAAAAATAACCGCTCACATTTTGCTTACTCTTAATTGACCAGCCCGAACCGCATAAAAAAATCAGAGGTCGGGCGACGCACACAACATCACATCACAATGGAGCAAAACATGATCAACTCCCTGGCTAAATCCAGGATGCTGAAGGTCGGTCTCAGCCTGATTGCTATGACCGTTGCCGCTGGTGTCCAGGCGAAAACCCTCGTTTATTGTTCAGAAGGTTCGCCGGAAGGCTTCAACCCGCAGCTCTTCACATCGGGTACCACCTACGACGCAAGCTCCGTACCGATCTACAACCGTCTGGTTGAGTTCAAAACCGGTACCACCGAGCTGCAGCCAGGTCTGGCAGAAAAATGGGATGTCAGCGCGGACGGTAAAACTTATACCTTCCACCTGCGTCAGGGCGTGAAATGGCAAACCACCAAAGACTTCAAGCCAACCCGCACCTTCAATGCCGATGACGTCGTGTTCTCCTTCGAGCGTCAGCTCGACAAAAACAACAAATATCACGGTGTTTCTGGCGGCAGCTACGAATACTTCGAAGGCATGGACATGCCTAAGCTGATCGCCAAAATCGAAAAAGTTGACGATTACACCGTACGCTTTACCCTGACGCGTCCTGAAGCGCCGTTCATCGCTGACCTCGGCATGGACTTCGCCTCAATCATTTCTAAAGAATATGCCGACAACATGCTGAAAGCGGGCACGCCTGAGAAGCTGGACCTCAATCCAGTGGGCACCGGTCCGTTCGTACTGCAGCAGTATCAGAAAGACTCGCGCATTCTGTATAAAGCTAACCCAGACTTCTGGGGCACCAAGCCGAAGATTGATCGCTTAGTGTTCTCCATCACGCCAGATGCCTCTGTGCGTTACGCCAAGTTGCAGAAAGGTGAGTGCCAGGTCATGCCGTACCCGAACCCGGCCGACATCGCCAGCATGAAGAAAGACGACAAAATTAACCTGATGGAGCAGCCTGGTCTGAACGTCGGTTACCTGTCTTTCAACACCGAGAAAAAGCCGCTGGATAACGTGAAAGTGCGTCAGGCACTGACCATGGCGGTGAACAAACAAGCCATCATTGATGCCGTTTATCAGGGCGCTGGCCAGGCTGCGAAAAACCTGATCCCACCAACCATGTGGGGCTACAACGACGACATCAAAGATTACGCCTACGATCCTGAGAAAGCGAAAGCGCTGCTGAAAGAAGCGGGCATGGCGGATGGTTTCTCAATCGACCTGTGGGCAATGCCGGTTCAGCGTCCATACAACCCGAACGCACGCCGCATGGCGGAAATGGTTCAGGCTGACTGGGCGAAAATTGGCGTGAAAGCCAAAATCGTCACCTACGAATGGGGCGAGTACCTGAAACGTGCGAAAGCCGGTGAACACCAGACCGTAATGATGGGCTGGACCGGTGATAATGGGGACCCGGATAACTTCTTCGCCACGCTGTTCAGCTGCACAGCGGCGAAAGACGGTTCTAACTACTCACGTTGGTGCTACAAGCCGTTTGAAGATCTGATTCAGCCAGCGCGTGCTGAAGCCGATCACAACAAACGTATTGAACTGTACAAACAGGCTCAGGTAGTGATGCATGACCAGGCTCCAGCGCTGATCATCGCCCACTCAACCGTATACGAGCCAGTGAGCAAGAAAGTCTCTGGTTATGTGGTTGATCCATTAGGTAAACATCACTTCGAAAACGTCGATATCCAGGAATAACCTTTCGGATTATCGCGGTCAGGGCCAGCATTGCTGGCCCTCGGGCGGCACCTTCGCCGCCCGTATTCCGCTCTTTTTTTTCCGGCAAATTCTACTAATGAAGCGCTTCTTGCGTCGCGTCCGCCCTTGGCTGGCTGCGACTGTTGAGCAATGTTGTCCCCGGCGGTAACGCTGTGGGAAATGTCAGAGAACCAGGCTTATGCTGCAATTCATACTCCGACGTTTGGGCCTTGTCATCCCAACGTTCATCGGTATCACATTATTGACCTTCGCGTTTGTCCACTTGATCCCCGGCGATCCGGTACTGATCATGGCCGGCGAACGCGGTATCTCTCCTGAACGTCACGCGCAATTGATGGCGCAGTTTGGCCTCGATCAGCCGATGTGGAAGCAATACATCACCTACATCAACGGCGTCTTACACGGTGACCTCGGCATCTCGCTGAAAAGCCGCATCCCGGTTTGGGACGAATTCGTACCACGCTTCAAAGCCACGCTGGAACTGGGCATCTGCGCCATGTTGTTCGCGGTAGCTGTCGGCATTCCCGTTGGCGTGCTGGCCGCAGTAAAACGCGGCTCGATCTTCGATCACACCGCCGTGGGCATCTCGCTCACCGGTTACTCGATGCCGATTTTCTGGTGGGGCATCATGCTGATCATGCTGGTCTCGGTGCAGTGGAACCTCACGCCGGTCTCCGGACGCGTCAGCGACATCATCTTCCTCGACGACAGCCATCCGCTCACCGGCTTTATGCTGATTGATACGCTGCTGTGGGGTGAACCGGGCGATTTCAAAGATGCGGTGATGCACATGATTCTGCCTGCCATCGTGCTCGGCACCATTCCGCTGGCGGTGATCGTGCGTATGACGCGCTCCTCAATGCTGGAAGTGCTGGGCGAAGATTACATCCGCACCGCGCGCGCCAAAGGCCTGACGCGTATGCGTGTGATAGTGGTGCATGCGCTGCGTAACGCCATGCTGCCGGTCGTCACCGTGATTGGTTTGCAGGTCGGTACGCTGCTGGCCGGTGCGATTCTGACCGAAACCATCTTCTCGTGGCCGGGACTCGGTCGCTGGCTGATTGAAGCGCTGCAACGCCGTGACTATCCGGTAGTGCAGGGCGGCGTGCTGCTGGTGGCGATTTTGATCATCGTGGTCAACCTGCTGGTTGATCTGTTGTACGGCGTGGTCAATCCACGTATCCGTCATAAGAAATAAGGGGGAATCATGTCTGCTGTTGATCCCGCAAGCGTAACTGCTGCACCCAAGCCGATGACCCCGTTGCAGGAATTCTGGCACTACTTCAAACGTAACAAAGGCGCGGTTATCGGCCTGGTTTACATCGTTCTAATGCTGTTAATCGCCATCTTTGCTGATGTGCTGGCACCGCACGCACCGGCCGAGCAGTTCCGCGATGCCTTGCTGCATCCGCCGGTCTGGCAGGAAGGCGGCAGCTGGAGCTACATCCTCGGTACCGATGACGTGGGCCGCGATGTGCTGTCGCGCCTGATGTACGGCGCGCGCCTGTCGCTGCTGGTTGGCTGCATGGTCGTCGTGCTGTCGCTGATTCTCGGCGTGATATTTGGCCTGATGGCCGGCTACCTCGGCGGCGTGGTTGACGCCATCATTATGCGTGTGGTCGATATCATGCTGGCGCTGCCAAGCCTGCTGCTGGCCTTGGTGCTGGTGGCGATCTTCGGTCCGTCGATCGTCAATGCCTCGCTGGCGATTACCTTCGTCGCCTTGCCGCACTATATCCGTCTGACGCGTGCCGCCGTGCTGGTTGAAGTTAACCGCGACTACGTCACCGCTTCAAGCGTGGCGGGTGCCGGTACGCTGCGCCAGATGTTCATCAATATTCTGCCTAACTGCCTGGCACCGCTGATCGTGCAGGCATCATTGGGTTTCTCCAACGCCATCCTTGATATGGCAGCGTTGGGCTTTCTCGGTATGGGGGCGCAGCCGCCAACGCCGGAGTGGGGCACCATGCTCTCCGACGTGTTGCAGTATGCGCAAAGTGCCTGGTGGGTGGTGACATTCCCTGGAGTGACCATTCTGCTAACGGTTCTGGCATTCAACCTCATGGGCGATGGTTTGCGTGATGCACTCGACCCGAAACTCAAGCAGTAAAGAGGCACCGAGATGGCGTTATTAAATGTAGATAAGTTATCGGTGCATTTCGGCGACGAAAAGACACCGTTCCGTGCGGTTGACCGCATCAGCTATCAGGTCGAGCAAGGCCAGGTGGTGGGCATCGTCGGGGAATCCGGTTCCGGTAAATCGGTCAGCTCGCTGGCGATTATGGGACTGATTGATTATCCCGGCCGCGTGATGGCCGAGAAACTGGAATTCAATCAGCGCGACCTGCAGAAAATCTCCGAAAAAGAGCGCCGCCAGTTGGTGGGCGCCGAAGTAGCGATGATCTTCCAGGACCCGATGACCAGCCTAAACCCGTGCTACACCGTGGGTTTCCAGATCATGGAAGCGCTGAAGGTGCATCAGGGCGGCAGCAAACGTACCCGTCGTCAGCGTGCGATTGATCTGCTCGATCAGGTCGGCATTCCGGATGCGGCCTCGCGTCTGGATGTCTATCCGCACCAGCTGTCGGGCGGGATGAGCCAGCGCGTGATGATCGCGATGGCGATTGCCTGCAAACCGAAACTGTTGATTGCCGATGAGCCAACCACCGCGCTCGACGTAACCATTCAGGCGCAAATTATCGAACTGCTGCTGGAGTTGCAGAAGCAGGAGAACATGGCGCTGATTCTGATCACCCACGATCTGGCGCTGGTGGCCGAAGCGGCTCAGCACATCATCGTGATGTATGCCGGACAAGTGGTGGAGAGCGGTAAAGCGGTGGATATCTTCAAAGCGCCGCGTCATCCCTACACGCAAGCGCTGCTGCGCGCGCTGCCGGAGTTTGCTGCCGATAAAGCGCGTCTGGCCTCGCTGCCTGGCGTGGTGCCGGGTAAATACGATCGTCCAACCGGCTGCCTGTTAAATCCGCGCTGCCCGTATGTGACCGATCGCTGCCGCCGCGAAGAGCCGGAGCTGCGCGACATTCCTGGCCGTCAGGCCAAATGTCACTTCCCACTGGATGATGCCGGGAGACCGACTTATGAGTCTTGATAACGATAAGCAGGATTACCTGCTGCAGGCGATTGACCTGAAAAAACACTACCCGGTGAAGAAAGGTCTGTTTGGCCAGGAACGTCTGGTCAAAGCGCTGGATGGCGTCTCGTTCAACCTCGAACGCGGCAAAACGCTGGCGGTGGTGGGCGAGTCCGGCTGTGGTAAATCCACGCTGGGCCGCTTGCTGACGATGATTGAAACCCCGACCGAAGGCCAGCTGTTCTGGCACGGTCAGGATCTGTTAAAACACGATCCGCAGGCGCAGAAACTGCGTCGCCAGAAAATCCAGATCGTGTTCCAGAACCCGTACGGCTCGCTTAATCCGCGTAAGAAAATCAGCCAGATTCTGGAAGAGCCGCTGGTGATCAACACCTCGCTGACCAAAGCGGAGCGCAAGGAAAAAACGCTGGAGATGATGGCGAAGGTTGGCCTGAAAACCGAGCATTACGATCGCTATCCGCACATGTTCTCGGGCGGTCAGCGTCAGCGTATCGCTATCGCGCGTGGTTTGATGCTCGATCCTGATGTGCTGATCGCCGATGAGCCGGTCTCCGCGCTCGACGTGTCGGTGCGTGCGCAGGTGCTGAATCTGATGATGGATTTGCAGCAGGATTTAGGCTTGTCCTACGTCTTCATCTCGCACGATCTCTCCGTGGTGGAACATATCGCCGATGAGGTGATGGTGATGTATCTCGGCCGCTGCGTTGAGAAGGGCAGCAAAGAGGCGATCTTCAGTAATCCGCGTCATCCTTACACGCAAGCGCTGCTGTCGGCGACACCACGCCTCAACCCGGACGATCGCCGCGAGCGCATCAAACTGACGGGCGAGCTGCCAAGCCCGCTCAATCCGCCGCCGGGCTGTGCGTTTAACGCGCGCTGCCGTCGTCGTTTTGGCACCTGCGTTCAGCTGCAGCCGAAACTGAAGCAGTATGGCGATCAGCAAATCGCCTGCTTCGCGGTTGATCAGGATGAAAATCAGCCGGTGGGCGCGTAATAAATTACCGCCATAAATGAATCAAGGCTCCTTTGGGAGCCTTTCTTTTTGCCGATTAATACATGAGATAAATTAACGACAAAAAGTGTTACCGCTAAAGCCCTGCCAAAAGCATTACGTCACTGCATCTGTGAACAATTGGTCCTGATTAAGATATAAAACGTAAAGGCAAATTCTTATTTTCGTCAGGATTTCGTGAGCAACATTTCAAGGGAATAAAATCCATAACTTGCAGCGCAGTAGAGGTTTTTCAGTAGCTTAGGTTAAAATTCCCTGCCTCTGTATTTCAGTTAATGGATACTAATTAATCCCCGTCAATAAATAATTGCACGCTTCTTGCATTCCCGCTTTTTCAATCTTAAAGATAGAATTCTTTTATTGAATGCGCTGTTTTAGTAATCAGATTTGTCTCACCGTCTTTTAATGTGTGTGATATATTCGCGGAAAATTCCCTCCCGCTTTTACAGGCTCTGATCATGAAGAATTACGACGATCTGCAGCGTTTTAAAGAGAAAACGCAGACGCTTGACATCGCTTTTAAGGATATGTCCGGTCAATCGCAGGAAGCCGATCAAAGTCAGTGGGCGTTACTGCGTCAATTGACCACCGATCAAGAGCCTGAATTAGGCAGCGGTCAGCGCATCGACATGCCGCAACCGCAGCCGATTCGCGGGGATGAATTCAGCGCACCGCCGGAACTGGCACAGGCTGCACCAGCCAGCCCGGCGCGCGCATCGATTCTCGAAAGCCTGAACGCACCTGCCGCCACCCAACCGGAGAGCGGCTCATCGCTGTTTCCGCCCGCGCCGTCGGCTAAGCCGCTGTCCTCTGCCACGCCATTAGCGCCGAAAGCCACGCTGGTCGAGCGCCAGGCGACAACCTCACTGTTTCCACCGGCAAAACCTGCCGCCGCGCCAGCCGCTCATCCCGCTACTGTTGCCGCGCCTGCACCGGCAGCGCCAGCGCCTGTGGCAACCTTTGCCGCTTCGGTTGAACCGGCACGTCCGGCTGCGCCCGCACCGTCTCGCTTTGGTGCGCTGTTCCGCTCGCGTCCAGCCGAGCCGGCTAACCTGTCAAAAGAAACACCGTTAAAACCGCTACTGGAGAAGATTGCGCTATGCCGTTAGTTTGTGTGTGCTCGCCAAAAGGGGGAGTAGGGAAAACCACCATGGCGGCCAACCTTGCGTGGAGTCTGGCTCGCGCTGGCAGCAAGGTATTGGCAATCGATTTCGATGTTCAGAACGCCTTGCGCCTGCATTTCGGTGTACCGCTGAACGATGGTCGCGGTTTTGTGGCACGTTCTGAAGATCAGGCTGACTGGAGCCAATCGATTCTGACCACCGGCGGCAATATTTTCGTCATGCCGTATGGCGAGGTCAGCGAAGAGCAGCGTGAACGCTTTGAAGAGAACCTGGTAAAAGATCCGCATTTCCTGAAACGCGGGCTGGATACGGTACTGAATTATCCGGGACTGGTAATTATCGCTGATTTTCCTCCCGGTCCGGGCCCGGCACTTAAAGCAATGCAGGCACTTGCCGATATGCATTTAGTGGTGATGTTAGCGGATACCGCATCGGTCTCGTTGCTGCCGCAAATTGAAAATGACCGCATGATCGGTCGACCGCTGAATAATAAACGTGGTCACTATTTTGTGCTTAACCAGAGCGATAACCGCCGCAATATTAGCCGTGAAGTCACCGCTTTTATGCAGCAGCGTCTGGGTGAGAACTTATTAGGCGTGGTACATCGTGATGAAAGCGTCGCGGAAGCCAATGCCTCGCAACAGTCGGTTTATGATTTCAGCCCAGCGTCTGCAGCTGCGTTTGATATCGAATTAGTGGCAAAACGCGTAGCCAATATCCTGAATATCACCGTGGGTAACGGCGAAGTTCAGGCACCTATTCGCAGCCACTATTAATAATGAGGCCGTCTCCGGCCACATAATAACAACACAGCTTCTTCAGGGTGAATCATGAGTAAACTCGGGTTTTACCTGCTGCTGCTGGTGCTTGCACCGGTGGCGGCGGTAATCGTCATCACGCCTATGGACAGCCAGAAGCAATATATATTTGGCTTAATCAGCATCGGGATGATGTTTTTACTGGGCTTCAGCAAAAGCCGCAAAATAACCATCGTCATGGTTATCTTATCCGCGCTGATGTCGACCCGATATATCTGGTGGCGCACCACGGAGACGCTGCAATTTAATTCTGAGATTGAAGCGATTCTCGGTATCGGCTTATATCTGGCCGAACTGTACGTCTGGCTGATCTTAATTCTTGGCTTCCTGCAAACTACCTGGCCATTAAAACGCACCATCGAACCCTTGCCGGATGATACTAGCCTGTGGCCGACGGTTGATGTTTATGTTCCAACCTACAACGAAAGCCTCGATGTAGTGCGTGATACCGTGCTGGCGGCGCAGTGTATTGATTACCCGCGCGACAAGCTGAAGGTCTATTTGCTGGATGACGGTAAGCGCAGTGAGTTTGCGGTATTTGCCGCCGATGTTGGCGTGGGTTACATCACCCGTGACGACAACAATCACGCCAAAGCCGGTAACCTCAACCACGCGATGAAGATCACCAAAGGTGAGCTGATTTGCATCTTCGATTGCGATCACGTGGCCACGCGCACCTTCCTGCAGGCGACGGTCGGTCCGTTCCTGAAAGATCCCAAGCTGGCGCTGCTGCAAACCCCGCACTACTTCTATTCACCGGATCCGTTCGAGCGTAACCTGCGCGCAGCGCGCAGCATCCCGAACGAAGGTTCACTGTTCTACGGCCCGGTGCAGCAGGGTAACGATAACTGGAACGCCACCTTCTTCTGCGGCTCCTGTGCGGTGATTCGCCGTAGCGCGCTGGAAGAGATCGGTGGTTTTGCGGTGGAAACCGTGACCGAAGATGCGCATACCGCACTGAAAATGCAGCGTCTCGGTTGGGGCTCAGCCTTCCTGGCGATTCCGCTGGCGGCTGGTCTGGCGACCGAGCGTCTTGGCCTGCACGTTGTGCAGCGTAACCGCTGGGCGCGCGGCATGACGCAGATCTTCCGCGTTGATAACCCGCTGTTTGGCCGTGGTTTGAAGTGGCAGCAACGTCTGTGCTACCTCAACGCCATGCTGCACTTCCAGTTCGGCTTGCCACGCGTGGCGTTCCTGACGGCACCGCTGGCCTACCTGCTGTTTAACCTGAATATCATTCACTCGTCGGCATCGCTGATTTTCGCCTACGTTCTGCCGCATCTGGTGATGTCGCTCTACGTCAACTCACGGATGAACGGCAAGTTCCGTTACACCTTCTGGGGCGAAATCTACGAAACCGTGATGTGCTTCCACCTCGTTATCCCCACGCTGCTCACCATGCTGGCGCCGAAGCGCGGTAAGTTTAACGTAACGGATAAAGGCGGCCTGCTCGATCAGGGCTTCTTCGACTTCCACATCGTGCGTCCACATGTGATTGTCGCGGTGCTGCTGTCGATCGGCATCATCGCGGGTGTGGTGCGTGCCACCGCGCATGACTACTTTGGCGTTGATCCTTACGTTATTGCGCTCAACGTCGGCTGGGCAGTGTTCAGCCTGGTTATTCTGATGGCAGCGATTGCCGTGGCGCGCGAAACCAAGCAGGTGCGTAAAACCATCCGTATTGAAGTGCAGATTCCGGCGGTGATTCACTACGCCAGCGGCATCTCTTCTCGCACGCAAACCAGCGATCTGTCGATGGGCGGCGCGCAGCTGGATGCGCCGGACAGTCGTCACGAGCACGATGAAATTGAAGAGATCGATCTGCTGCTGAAGTCGGGCACTATCACCATTCCGGTGAACAAAATCTCCGGCGATGAGGAGAGCATCCGTCTGCGCTTTGGCGATATGCCGCTGTCGCGCCGCCGTGAGCTGGTGCGCGTGGTGCTGGCGCGTGCCGATGCGTGGATTCAGCCGGAGTATAAGCAAGACAATCCACTGGTTTCGCTTGGCACCATTATTCGTACCGTATTTGAGCTGTTCTGGCTGACCTGGAAAGATCGCCGTGAGAAGCGTAAGCGTGACAACCAGCCCGCGGTAAAAGAGGACAGCGCTGCATGAAGAATTTGACGCAAACGTTGCTGGCAAGCTCGCTGGCAACGGCGCTGCTGCTCGCGCCAGCGTGGGCCGAAACCCCGCCAGTCACTCAGGATAGCGCTGCACTTTCAGACGTGCCGCCGCCGCAAGGCATTGAAAGCGCGGCCGATCCGCAGCTGCAACAGGCGGCGGGCGCTGCACCTTATGCGCCAGCGGAAACCGCACCGCAAACTGCTCCGGAAACCGCACCGGAAGCCGCATCGACAACGGAAAACGACGCGCCCGCTGAACCTGCGGCCAGCGAACCTGCTGCCGCACCAGAAATGGTGCTGCCAACGGTAGCGCCAACCGCGCCGGCGGTGATGCCAGAAACGGCTTCCGTGACGCTTAACCAGCCGATCAGCAGCACCGTTTCGGTGGCGCAGATGGGCCAGCCGCGCGGCATTACGCTGACCGGCGGCCAGCTGCAATCCGGCATCATGTTCACGCTGCCCAGCGATGAAGTGATCACCAACGCGCGTCTTAATCTGTCGCTGCGCGTCTCGGCGGCACTGGCGGCGCGCAACACCTCGCTGCAGCTGATGCTGAACGGTCAACCGCTTGGCACTTTGCCGCTGGGCTCCAGTGACAGCGATGTCAGCGATTACCAGCTGGATATTCCGGCGGCGATGGTGGTCTCCAGCAACAACCTCAGCTTCAAGATTAACGATGCCGACAAGCTGCTGTGCGAGAAAGAGAGCGCGCAGCAGTATCAGGTGTCGATTTTGCCGAAAACCACGCTGAGCCTCGAAGGCCAGCAGCTGAATATCGGCACCAGCCTGCGTAACTTCCCGCGTCCGTTTATCGATGCGCAGCGCATGACGCCCGCCAGCGTCACCTTTGGCTTTGCCGCCAATGTCGCGCCGGACAGCATCAGCGCCGCTGCGCTGGTGGCATCGTGGATGGGCATTCAGTCAGATTATCGTGGCATCCGTTTCCCGGTGGTGCGCGGCGATCTGCCTGAACACAACGGCATTCTGGTCGGCCATCCGGGCGACAAAATTGGCACCGTGACTTTGCCAGCCACCAACGGTCCGCTGCTGCAGGTGATCGATAACCCGAACAATCCGGTCTACAAATTGCTGCTGGTGGTGGGCGCGAATGACGAACAGCTGCGTCAGGCCGCTAACCGTTTAACCACTCAGCCGCTGGCGACCGATGCCAGCAGCCTGAACGTGCAGCCGCAGCCGATTGGCGTGCGTAAGCCGTACGATGCGCCGCGCTGGATCAACACCACGCGCCCGGTACGTTTGAGCGAACTGCTGCGCAAAGATCAGAGCCTGACCACCACCGGCATCTGGCACGATGCGCTGAGCGTCAACTTCCGCGCTGCGCCGGATCTGTTCCTGTGGGATGGCGACACCATTCCGGTGGAGCTGCACTATCGCTTCCCATCGGAAAGCTGGATTGACGAGAATAACTCCTTCCTCAACGTGATGATTAACGGTACCTTCCTGCGCAACCTGACGGTGAATAAAGTCGGCTTGCTGGAGAGCGCCTGGCATCGGCTGGGCGGCGACGCGCGTCAGGAGCATTACACCCTGAAGCTCGAACCCTATCTGATTTACGGTGACAACCAGCTGGCGCTGTACTTCAACATCAAGCCGAAAGCGGATGCACCGTGCGGCGTGCTGCTGAACAACAACATCAAGAGCCGCATCGAAGAGGATTCGTGGATCGATCTGAGCCACACGCGGCACTTCACCATGCTACCAAACCTCTCTTACTTTGTTGGCGCTTCGTTCCCGTTCTCGCGTCTGGCAGACTTCTCGCAGACCACGCTGCTGCTGCCGGAACAACCGAGCGATGCGGAGATAGCCACGCTGCTGGATATGGCCTCACGCGCCGGTAACGCCACCGGCGTGCCGCTGCTGCAAAATCAGGTGTTATTTGGCCTGCCAAACGGCGGCACCAACATGACGCGTCTGCAGCAAAGCGATCTGCTGGCGGTGAGCACCACGCAGAACAACGACTTCAATCAGGCAATGCTGGCCAACACGCCGTTCGATACCAGCGGCAACACGCTGGGCGTGAAAGAGCCCACCACCTGGGACAAACTGCGCGGCTGGCTGACCGGCGACTGGTATCGCCAGCCGCTGGATGCCGATCGTTACTTCTCCTCCAACGAAGCGTGGCGCGGCTTTGTCAGCTATCGCTCGCCGTGGAACCCGGATCGCTTAGTAGTAATGACAGTGGCGACCAGCGATCAGCAACTGCTGCGCCTGCATGAAGACCTGAATTCCGCGCGCATTAACGCCGGGATTCGCGGCGATACCGCCATCATCACCGATGAAAACGGCATTCGCAGCTTCCGCGTCGGCCCGCAATTCCCGAGCGGCGAAATGCCGTGGTACATGATGGTGGTGTGGTATGCCAACCAGCACTCGGTGCTGATGGCGCTGGCGGCTCTGCTGCTTTCAGCGTTGGTCGGCGGCGGTGCGTGGGTGATGCTGAAACGTCATGCGTGGCGTCGTCTCAACCCAAAAGTTGATAGCAAGTCCGGCAAGAAGTAAGGATAAAAACAATGAAAAAACATCTGTTAAGTGCCGGTATTCGCCATGCCCTGATTCTGGGTGGGGCACTGACGCTCTCTCAGCCGCTGCTGGCGGCGGAGAGCAGTAATCCTGCGTTACAGGCGCTGTTCGATCAGGCGGCTTACTGGCACCAGAAAGCGCATGACGATTTGGCCAAAGCCTCGCTGCAGAAAGTGCTAATGGTTGAGCCCAACAACACGCAGGCGCTCTATCTGCTGGCGCTCTATTCACAGCAGAGCGGCGGCACGGCAGAAGCGGCGCAGTGGCGTGCGCGCCTGAGCGCGGCCTCGCCGAACGATCCGCATCTCACCGAGTTGGATAACGCCCGCCAGCTGCAAACCATTCCGCAGGCGCAGCTGCAGTTAGCGCGCCAGCAGGCACGCAGCGGCAACATCGCGGCGTCGCTGCAAACCTGGCGTAACACCTTCAGCGGCAACGAGCCGCCGCCGAGCGTGGCAGCCGAATATTATCTGACCATGGCGGGCGATCGTTCGCTGCTGCCGCAGGCGGTTGAAGCGCTGCGTCAGTTCTCCGCCGATCATCCGCAGGATACCGGTGCCAAACTGGCGCTGGGGAAAGCGCTGACTTATCAGGAAGCAACGCGTCGTCAGGGTATCGATGTGCTCGGCAGCCTGGCAGACGGCAACAAAGAAGCGGACCGTTCGCTGCGTCAGGCGCTGTTGTGGCTGGGTCCGCAGGCTTCCGATGCGTCGCTGTACCAAACCTGGCAGCAGCGCCATCCGCAAGACAACGCGGTGCTGGATTACTACCGTAAAAACGTCGGCGGCGCTGAGAAGGGCGCGGGCTTTACCGCGCTGAACAGCGGCGACGTCAGCAACGCGCAGAACAACTTTGAGAAAGTGCTGCAAGCCAACCCGCAAGATGCGGATGCGCTGGCCGGTATGGGCTATGTTGCCCAGCGCGCCGGACGGTATGCCGAAGCGGCGGATTACCTGACGCGCGCAGCGCAGATGGGTGGCGATCAGAGCGACACGCGCCAGAAGCAGGCCGCCGATGCACGCTTCTACGCGCAGCTGGCCACCGCGCAGCAGGCGCTGAAAAATGGCGACAGCGCGCAGGCGTTGGCGCTGAGCGAACCGCTGGCGCAGGCCGACGGCGAGAAAGGCGTCTCTGCCAAACTGTTCCGCGCCGATGTGTTGCGTCGCAGCAATCAGCTCGATCAGGCGGAGCAAACCTATCGCGCCATCCTGCAAAGCGATGCCAATAACCGCAACGCCAAAGAAGGCTTGTTCTACGTGCTGCGTCAGCAGAATCGGGGTGCAGAAGCCAACACCTTGCTGGCATTACTGCCCGACAGCGTGCGCCAAAGCGTGGCACCGCGCGGCAGCAGCACCGATCCGATTCGTGCGCAGGCCAAACGTGAAGTGGCGGCGGGCAATAACAGCGCGGCTATCGCCACCTTGACCTCGGGTATTCAGCGCTATCCCAACGATGGCTGGCTGCGTCTCGATCTGGCACGTATCTACCGCGCGCAGGGTAATAACATGATGGCGGCCAATATCATGCAGCCCACCATGCGCAGCGGTGCCAGCACCACCGAGCTCTACGCAGGTGCGTTAAACGCCAGCGAAAGTAGCGCCTGGCAGCAGGCGAGTCAGTTGCTGTCTCGCATTCCCAACAGCAGCAAAAACAGCGATATGCGCGAGCTGGCGCAGCGCGTCAACTTCAACCTGCAGATGGCTACCGCCGATCAGTATCTGGCGCAGGGCTCGAACGCGGCAGCAGCCAACACCTTGCGTGCGCTGGCCTCTACGCCGCCCGCCAATCCGGTTGATGCCGGTAATCTGGCGCAGAAGTTGGCAAAAGCGGGTGATCTCACCAGCGCGGTTTCCGTGGTGCGCAGTAACATGCAGCGCGGCATTCAGGGCAACGCCGGTGATTACGCCGCGCAGGTGGCGGTGCTGAATCAGGCCGGGCTGAATACCGAAGCGCAGAGCTTCCTCAGCAGCCCCGAACTGCAGGCACGCAGCACGCCAACCCAGCTGGCGGGCATCCGCAACGGCTACGTGATCAACGAAGTGGATCGTCTGCGCGAGCAGAAACAGTACGCCGCCGCTTACGACAAGCTGGTGGGCGCGCTGCAGCACGATCCGCAGAACCGCGATCTGATGTTCGCCATGGCGCGACTCTATCAGTCCGGCAAAATGAACAAAGAAGCGGGCGTGGTGTACGACTACCTGATGACACAGGATACGCCAACGCAAGACGCGCGCACCGGTGCCATCAACGTGGCGCTGGCGCAGAATGACGTCAACAAAGCCAATACCTTAACGCGTGGCCTGCGCAATGAGCAGTCGCCGGATCGCTTGCTGCTGTTAGCCCGCGTGGCCGAAGCCAACGGCGAACACAGCCAGGCGATGAGCTACCTGCGCACTGCGCGCGGTCAGCTGATTGGCCTGCAGGGCGCAGAAACCGGCAGCGTGCCGAGCGTCGGCGGCCTGGCGCTGGCCGACAATCCGTTTATCAATCGCGGCACCTCGCCGGTGGGCCGCACGCCTTCCAGCTATGGCGCGGTGATGCCGTGGCAGTCGGCTCCGGCGGCCACCAGCAGCGCCGAAGGCGTGACGCTGGCGAGCAACACACCGGCGATTCAGCAGAGCCAGACGCTGCGCCAAATCGACAACATGATGGATGACCTGCAAGAGAAAACCGGCACCTGGGTGCAGGGCGAAATGCAGGTACGCGGTCGTGACGGTGAATCCGGTTTGAGTAAGTTGACCGAAGCCAAAGCGCCGCTCACCTTCTCCACCGTCCCGTTTGGCGAGTCGCGCTTCGACTTCACTATGACGCCGGTTTCCCTCACCGCCGGCAGCGCCGGTGGCGACGCGTGGCGTCGATTCGGTACCAACGCGCTGGTGCAGGGCAACGTGGTTGCCACCGGTGCGGCGAAAATTGACGATACGCCCAACTCCTCCACCGATTCGCAATCCGCGACCGGCGTGGAGCTGAACATGGCGCTGAAGGGCGACAGCTACAAGATTGACCTCGGCAGCACGCCGCTGGGTCAGGACTTGAGTACGCTGGTGGGCGGCGTGCAGTGGTCGCCGAAGCTGACCGACTTCCTGACGCTGATCCTCACCGGTGAACGTCGCGCGATGACCGACAGCTTGCTGTCGTATGTCGGCGTCGAAGACAAAACCAGCGGTAAACGCTGGGGCCGCGTGACCAAAAACGGCGGTAACGCCTTGCTGAGTTACGACAACGGCGATGCCGGTTTCTACGTCGGCGGCGGCGCGTACAGCTACATCGGCGAAAACGTGGCGAGCAACAACAGCGTGCAGGCCACCGCAGGCGCCTATGTGCGTCCATATCATCTCGACGATCGCGAGCTGAAAGTCGGCATGAGCTTGTCGTGGATGGATTACTCGAAAAACCTCAGCTACTTCAGTTACGGTCAGGGCGGTTACTTCAGCCCGCAGAACTATGCGTCGGTGTCGTTCCCTATCGAGTTCAGCCGCAAGTTTGACGATCTGAAAGTGAACGTCGGCGGTTCGGTGGGATATCAATCCTACAGCCAGGATAAGAGCGCCTACTTCCCGAATAATCCGTCGTTGCAGGCGCAGCTGCAAAGTCTGGCCGATCAAGGCTACGTGAAGGATGCGTTCTACAGCGGCGACAGCAAAAACGGCATTGGCTACAACCTGCATGCCGGTGCGGATTATAAGATCAACAAAGATGTCACCGTGGGCGGTCAGCTAGGCTACGACACCTTTGGCGATTACAACGAAAGCACAGCCAATCTGTACTTCCGTTATATGTTCGGAGATTACTAATGAGTGAGCAAGTAACCGCGCGCGTCAGCCATCCGCATCAGCCGGGCTGGTTTGATTTGGTGAGCGCGATGATTGAGAGCATGCTGGACAACGCGGGCGAGGAAGCAGAAGGCTTCCTCAACGGAGTCGGCGTATCGCTGGCAACGCGCTATCCTTTACCCGACGCGCGCACCGTGCAGGATCTGGAGCGTGAAATGAATTTGCAGCTGGCGCGATTTAACTGGGGCTTTGTGCAATTACAGCCGCAGGAGAATGCCATTCTGATTCAGCACCACGCGCTGCCGCAGGGCGACAGCAACGTCGGTGTTGAACGTTGGCAGCTGGCGTTGAGCGCGGTGCTGGCGGGCGTGTATGCGCAGTGGCTGCAGGCACAAGGCGGCAGCGCGGCGGTGCCGGTGACGCTGGAGAACAACGACGGCGGCACGCTGCACTATCGATATCAATAGGATGCTGTAATGAGAGTGATGCGGTTCTGGCGTCAATGGATGCTGTGTTTCATGGTGATGTTTTTTAGCGCTCAGGCAGCCGCAGATGGCTGGAGTACCTACAAAAGCCGTTTTATGGGCAGCGATGGCCGAATAAGCGATACGGCCAACAACAACGTTAGCCATACCGAAGGGCAAGGCTACGGCATGTTGCTGGCGGTGGCGCATGACGATCGCGCCACTTTCGATCTGCTGTGGCAGTGGACGCGCAGCCATCTGCGTAATCCGCAAAACGATCTGTTCTACTGGCGCTACACGCCAGGCGCCGCCGATCCGATTGCCGACAAAAACAATGCATCCGATGGTGATGTGCTGATTGCCTGGGCATTGCAGCGTGCGGCGCAGAAGTGGGGCGGCGATTACCAGCAAGCCTCCGACCGCATTCAGCGTGCGATCGTGAAGCTGAATGTGATCAGCTACGGCGGACATAAAGTGATGCTGCCGGGCGCGCAGGGTTTCAACAAAACCAGCTACGTGGTGCTTAATCCCTCCTATTTCCTGTTTGATGCCTGGCGCGAGTTTGCGGAGCACAGCCATCTGCGTATCTGGAATGAGCTGATTGATGATGGCATGGATTTGCTGGGTGATATGCACTTCGGCAAAACCGGCCTGCCGCTCGATTGGGTGGCGCTGAATGCTGATGGTTCTGTGGCACCGGCGGTCGGCTATTCCAACCGCTTCAGCTATGACGCGATCCGTATTCCGCTGAATATCTGGTGGTACGATCCGCAAAGCCTGCGTCTGGTGCCGTTCCAGCGCGTCTGGCAAGGTTCGGCGCGCATGACTACGCCCGCCTGGTATGACGTGTTGGGCAACACGCCAGCGCCGTACAACATGGAAGGGGGTTTGTTAGCGATTCGCGATTTGACCCTGAATCAAACCGGTTACCTTAATGACCGTTTAGCGCCGGATCAAAACTACTTCTCCGCCAGCCTGCAGCTGCTGACCTGGATGGCGTATCAGGAAAAGCGGTAGGTTTCATCTTTGACCAGGTCGCCATAAATGGCGACCCTACAAAATTTGTATCTCATCCGTAGGGGCGCCATTTATGGCGACCTTCCCAGATTTAACCGACAATCATTCGCTCATCAATTCAGAAACGTACATTCCACTTCTTTTTGTTTTCCAGCCTTGTCTGAATCTCATTTCATTGCGCGGCTTATCTTTGATTCCTTGAACGCGATCAAAGTGGCAGCACTAACACACATGCAAATTTGTCATGCTAAAATGTATAGACAAAAGTGTATGGTAAAATGCAACCTGAACTGGAATTTGAGTGGGACCTTAGCAAAGCGGAGTCTAATCACCGCAAGCATGGCATCCGCTTAGAAATTGCCGTGCGCGTGTTTGATGATCCTTTTCATCTGTCTAGCCAGGATCGTTGTGAGAATGGCGAATATCGCTGGCAATCAATAGGTAATGTTATGGGGCATATCATTATTTTGGTGGCCCACACGGTACGTTTTGAGCAGGGCACTGAGATTATTCGCATCATTAGTGCACGTCCTGCCACGCGCAATGAGAGGAGGCGCTATGAGCAAGGTTAGGTTTAAACGCAGCGAATTACCGCCGCTTACGGGTAGCCTTCAATCTGAACTGGAAGCGCTAAGCCAAAAGCCGGATAGCGAGATTGATTGTGGTGAAATCGCTCCGTTAAATGAACGTTTCTGGGACAGTGCTTCCAGCGGGCGATTTTATCGTCCGATTAAAACGCAGGCTTCAGTCAGAATTGACGCGGATGTGCTTGAGTGGCTGAAAGCGCCGGGTAAAGGGTACCAGACGCGTTTGAACGCCATTTTGCGCGCGGCAATGCTGCGCGAATTAGAAAGCAAATAGCGGCCGGTCGGCCGCTATTTAAAATCCGCATACGGCGTTAGCGGTTGTGGCGGCATATCCATGTCGCCGTTCCAGCCGGACATCGAGTAGCGCATGAAAATCAGGCCGTGGCTCGGGGTGTAATCCTTCGCCTGCTGAATATCCATCGCCAATCCCACCGACCAATGCGGCGTAATGCGTCGCTCCACCAGCGCCTGCAGCGTGTAACCAAAACCGGTGCCCGAACTGCTGTCTGAAATGGGGTTCGACGCCAGCGTAAAGCCTGGATTGGCCGGATAGCGCTGCTGCCCGTCGGTATGCGACTGCGACCAGGAAACCGAGCCGCCGAGATCAAACGACCAATTCTCTGTGCGCTGGCGATAGGTCACCGGCACCGACAGCGAGAAATATTGCTGCGGGCTGTAATAGCCGCCCTGACCAAAGGTGTAGTCGCTGAGATCCTTCTGGTAATGCCACAGCATGCTGTTCAGGCCAACGGTGGCGCGGCGATTATCTTCATTAATCAGCTTGTAGTAATAGCCGGCCATCAGGCGTTCGCGGCTGTTATCCGCGACGTTATCACCGCTGAGCTGATGCGCACTGATATCGCCCCACACGCCATGCGCGCCGCCCTGATCATAACTCAGCCCGAGCGAGCCGCCGGTTGCCACCACGCCGCCCCAGGTTTTGCCGCCGTTCGCCGCGGGATCGCGTGCGCCTGCGTACGCCAGCAGCGAGCTGGAGATAGGCCTGCGTGACGCGGTGAACGTCAGGCCAATGTCTTTAACGTCGGTTTTCCAGCTGACGCCGCCGACCCAGTTGCGGGTCTCGAAGCCGAGTGGCGTGGTGCCGAAGTCTGCCGACCAGCGATCGTTATGCCAGCCCACGCCCAGCGCGGTGCCTTCATCGCGCTGGTTAAATTCGCGGCTGCATCCGCCGGAATTGTCATCGTTACAGCTGCCGAACTGCTCGCTGTGGCTGCCGTTGCTGGTAGAGAAAGTGCCGGCTGAAACCAGCACATGATCGACACGCACAAAGCTGCGGCCATCGGCCAGCGGCGTTTCTGCCTGCATCATGGTGGTATGCGCGGTGAAATCGGAGGTGCCGCCGTTGCCTTTGTTGCGCGAGTAATCCTGCTCCAGAGTGAACGTGGTGTCCTGCTGGCGATAAAGATCGGCGGCGTCGCTGCGGATGCTGCGTTTCAGCCAGTCATCCTGCGCCTGATTGCGGGTTAATTGCGTATAACGATCGTTATCCTGTGGCACATCCGGGCTGATGCCGCTCGCGGCCATCGCCCGTTGATAATCCTGCTGCGCTTGTGCGGGTTGTTGCAGCTGCGTTTCCAGCCGCGCCGCATCGCGAAACACCAGCGCTTTTTCCTGCGATGGTGCGAGTTTCGTCGCGCGGGTTTTCAGCTCAGCAAAAATCTGTTGAGCACGCACCGCATCGCCACTGTTTTGCCAGGCGAGCGCCACGCGTCGACCGCTGTTCACGCTTTGCTGCGCCACACTCGGCGGCAAGGCTTGTAAAGCGTGCTGCGCTTCTGCAGGGCGTTTTAAGGCGATCAAGGCTTCGATACGACCCAGCGCCGCATCGCCGTTTTTACTGTCTTGCTGCAGCACCTGTTGATAGCTCGCCAGCGCGCGGCGGGCGTCGCCGCGCTCCAGCGCCCAATCGGCCAGCGTGATATCGCGGCGGATGGACGCGGGTTGCTGTTGCAGTAGCGCAATCGCTGCCGTTTCATCGCCGCGCGTGCGTAAATCACTGGCGCGGGTAAACACTTTGTCCTGCTCGAGACGATCGGCCAGCTCATGCATGTTGCTGTCCCAGCGCGCAGCGGGCAGGCGATGCAAGGTGGCCAGCGCCGCGTCATCGCGGTCGCCGGAAGCCAGCCACAGCGCCGACGCATACAGCGCTGTGGGTTGCTGTGGATGCTGGCGCACCATCGCGTCCATCACCAGCGCGCCCTGAGTTTCTTCACCGCCGTTGCGCAGTGCGCCAGCCAGTCGATAAGCCAGCCAGATATCATCGGGATTCGCCTGCGCCACCTGGCGATACTTCTCCGCCGCCTGATGCCATTGGCCTTGCTGCGCCAGCGCATCGGCTTCGGCCATCAGCGCATCGGTGCGCAGCTGTAGCAGACGACTTTTCGCCGTGCTATTGCTGCGATCTAAGCGCAGCGCCTGCTGCCAATAACTCTCTGCCTGCGCAGAATTTTTACGCGCCAGCGCCGCATCACCCAAGCCAATCAGCGCCCAGCTATCGCGATTATCCAACCCTTGCGCGCTGCGGTAATACCCTTCCGCCGCCGCGATATCGCCTTTTTTCAGCGCCGCATCGCCATTATTGATCGCCAGCCAGTAACTGTTGGTTTGCAGCAGCGACTGCCATTTGCCGATCTGCGTGCTGGCCTGACCGGCCTGAATCGCTTTCTCCAGCCAGCTAATGGCGGCGGCGCGATTGTTGGCTCGCGCCTGCGCCTGGCCCATCGCGCCCATCAGTTCAGCATCATTGGGATTGGCTTTAAGCGCGGCATTGAGCGTGGCAATCGCATTGGCGCCGCCACCGGCATCCACCAGCGCTAAGCCGCGCATGCGCTGGCGATACGCGGGATCGGCGAGCAGTTTTTGCTGACGCGCCAGCTCTTGCTGACCGCGCTGCTGGGCATCGCCTTCGGTAAAGGTTTGCAGATATTGCTGCAGGCTGGCGACGCTGCTTTCGCTCACCGGCTGATTCTGGATCTGCTGCAGCCACAGCTCGGAAGCGGCATCGCGCCCGCCGTTGCGGTTGGCGAGACGACGCAGCTGGGTAAAGGCTTCGCCCGGCTGATTGTTATCAAACGCCATGCGCGCCAGCTGCAGTTCTACGCCGATGTTGCCGGGATAGCGCTGCTCCAGCGCCTGCAACTGTTGATAGGCTTGCGGCTGCTGGCCGGGTAAACGCGCCACCAACCGCCAATACTCCAGCTCGGTATTCACATCGGGGAACACGCCGTGGAACAGCGCGTCCCACGCGGCTTTGGCTTCGACGACGTGGCCAGCGGTAGCCAGCAGTCGCGCCTGCTGCAGCTGCTGACGCCCTTCCGCAGTCACCAGACGCAAGCCGGCTTCTGATTCGCGCGTAGCGGCGGCATTCGGTGCCACGCGCTTCAGTTCATCCAGCAGTTTTTGCGCTTTGGCCTGATCGCCTTGACGCAGCGCCATGCGGATTTGCGCCGCCAGCACCTGCGGATTATCAGGATCGATTTTTTCCAGTCGATAGAGCGATTGCTGTACCAGATCGATTTTGTTGGTCGATTCGCCGGTGCGTATCTGCATCAGCAGCCACTCAACCGGCGAAACCTGTGGACCGATCGGGGCGGCCGTTGCACCTGCCAACACCCCGAGCGTGCTACTAATCAGCAATCCAAGCTGCAGCTTATTCATCGTCATCCAGCTCGGCCAGACGGCGACGGCTGACCATGCGCATTAAACGCCATGCCATCAGCGCAAACAGAACCACCACTACAACTGCGCAAATCGCCAGCCACACCGGATGGGTGGCCAGCAGATTCCACAGGCGTTCCCACCACGGCAGGTGACCGACGTAATAGGTATCGCCGACGCGGATGCTGTTAACGCCCGATTCACGGATCACCGTGGCGGAGCCGAACACTGCCGCGCGTTTGCCGCTGTCGAGCAGCGCGTTATTCAGCAATTCCCAGCCGCGTGGGCTGTCGGCCAGCAATGCCACGACGCTGCGTTGATCGTTAAACGGTGACTGGAAGCCGACAATCGCGCCCATCGGCCCGCGTGAGCTAATGGTGGTTTGGCTTTCTACCGCACGTTCACTGTCAGAAATCGGTACGTTGGCCGCCGCGTTGCTGCGTGCTGGCATGCTGATCCAGCTGCGGGCGGCATCGGCCAGCAGCGGGATCTTCGTGTCGTCCTGCAGATCCTGCGGAATGCCGCCGATCATCATCAAATCCGCATCCGCCGATTTCGCTTTGCTCCAGTCATCGCTCATCTGCACGCGCAGCGCCGGATAACCGGTTTGTGCGCCGATGCTGCCGAGCGCATTCAGCAGCGTGCTGACTTCATCATTGCTCGGCTTGGATTGCACCAGCACCAGCGTTTGCGCCAAATCGGCGTAGCGGCTGTACGGGAAACCGGCGTTGGCGAACGCGCCCAGCGACGGCATTTCGATGTAGTGACGATAGCCGGAGAAATCGATGCTTGAGGTATCGTCGATCACCACGTGATGTCCGACGGCGGTGACGGTTTCGCAGCGGCCGTCGGCGGTGCCGCCAATAAAGGTGTTGGCGTAATCAAAGTTAAAGCGCAGCTGATTCACCACGCCAAGGCGCAGCGCCGGAATGGTCAACTGGCGATTGCTGTCCTGCAAACCCTGCATCAGCGGGATGCGCATCAGCTGCTGGCCGGCGGTATCTTTCTGCGTCAGCGGATAATCCTGCATGAACTGGTTGTTGAGATGCACCGCGAGGCGCGAGCCATCCTGCTGAATCGGCGAGGTGTAGCGGTAGCGCAGATCCATATCGATGCCGCGCGCGCGCACCAGGAACAGATCCGGCGGCAGATTCAGCGTCAGGCTGATCGGATTCGGCTGCAAACCGTCGCCCTGCAGCTGATTTTGATACTGCGTCAGCTCGGCGAAGGTGGTGCGGCGATCGGTGCGCACCCAGTTCGGTGCGTCGTACGGCTGGCGTGCGGCCAGCAGTTTTACGCTGTCGATGGTTGAGCTGTCGCCGCGCAGCAGCAGCTGGCCTTGCGCAATGCCTTCGACGGCGGTCAGCAGATCGTTATCGTCACGGCCGAGGATCAGCAGCATCTTCTCGTACGGATTGTCAGGCTGATTCACCATCTCCACCGTCGGTTTCTCCACCGGCGGCAGATCTTTCAGGAAGTCGGGACGATGATCGTTGGTGGCAAACACCACCGCATGCTGCTCTTTGGGCAGCTGGTTATACAGCACCGGGAAGGATTGTCCGCGCCACTGCGCTTTGCTGCCAAACCAGGAAGCCAGAATCCCGGCCACGCGCTGTTGCAGCAGATTCGGCTGGGCGTTGAAGACCATCGGCAGCTGCAGAGGACGGCTGTCGCGCGTATCAAAGAACGGCTCCGGGAAATGCGACAGATCGTTTTTCAGCGGCAGCTTTTGCAGCGTTAGATCGAGTTTGCTGGCTTTGCCGATATCCAGCCAGATGGTGCTGTTGGCTGGGTTTTCACACACGTTGGCATAGTGACCAACCAGCTCGAGGCGCACGCGGTTGAAGTCGCTGATAAAGCGCGGATCGATTGGGATTTGCGTTTGGTTCTCTTTGCCGAGCTGATCGGCGGTGACCGTCACCAATCCCACCAGTTCATCGTTGAGATAGACTTTGAGCTGCGACAGCGTCGGAATCAGCGCCGGCGATGGACGATAGCTCAGATTCAGCAGTGCACGCGTCACCACTTCATCGCTGCGCACGCCGAACTCAATCTGGCTGCTCGGTTCGGTACCGCGTAGCGTCATGCTGCCGGGCGGCGGAGCGACCTGATTAAACACCAGCTGGCTGTCACGCAGCGGCGCGTTGGCGTCGACCAGCGCGTTCACCTCCGGTAACGGCTGCGGCGCAATCATGGCGCCAGAAGTCTGGGGCGCGGCCTGCACCACAGAGACGCAGCCCAGCATCAGGGCGGTGAACCAACTCAGTTTTTTCGTCATGGTCATATCATCAACTTAAGTAAAATCGGTTTTGATCGTCGCAGGCTGGCGGTCAATACGCTGCGGTAGCAGTGTCGCCAGCCAACTCACCAACGCGGTGAGGCCACGGAATAAGCGGCGCAGCGGCGCAGGTCCATACTCGGCCAGACGCAGATAGCCTTTAAAACCCAGCACCATAATGTCGGCCAGACTTTGCACCGGTTTATCTTCCGGGAAGCCGTCCTGCCACAGCGCCCAGGTATCGGCGCGGGCGAAGGTGCACTGAATAAATTCAATGTGTTGGCGCGTCGTGAGTTGATGCAGGCGAATCCCGGCGCGACGGCCAAATACGCGCTGCACCTGACACGGGAAGCTGAACTCTTGCTGACCACGGCGCAGCAGCAGCGACACGGTTTCGTCCTCTTTCAGCGCATCGGCTTCGCGCAGCTCAACGCCGACGCCGCCGTCGGAATAGTCACGCAGCGTGCATGGCACCATGTGTCCATCCTCACGCGCGATGGCGGCGGGCATGGCGATTTCCACACGATGCGCTTCGCGGATCTGACGCGCTTCAACCGACACCGCCACCGCGCCGCCGAGGATAATCATGTTGTAAATCACCCACACCAAACTGACCCAAATGGTGAGCATTTCGTTGGCCGGACCGTACGCCATGCGCCAGAAGGCCATGCCGATACCGGCGATATTCAGCAGCACCAGCATCATGTACGGCTTGGTAATCACCCAGTCGAGATGACGCTCGGCCACCAAACCGCCTTTGGCGGTAACGTTGAACTTGCCTTTATGTGGATTGAACAGCGCCACCGTGGTTGGCCGCGCGATGTACCACGCCAGCACGGTTTCATACACTTCGCTCCAGAACGAATGTCGCCAGCGGCCCTGAATGCGCGAGTTGGTCAAACTGGTGTGCAGCATATGCGGCAGCACGTAGATGGCGATCGCCAGCGCGGGCGCGTAGATGATGTAGGCGTGGAACAGCAGAAACGCCAGCGGTGCCAGCAGGAAGATCAGGCGCGGAATCCCGGCGAGAAAGTGCAGCATGGCGTTGGCGTAACACAGGCGCTGCACCAGCTTTAACCCTTTGCCGAACAGCGGGTTGTCGAGGCGGAAAATCTGCACCATGCCGCGTGCCCAGCGGATACGCTGGCCGATATGCGCGGACAAACTCTCGGTGGCCAGACCCGCAGCCTGCGGAATACGGATATACGCCGAGGTGTAACCCTGGCGATGCAGACGCAGCGAGGTGTGTGCATCTTCGGTGACGGTTTCTACCGCAATGCCGCCGATCTGATCCAGCGCGGTACGGCGCAATACGGCGCAAGAGCCGCAGAAGAACGCGGCATCCCAGGTATCGTTGCCATCCTGCACCAAACCGTAAAACAGCGAGCCTTCGTTAGGCGTCTGGCGGAAGCGACCGAGGTTACGTTCAAACGGATCGGGCGAGAAGAAGTGGTGCGGCGTTTGCAGCATCGCCAGCCGATGATCTTTCAGGAACCAGCCCATCGTCAGCTGCAGGAACGAGCGCGTCGGCACATGGTCGCAGTCAAAAATGGCGACATATTCGCTGCGACACACGGCTTTCAAAGCATGGTTGATGTTACCCGCTTTGGCGTGTTCGTGGGTGGGACGCACCACGTAATTGACGCCAACGCTGGCGGCAAACTCGCGGAACTCTTCGCGCGTGCCGTCGTCCAGCAGGTAGATATTGAGCTTGTCCTGCGGCCAGTCGATGCCCATCGCCGCGTAGATGGTCGGTTTCACGACGCTCAGCGGTTCGTTGTAGGTCGGCACCAGAATATCGACGCTCGGCCACGAGGTGATTTCCGGCGGCATCGAGACCGGCTGGCGATTGAGCGGCCACAGCGTCTGGAAATAGCCCAGCACCAACACCGCCCACGCATAGGTTTCCGCACCTATCAGCAGCAAGCCAAACGTCAGGCTGATCGGATCGTCCCAGTTGAGGGTTTCGGTGTAGCGCCACCACAGATAACGGCAGGAAATGGTCAGCGATAACACGATCAGCATGATGGTGGACAAGCGGCCCGGCACGCGACGCACCAGCATCGCCAATCCCCATAACAGCAGCACGAAGACAAACTGCGTAGTGATGCCGAAGGGTTGCGAGATGCACAGCAGCGCCAGCAGGCTGGCGACAATCGCCGCCACGATAAACAGCAGTTGGCGCAACCACGCGGGCAGCGCCTGAATACGTTGTTCGCTGCGCTGGGCGAACCGGTTTTGTTCCAGCCGTTCCGGCAGCGCGCCGAGCCACTGATAGAGCGGCTCACGCCAGCGGAACAGCGGTTTGACGCTGAAAGCTTTACGCGTGCGCTTATCAAGCGGCAATACCAGCATCAGCCACAGGCTTTGCATTGCATAGCGCAGCGGGTCAAGTGGATGCGGGCGCAGCGGCGAAATTTGCGGATAGTAACGCTGACGATGTTGCAGGATGCGCTGCCAGCCGGGTGTTTCCAGCCGCAACAGCGACCATGCGAGCACGCACCACATCAGATGCAGCGCGATGGTGAAACGGCCCGCGCCATGCTGATGCGCCAGTTGAGCGCGGCGTTGCAGCGCCTGCCACGCTTGCGGCATCAGCAGCCAGCGTAATGGATTCACGCCGCGCCTCCCGCCACATTCAGCAGCAGCCAGTTAGCCAGCGTGTTGATCTCTTCACTGGCCAGCGCATGCGGCCGATATTCGCCCACCGGCTGTTTCATCATCAGCGCTTCCGCCAGCGCTTCATCGCGGTGAATCACTTGTGGAATCAGGTTTTTCAGCGAGCTGATCCACAGCTGATGCAGATCCTGCTGTAGCTGGCTGTTGGCATTGAACTGGTTGATCAGAAACAGCGTGTGCGCAGGAAAACGCGCGTGATGCAGACGCAACTGACAGTTGGCATCCAGCGTCAGCACCTGCAGCAGACGATCGGCCGCGGTAACCAGGGATCGCTGCCACGGCAACAGATCCGCTGGCATGTCGAAAATAATCCAGTCGTAGTGCGATTTCAGGACCGGCAGCGCGTGTAGCAGCGGGGCGGCAAATTCTGAGTTGATAGCGCTGATGCTGGCGTGCTGGTGCGGCGTGAGTGCGCCAAACGGCAGAAAATCCAGCCCCGCTTGATAGCGCTGTGCGCACTGCTGCCACGCGTGCTGTTCGAGCAGCGCGGGCGCCCAGCCCTGAGAGCGGTCGAGCGGCATATTAAAGTGGGCAGCTAGCTGATTTACCGGGGAAAAATCGATAACCAGCACCGATTGCTGCAGCGCGTTAAACGCCCAGCCAAGTGCGGCGCTCAGCGAAGTGGCGCCACAACCGCCACGCAATCCTTGTAATGCAATAACAGGCATTAACGTTCTGACTCCTGTGCGGCGCTTATTTCACGCAGCAATGGCCAGCGCGTCATAATGGTATTAAGTCGCGCTTCGCGGGCAATATCAATGTAGCGAAATGCCTTAAGGGAAAAGGCATCACTTAAGGCAGTAATGTCATCGTGCTCTTCGCTGCTAGCAGCATTCAGCGAAAATGCATTCTCTGTTTTCATTATTTTTTTGCCACCAAAAAATCGACAACGGGTGAATTGTGGTTTTATTTTTTGTAAAGTTTAAACCTGAAGTAAAGACAAATGCTATCCACAGATCAATATGATTTGCGCTAATACGCTATTTTTTATTTCACCCGTTCCAATTGTGGCTGTCTCGATTAAACTAGCCTGGATTGTATCGATCGCGAATCAAATATGAAAAAACATTATGCGCTTGGCCTGCAGCAGATTCAGCAGGAATTAAATACTCTGCAGAATCCAGGGTTTTACTGGATTACCAGCCAGCGTCAGGAAGATGCACGAATGCTGCTGCGTCAGGTAGTTAGCCAGCAAAAGGCGGCTACGCTCATCAGTGCGGACGAGAAACCGCAGGCGCTGCTGACGCCCGATCCCATCGGCGGTCCGGCGCGTATGCCGTTATTTTCACTGCCGGCAAATAAAAGCAGCTTAAAGCAGCTGGAAAGTGATTTTTCCCGCGTGCTGAATAGCCGCAGCGGCCTGGTGATTTTTTATAGTAATGCCGCGCTGTGGGGAAAATTATCGCCCGATGAGTTAACCCTCTGGCTTAAGCGAATGCGTCGTTTGTTATCTAAAAAACAAATAACGCTGTTAATGATCACCTCCGGTGCGTCAATAATTCACCTGCGTAATCATCTGCAAGGTTATTTTCGCCAGCTTGATGGTCTCGCACATTTAGAGTTTCAGCAGGACAGTTGGCAATATCGAATTAACTGGTGGTATGCGGCCGATAAATTGCTGGCCGACCGCGCTATCCGTTTGAGTTATGTCGATAATCAATTTATTGCCGTTAATGAAGCGGAACAAAATATTCCCTTAAGCCGCAATGATGAAAACCAATTCCTTGCTGAGGAAGGTGTGCTGGAAGGCGCGCCGCCGCTTTCGGCACAGTGGCAATTGTTTAGCGATAACGAAAGCGTGTTCTCGCGTGCGCAGCAGGCGAACGCCGCCACGGTCATCTTTAGTCTGGTTCATAATCAAGACATTAATTCTTTAGCAACGATGGTCCATAGTTTGCGTCGCTCACGCGGTAGCGCGCTTAAGATTGTGGTGCGCGAAATCAGTACCACGCTGCGCTACAGTGATGAGCGTTTGCTGCTGGCCTGCGGCGTGAATGCCATTGTGCCGACCGCAGCCAGTTTGTCGCGCTTTCTGACCACGCTGGAAGGGATTCAGGGGCAGCAGTTCTCGCGCCATGTGCCTGCCAATCTCAATGCTCTGATGCAGGCGCTGCAGCCGCTACAGCAAAAAGGCTATTTGCCGCTGGACGCATTTTGCGCGGCGGTGCAGCAGCTGATGACCAACACGCTGCTGCCGGAAAATGACAAAGGCTTGATGGTGGCGCTGCGCGCGGTGCCGCAGCTGAAACCCGAACAGATTCTAACGCTGTGTAAACCGCGCCGCTTCGGCGATTTGGTGACGCTGGTGAACGACCGCATCTATCTGTTCCTCTCTTCGTGCCGATTCAATGATTTGGATATCGCGCTGAAGTCGATCTTCTCGCTGCCGCACGACGAGCTGTTTAGCAATCGCATCGTCTGGTTTGAAGATAATCAGATCGTGTCGGAGGCGGATAAAATTCGGCAGTTAACCTCGGTGGCGCAGCGCGACAGGCAAACCGCGCCGCTGGCCGCTGCGCCAGTTAGCACCCAGGCCGCCGTGCCTGAACGCGGGGCACAAACGCCGCAGCCGATTACCCTCAACCTCGACGGAGTAAGCCACCAATGACGCTGATGGATTGGGTGCAGGTGGCGATCCTGCTGTTACTGATTTTGCTGTTCCTGACATCACTGTTTGGGCGCGGACGAGCGCGCAGCGGCACCAATCCGCTGCTGCGTTTGCTGCCGACGCGCGCATTGAAATCAGAAGGACAGTGGCAACGCAAAACCAATAAAACGGATAAACATGAATAACAGATTCACGATGCACGGTTCGTGGTGGCGCGGCCTCGGCGGCTGGAACTTTTACTTCCTGATCAAATTTGCGCTGCTGTGGTACGGCTACCTCAATTTTCACGCGCTGAGTAATCTGGTGTTTCTGGCGTGGCTGCTGTTCCCGCTGCCGGGCGCGCGGCTGCATCGCCTGCGTCAGTGGATTTCGCTGCCGATTGGCGTGGCGCTGTTCTGGCACGATACCTGGCTGCCGGGACTCAATTCGATTATGAGCCAGGGCAGCCAGCTGGCGGGCTTCTCGCCCAGCTATCTGCTCGATCTTGCCAATCGCTTTATTAACTGGGAGATGATTGGCGCGGGCTTTGTGCTGCTGGTGCTGTATCTGTTTGTCGCGCAGTGGATTCGCGTCACCGTGCTGGTGTCGCTGATGCTGATCTGGCTCAACGTGCTGACGATCGCCGGACCGGCAATGAATTTACTGCCGAGCAGCGCCGCCACGCCGACGGTGAAGCTCAACGATACGCCAGCGGCGAAAGCGCCAGATGGCCTCGATCAATCCGCGCCGCCAACCAGCGCCAACCTCACCGCGTGGCTCAACCGTTTTTACGACGCCGAGCGCCAGCGTGCGACCCATTTCCCGGACGCCTTGCCAGCTGATTCGCAGCCGTTCGATATTCTGGTGATCAATATCTGTTCGCTGTCGTGGTCGGATTTGAACGTCGCGCAGCTGCGTAATCATCCGCTGTGGCAGCACTTCGATATTCTGCTCAACAACTACAACTCCGCCACCGGTTACAGCGGCCCGGCGGGGATTCGTCTGCTGCGCGCCAGCTGCGGGCAGAGCTCGCACAGCGATCTCTACAAAGCCACCGATCAGCGCTGCTATCTGTTTGATAATCTGGCGAAGCTTGGCTTTAAACAGCAGTTGATGATGGATCACACCGGCGTGTTTGGTAACTATCTCAAAGAGCTGCGCGAAGAGGGCAATCTGCAGGCGCCGCTGATGTCGCAGGCCGGCATCTCGCCGGAAGTGACGTCGTTTGATGGCTCGCCGGTATTTAATGACGCGCAGCTGATGCAGCGCTGGCTCGACGATCGCACCAAGAGCAGCGATGCGCGCTCCGCCACCTTCTATAACCTGATTCCGCTGCACGACGGAACGCGCGAGTTGGGCAGCACGCGCAGCGCCGACTGGCAGCCGCGCGCCAAAGTGCTGTTTGATCAGCTTGATGCCTTCCTGACCAATCTGGAGAAATCGGGTCGTCGCGTGATGGTGCTGGTGGTGCCGGAACACGGCGCGGCGCTGCAGGGCGACAAGATGCAGATGTCAGGATTGCGTGATATCCCCAGTCCGGATATCACCCATGTGCCGGTCGGCATTAAGTTTGTTGGCATGAAAGCACCGCATCAGGGCCAGCCGCTCAGCGTGGAGACGCCAACCAGCCTGATGGCGATCTCGGAAATCGTCTCACGCGTGGTGGATGGGCAGGTGTTTAATGCGCCGAACGTTAATATGTCGGTGCTGACCGATAATTTGCCGCAGACGCCGGTGGTGTCCGAGAACGATAACGCGGTGGTGATGATGTATCAGGGTAAACCGTGGATCCGCCTGAACGGCGGCGATTGGGTGCCGTATCCGCAGTAGCCTGGAGTAGGTCGCCATTCATGGCGACCCTTATATCTCGA
>NZ_JACAPA010000036.1:0-218569 GCF_013385945.1 Pantoea sp. B9002
GAGCCCCGTCCGTTCCGCCACCCTAATTAGGGGCGTAGTTCAATTGGTAGAGCACCGGTCTCCAAAACCGGGTGTTGGGGGTTCGAGTCCCTCCGCCCCTGCCAGAAAATAATCCTTTGCTTCGGCAAAGGATTTTTTTTGTCCAAAATTCGGCAGTGAAATGAGTTTGAGTTTCACTGTGCTCCACTCAAACTCCCTCATTTATTATCTTATTGTGTCAAAACCGGATATTTAAGCAGCTGACGAATGTGACTTTGCTGATCGCTATTCTGCAGCCACACCGCATATAACGGTCGCACGGCGACGGGTGTATCTGGAATAACCATCAAATCACTATAAATGCCGTGCCAAAAATCAGGTAAAAATGCACAAGCACCGGTTGTATGCAGTAATTCCCGCGTTAAATGTGCCGATGTGGTGGTTAATACGGGAACATCATCACTGGACAGATAACTTTCATGCTGATGAAAATCTGCACCCCATTCCAGCTTGATATAGTCATATTTTTCACGCTTCTCAGTTTTGCGCGCCCGGAATAATGCGAGCGAAATATGGCCTATTTGCTGGCTAGTTAACTCATCCATTTTTGGTGCTTCAGTCGTGATCAACAGGTCCAACTGACGTTCATGCAACTGCTTAACCAGCAAATGCCGCTGAGCGATACGTGCCTCAAGATGAAGGCTTTCGCGATTCTCATAAAGTGTTTGCAACCAAGGAGTTAAGTACGCTTCCCAAAGGGATGCGCTACCTCCTATTGAAAGCTCATGATGCTGTTGTGTATGCGAAACTTCCTTTTTGGCCATCAGCCAGGTGCTCATCAAGCTTTCGGCATAGGGTAATAAACGCTCGCCTGCTGAAGTCAGCCGGATGTTATTACGGTGACGAGTAAAAAGGTTTACGCCCAGCTGATTTTCCAGCTGACGAATGCGAAAACTAACGGCAGATTGCGTGAGGTAAAGCGCTTCAGCAGCACGCCCGAAATGGCGTGTTCTGCTCACTTCGAGGAAAGTTTTCAGTAATTCCGTATCCACTGCATTCTCCCAAAAATTGTTTGTCGTACTGATTTAAATGTTTTGTTTTACACTCTGTCAAGCCTATCTAATACTCCGCGCCATAAATAGCACGGCCATATGAGAGTCAGGAGCGTGTAAAATGGCGGATAGCTTCGCAACAACGAATCGTTTCTTTGATAACAAACATTACCCACGTGGTTTTTCGCGTCATGGTGATTTCACCATTAAAGAAGCTCAGCTTCTGGAGCGCCACGGTTACGCCTTTAATGAACTGGATCTCGCTAAGCGTGAACCCATTACAGAAGAAGAGCGTTCATTTTTAGAAGTATGTCGTGGTCTTCGTGAGCCGCAAACGGAAGCTGAACGTGTATGGTCGAAATATACCGCACGTATCAAGCGACCTAAGCGTTTCCACACGCTATCTGGCGGCAAGCCGCAGATGGACACGGTGGAAGATTTTAGCGATAGCGATGATTAAGAATAGCGGGGCTTATATAAGCCCCGTTTTTTATTCCAGAGTTTTATGCAGATAGATCATTAAGCGGTCGATGCTGCGATATCCCACCGCTTCCTGCAAATGACTCCGCGTAATCTGCTCTTCACCTGCTAAATCAGCGATTGTCCTCGCCACTTTTAAAATCCGCTGCCAGGCGCGTACCGAAAGCCCCAACGAATTCAACACCTCTTCCAGCCATTCAGCATCCTGCTGTTGCAATGGACACCAACGTAAAATCTCTGGGTTAGAGAGATGAGCATTCACTTTTCCGCTGCGCACTGTTTGAATCTTTCGCGCGGCGAGGACGCGAGTTAAAACTTCAGCGCTGCTTTCGCTGGCTTGTTGTCTCTTACTCAGCGATCCACTGGGAAGAAGTGGGACCTCTAGCGATAAATCAAAGCGATCGAGAAAAGGTCCGGATAGGCGATTGAGATAGCGCAACACCTGCTGAGGTGATGAGCGGTTATGGTTGCCCTGATAATGCCCTGTCGGGCTGGGATTCATCGCGCCGATCAATTGAAAGCGCGCGGGATACGTCACTTTAGCGCGCGTGCGTGAAATGGCGATTTCCCCGGATTCAATCGGTTCGCGCAACGCATCCAGCGTTCTGCGCTCGAACTCTGGCAGCTCATCGAGGAATAACACGCCATTGTGTGCCAATGAGATTTCTCCCGGCCGCGGCAAGGAGCCGCCCCCAACCAGCGCATACAGTGATGAACTGTGATGAGGCGCTCTGAACGGCCGTTTGCGCCACTGATGATGGAGATTGCCACTGCTGACCAGACTGGCGATAGCGGCGCACTCCAGCGCTTCCTGGTCGTCTAACGGAGGCATGATACCGGGCAGACGCGTCGCCAACATGGTCTTGCCGGTGCCAGGCGGCCCAATCAGCAACAGGTTATGCCCGCCAGCTGCGGTGATCTCCAGTGCACGTCGGCCCTGATCCTGGCCTATGATATCGCTGAGGTCCTGCTTTTCCTGTTCAAGCGTTTCGGGCTGATAATGCGCGACGGTGAGGGTGGTTTTGTTATGCAGAAACGCACAGATTTCTACCAGATGTTTGCCAACCAGCGTCTCGCCTTGTTGAATCAACCCTACATCCTGTTGATTCTGTTCAGCTAACACCATTTGTCTGCCCGCTTGCAGCGCCGCCATCGCAGCTGGAATAGCGGCCTGAACGCCACAGAGCGCGCCGTTAAGTGCTAACTCTCCCAGGAATTCATATTGCCCTAATTTGGCGTCTGGCAGCTGCTCAGAGGCCGCCAGAATGGCGATAGCGATGGGAAGGTCATAGCGTCCGCCCTCTTTTGGCAGATCGGCAGGCGCCAGATTGATGGTGACGCGTTTCGCCGGGAAGGTGAATCCGCTATTGATAATCGCGCTTCGTACCCGTTCCCGCGCTTCTTTTACCGTGGTTTCGGGCAGCCCAACCAGCGTCAGGGCCGGCAAACCGTTGCTGATGTGCACTTCCACCGTCACTAGCGGAGCCTGAACACCCAGCGCCGCTCGTGTTAATACCTTCGATAAAGACATAACCGCTCCTTGTTGTCCTTATCATCAAAGCAGCCAGACAGATGAACAATGGCTTACTGCTCAACTTCAGAGCCTGATTCCTTACAATCCCTGATAATTGCCGCGGTTTCACTGAAAATCAGAGCCTGTTCATAAATTTCAAAAGAAGATTACGACGCGGGCGTTATGAATTTTTATCACAAATGTAAATAACCTTTTACTTACAATGTGATAACGGAGAGCCGCCAGCGGCGTCATAAAATTTCCCAATGAAAATTATTGTCAACGACGTGCTAACTATGGTAACTCTGTAGGTATTACTTCGAACAATCGAAAAAACAAACAACACATGAAAGCCCTTCTACAAGTGATTAGCCTAGTCGTGATTAGCGTGGTGGTGATTATTATCCCACCGTGCGGGGCATCGCTTGGAGAAAGAAAGGCTTAAAAATCAAGTCTGGAATTCCAAAAACCCCCGCACCGAAAGGTCCGGGGGTTTTTTTTTAACCAGGCTAAATATCAGCAAATTAGCGAGGAACAGATTATGAGCAGTAGCATAAAATTCTGTTGTTCCCCTAGGAATACAGGAGAATAACCATGACAGGTGCACAGTGGGTAGTTCAGGCTTTGCGCGCGCAGGGTGTCGATACAGTGTTTGGCTATCCTGGCGGCGCAATCATGCCAGTGTACGATGCGCTCTACGATGGCGGCGTGGAACACCTACTGTGCCGTCATGAGCAAGGTGCGGTGATGGCAGCCATCGGTTATGCCCGCGCAACTGGCAAGACTGGCGTATGTATCGCCACTTCGGGTCCCGGCGCCACCAACCTGATCACCGGTTTGGCGGATGCGATGATGGATTCGATCCCGGTTGTGGCGATCACTGGCCAGGTCTCATCGGCCTTCATCGGCACCGACGCCTTCCAGGAAATTGACGTTCTCGGTTTATCGTTAGCCTGCACCAAACACAGTTTCCTCGTTGAATCGCTTGATGATTTACCCTCGGTGATGGCAGAAGCTTTTGCCATCGCGCAATCTGGTCGTCCCGGCCCGGTACTTGTCGATATCCCGAAAGACATTCAGATCGCCAATGGCGAACTGACGCCGCATCTGCTGCCGGTTGAGGAAGAAATCAGCCACTCCGCGCAGCACATCGCAGAGGCGCGCGCATTGATGGCGCAATCGCATAAACCGATGCTGTATATCGGTGGCGGTGTTGGTATGGCGCAGGCGGTTCCTGCCTTACGTGCCATGGCGCAGGAAACCGGCATCCCGATGGTTTCTACCCTGAAAGGTCTTGGTAGCGCGGATGCCAGCAGCGATCTCTATCTCGGGATGCTGGGCATGCACGGCACCAAAGCCGCTAACTTCGCGGTACAATCCTGTGATTTGCTGATTGCCGTTGGCGCGCGTTTTGACGACCGCGTTACTGGCAAGCTGGACACCTTCGCACCGCACGCTAGCGTCATCCATATCGATATCGATCCTGCCGAGCTGAACAAACTGCGCCGCGCTCACGTTTCACTGCAGGGCGATATGAATCAGGTGCTGCCGGCACTGAGCATGCCAATGCATATTGATGGCTGGCGCAAAGAAGTCAGCGCGATGAAAAGCGAGTTCGACTGGCGCTACGATCATCCAGGCGAAGCGATTTACGCGCCGTTGTTGCTGAAGCAGTTGTCCGATCGTAAAGCGGATAGCGCCGTAGTCACCACCGACGTAGGCCAACACCAGATGTGGGCCGCTCAGCACATGAGTTTCACCGCGCCAGAAAACTTCATCACCTCCAGCGGGCTCGGCACTATGGGCTTTGGCCTGCCGGCCGCAATTGGTGCGCAGGTTGCACGTCCGGAAGACACCGTGATCTGCGTGTCTGGCGATGGTTCTATCATGATGAACATTCAGGAGCTGGGCACCATCAAGCGCGGCAAACTGCCGGTGAAGATCCTGCTGCTGGATAACCAGCGTCTGGGCATGGTGCGCCAGTGGCAGCAACTGTTCTTTGATGGTCGCTACAGCGAAACCATCCTGACCGATAACCCCGATTTCCTCACGCTGGCCAGCGCGTTTGATATCCCAGGCCAGCGCATTAGCCGTAAAGATCAGGTCGACGCCGCCCTCGATGCTCTGCTGAACAGTGAAGGTCCTTACTTCCTGCATGTTTCGATAGATGAGCATGAAAACGTCTGGCCATTGGTACCGCCGGGTGCCAGCAACGCAAACATGATGGAGAAAACCGCATGAATCAGCATCAATTGTCTATCGAAGCCCGCTTTCGTCCTGAAATATTGGAGCGCATTTTGCGTGTCGTGCGTCACCGTGGTTTCCAGGTATGTGCGATGAATATGGCCTCCGCGGTCAATGCGGAGAACATTAATATCGAAATGACCGTTGCCAGCCAACGCTCAGTCGATTTACTGTCTTCGCAGTTAAGCAAACTTATGGATGTCGCTTGCGTCGAGATCCAACAACAGACAACACAACAAATCCGCGCATAGTCGCCAAAGGAAAAAGCAATGAGTACGAAGAAAGCAGACTTTATTTGGTTCAATGGTGAGATGGTTAAGTGGGAAGACGCCAAGGTCAGCGTTATGTCTCACGCTCTGCACTACGGTACTTCTGTGTTTGAAGGCGTGCGTTGCTACGACTCACACAAAGGTCCAGTGGTGTTCCGCCACCGTGAGCATATGAAGCGTCTGCATGAATCCGCCAAAATTTACCGTTTCCCGATTAAAGCCAGCGTTGATGAGTTGATGGAAGCGTGCCGCGAAGTGATCCGCGTGAACAAACTGAAAAGCGCTTATATCCGTCCGCTGGCCTTCGTGGGTGACGTGGGTCTGGGTGTGAACCCGCCAGATGGCTACACCACCGATGTAATCATCGCCGCTTTCCCTTGGGGTGCTTACCTGGGCGCTGAAGCGCTGGAAAACGGTATCGACGCCATGGTTTCTTCATGGAACCGCGTTGCACCAAATACCTTGCCGACCGCCGCGAAAGCGGGTGGTAACTATCTCTCCTCTCTGCTGGTAGGCAGCGAAGCGCGCCGCCACGGCTATCAGGAAGGTATCGCTCTCGACACCAACGGCTATATTTCAGAAGGCGCTGGCGAAAACTTGTTCGAAGTGAAAGATGGCATTCTGTTCACGCCGCCGTTCACCTCTTCAGCGCTGCCGGGCATCACCCGTGACGCCATCATCAAGCTGGCGCAAGACATGGGTATCGAAGTGCGTGAGCAGGTTCTGTCGCGTGAATCCCTGTATCTGGCCGACGAAGTCTTCATGTCAGGTACTGCAGCGGAGATCACTCCGGTGCGTAGCGTCGACGGCATTCAGGTCGGCGAAGGTAAACGTGGTCCGGTCACCGGTCGTATCCAGAAGGCATTCTTTGGCCTGTTCACTGGCGAGACGGAAGACAAGTGGGGCTGGTTGGATCCGGTTAACGCATAACGAGATTTTTTGCGGGCGTCAGATGGCGCCCGCAACCTTATTATTACTGGAGTAAATAGAGCATGCCTAAGTACCGTTCCGCCACCACCACCCATGGACGTAACATGGCCGGTGCCCGTGCCTTGTGGCGCGCGACAGGAATGACCGACGACGATTTCGGTAAGCCGATTATCGCCGTGGTCAACTCATTCACCCAATTCGTACCGGGCCACGTGCACCTGCGCGATCTTGGCAAACTGGTTGCTGAGGAAATTGAAGCAGCTGGCGGCGTGGCTAAAGAGTTCAACACCATCGCGGTGGATGACGGTATCGCCATGGGTCATGGCGGCATGCTGTATTCACTGCCTTCACGCGAGCTGATTGCCGATTCAGTGGAGTACATGGTCAACGCGCACTGTGCCGATGCCATGGTATGTATCTCCAACTGCGACAAAATCACCCCAGGCATGCTGATGGCGTCACTGCGTCTCAACATTCCGGTGATCTTTGTGTCTGGTGGCCCGATGGAAGCCGGTAAAACCAAACTGTCTGATCAAATCATCAAGCTGGATCTGGTTGATGCAATGATTCAGGGTGCCAACCCGAACGTCAGCGATGCCGACAGCGATCAGATCGAACGTTCTGCTTGTCCAACCTGCGGTTCCTGTTCCGGTATGTTCACCGCCAACTCCATGAACTGTCTGACTGAAGCGCTGGGCTTATCGCAGCCAGGTAACGGTTCACTGCTGGCCACGCACGCCGACCGTAAAGAGCTGTTCATCAATGCCGGTAAGCGCATCGTTAGCCTGACCAAACGCTACTACGAGCAGGATGACGTCAACATGCTGCCGCGTAACATCGCCACCAAAGCGGCATTCGAGAATGCGATGACGCTGGATATCGCCATGGGCGGTTCCACCAACACCGTTCTGCACCTGCTGGCAGCGGCGCTGGAAGGCGAAATCGACTTCAACATCTCCGATATCGATCGCTTGTCTCGCAAAGTGCCGCAGCTGTGTAAAGTGGCGCCAAGTACGCCGAAATATCACATGGAAGATGTACACCGTGCGGGTGGCGTAATCGCCATTCTCGGTGAGTTGGATCGCGCTGGTTTGATCGACACCAGCGCGCGCAACATTCTGCAGCAGAGCATGCGTGAAACCCTGGATCAGTACGACATCATGCTGACCAAAGATCAGGCGGTGAAGGATATGTTCCGCGCCGGTCCTGCTGGTATTCGTACCACCAAGGCGTTCTCGCAGAATTGCCGTTGGGACACGCTGGATGACGATCGTGCCGAAGGCTGTATTCGTACTCGCGAACACGCTTATTCGCAAGATGGCGGCTTAGCTGTGCTTTACGGCAACATTGCCGAAGATGGCTGTATCGTTAAAACCGCGGGCGTAGACAAAGAGATCCTCACCTTCAAAGGCCCGGCCAAAGTGTACGAAAGCCAGGATGATGCGGTTGAAGCGATCCTTGGCGGCAAAGTGGTGGCCGGCGACGTCGTGGTGATCCGTTACGAAGGACCGAAAGGCGGACCGGGCATGCAGGAAATGCTCTATCCGACCACTTATCTGAAATCCATGGGCCTCGGCAAAAGCTGCGCACTGATCACCGACGGTCGCTTCTCTGGCGGCACGTCGGGCTTGTCGATTGGTCACGCCTCTCCAGAAGCGGCGAGCGGCGGCACCATCGCGCTGGTGAAAGATGGCGACATGATTGAGATCGATATCCCAAACCGTGGCATCAAGCTGGCGGTGCCGGATAACGAACTGCACGCCCGTCGTGAAGAAGAGCAAGCGCGCGGCGATGCGGCTTACACCCCGCACGGCCGCGTGCGTGAAGTCTCCTTTGCCCTGCGCGCCTATGCATCACTGGCGACCAGCGCAGACAAAGGCGCGGTGCGCGATAAGTCCAAGCTGGGAGGCTAACCGATGGCTGAGTCTCAACCGCTTTCCGCGACGCCAAACGGCGCGGAGTATTTGCGCGCAGTGCTGCGTTCACCGGTGTATGAAATTGCCCAAGTGACGCCGCTGCAAAAAATGGAAAAAATTTCATCGCGTCTTGGCAACACCATTCTGGTGAAGCGTGAAGATCGTCAGCCGGTGCACAGCTTCAAGCTGCGCGGGGCTTACGCGATGATTGCCGGGCTGAACGAAGAGCAAAAAGCGCGCGGTGTGGTCACGGCTTCGGCCGGTAACCATGCGCAGGGCGTGGCGCTCTCGGCCAGCACGCTTGGCATCAAATCACTGATTGTGATGCCGCTGGCCACGGCAGACATCAAGGTTGATGCAGTACGCGCATTTGGCGGTGAGGCTTATCTGTTTGGTGCCAACTTCGACGAGGCGAAAGCCAAAGCGATTGAGCTGGCGGAGCAGCAGGGTTACACCTTCGTTCCTCCGTTTGACCATCCGGCGGTGATCGCCGGGCAGGGCACGCTGGCGATGGAGTTGCTGCAGCAGGATGCGCATCTCGATCGCGTCTTCGTGCCGGTCGGCGGCGGTGGTCTGGCGGCGGGCGTGGCGGTGCTGATCAAACAGCTGATGCCGCAGATCAAAGTGATCGCCGTGGAGTCGGAAGATTCAGCCTGTCTGAAAGCCGCGCTGGAAGCGGGTGAGCCGGTAGATTTGGCGCGCGTGGGCTTGTTTGCTGAAGGCGTGGCGGTCAAACGCATCGGCAGCGAAACTTTCCGTCTGTGTCAGGAGTATCTCGATGACATCATCACGGTGGATAGCGATGCAATTTGCGCAGCGGTGAAAGATCTGTTCGAAGATGTGCGCGCCGTGGCGGAACCTTCTGGTGCGCTGGCACTGGCGGGTATGAAGAAGTATATCCAGCTGCACGACATCAAAGGCGAGCGCCTGGCGCACGTGTTGTCGGGCGCTAACGTCAACTTCCACGGCTTGCGTTATGTCTCCGAGCGTTGCGAACTGGGCGAACAGCGTGAAGCGCTGCTGGCGGTCACCATTCCAGAACAGCAGGGCAGTTTCCTCAAGTTCTGTCAGACCATCGGCGGGCGCTCAATCACCGAGTTCAACTATCGCTACGCGGATGCGGATAACGCCTGCATTTTCGTCGGCGTGCGCTTAACGCGAGGGCTGGAGGAGCGCAGTGAGATCATCAGCCAACTCAGCGAAGCCGGTTATAACGTGGTGGATCTGTCGGATGATGAAATGGCCAAGCTGCACGTGCGCTACATGGTGGGCGGACGTCCATCCAAGCCGCTGCGCGAACGCCTGTTTAGCTTTGAATTCCCTGAAGCACCGGGCGCGCTGCTGAAGTTCCTGCAGACGCTGGGCGCGCACTGGAATATCTCGCTGTTCCATTATCGCAGCCACGGCACCGATTATGGCCGCGTGCTGGCGGCGTTTGAAGCCAACGATCAGGAACCGGATTTCGAAACGCATCTCACCGCGTTGGGTTACGAATGGCATGACGAAGCGAGTAACCCGGCGTTCCGTTTCTTCCTCGCCGGGCAGTAACTACAGTTGATGCCAGAACGCATTGATAAGCGGCTCTCCGAGCCGCTTTTTTTGTACGCAAACGCCGAGTTCCAGCGGTGCGACAGACTCCACATTCTCCAGCGTTAACACGCGATTGCGCACCGGTTCCGGGCTGTTCTCCAGCACCACATCCGGCAGCAGCGCAATACCACACCCCAGCGCCACCATCGACACAATCGCCTCATGCCCGGAGACCGTGGCATAAATCTGCGGATTGGGAATGCGCTGGCGACGGAACCATAAATCGATGCCGCGGCGTGCAGGTCCTTGTTCCGGCAGGATAAACGGAATCTGCGCCCAATCGGGTTGCTCCTGCGTCGCCTGATTGCGCACCGGACAAGGCAGCGCCGGGGCGATCAGCACCAGCGGAATCAGGCCCAGTGGCGTAAAATCTATGCTGGCCGGCAGCGATTCTGGGCGACCGGCTATGGCGAGATCGGCGTCGCCGGACTGCACCATCTCAATCGCATCGGCGGCATCACCGGTAGTAAGTTTGATCTCTACCTGCGGATGTTCAGCACGAAAGCGATCGAGAATCGGCGGCAGATGGCTGTAAGCGGCGGTCACCGAGCAGAACAGGCGCAGCTCGCCGCTCAGTGACGGGCCGTTGAGATCCATCACATGGCGTAGCTGCTGATATTGCAGTAACGTCTGCTGCGCAAACTGGCGCAGGCGCTCACCGGCTTCGGTTAGCGTGACGGTGCGGTTATCACGCAGGAACAGCGCGTGACCGACATCCTCTTCCAGGCGTTGAATCTGGCGCGAAAGGGTTGAAGGGCTGACGTGCATGGCGCGCGCGGTGCGGCCAAAGTGGCAGCTTTCAGCCAGATGAAGGAAGAGTTTCAGGTCTCGTAAATCCATGCGCGTATCGCCTCAACGTTATGTTGCAAATTTTGCAATGTGACCTTGCTAATATATCAATTTAAGCAACGGATTTCCTGTCATATGATGGGGTCATTCGCGGCGTTAAATACAACGTCGTTACTGAACAAAAACAAACACAACATCTAACCGGAGTACCCATGGCTAATTACTTCAACACATTGAATCTGCGCAACCAGTTAGCGCAGCTGGGCAAATGTCGTTTCATGTCACGCGACGAATTCGCTGATGGCGCTAGCTTCCTGAAAGGCAAGAAAGTGGTCATTGTTGGCTGTGGTGCTCAGGGTCTGAACCAGGGCCTGAACATGCGTGATTCTGGTCTGGACGTGGCGTATGCCCTGCGTGCTGAAGCGATTGCTGAGAAGCGTGCCTCTTTCCGCAAAGCGACCGATAACGGCTTCAAAGTGGGTACTTACGAAGAGCTGATCCCACAGGCCGATCTGGTGGTTAACCTGACGCCGGACAAGCAGCACTCTGCGGTCGTTCAGGCTGTTCAGCCACTGATGAAAGATGGCGCTGCGCTGGGTTACTCACACGGTTTCAACATCGTTGAAGTGGGCGAAACCATCCGTAAAGACATCACCGTTGTGATGGTGGCGCCGAAGTGCCCGGGTACTGAAGTACGTGAAGAGTACAAGCGTGGTTTCGGTGTACCTACGCTGATCGCGGTTCACCCGGAAAACGATCCAAAAGGCGAAGGCATGGCGATTGCTAAAGCCTGGGCAGCAGCGACCGGCGGCGACCGCGCGGGCGTGCTGGAATCTTCCTTCGTTGCGGAAGTGAAATCTGACCTGATGGGCGAGCAGACCATTCTGTGCGGTATGCTGCAGGCCGGTTCTCTGCTGTGCTTCGACAAGCTGGTGGCTGAAGGTCACGACGCGGCTTATACCGAAAAACTGATTCAGTTCGGCTGGGAAACCATCACCGAATCACTGAAGTTTGGCGGCATTACGCTGATGATGGATCGCCTGTCTAACCCGGCAAAAATCCGTGCTTATGCGCTGTCTGAGCAGCTGAAAACCATCATGGCACCGCTGTTCCAGAAGCACATGGATGACATCATCTCTGGCGAATTCTCTTCCGGCATGATGGCTGACTGGGCTAACGACGACAAAAACCTGCTGACCTGGCGTGAAGAGACCGGCGCGACTGCATTCGAAAACGCACCGCAGTTTGATGGCAAAATCGAAGAGCAGGAATATTACGACAAAGGCGTCGTGATGGTTGCGATGGTCAAAGCAGGCGTTGAGCTGGCATTCGAAACCATGGTTGACGCGGGCATCATCGAAGAGTCGGCATACTACGAATCACTGCACGAGCTGCCGCTGATTGCCAACACCATCGCACGTAAGCGTCTGTATGAAATGAACGTGGTTATCTCGGATACCGCAGAATACGGTAACTACCTGTTCTCCTTCGCGGCGGTTCCACTGCTGAAAGAGTTCATGACCACGCTGCAGCCAGGCGATCTGGGCAAAGCAGTTGAAGGTACGCAGGTGGATAACGCGCAACTGCGTGACGTCAACGAAGCCGTTCGTCAGCATCCAATCGAATCTGTAGGCCGCAAACTGCGTGGCTACATGACCGATATGAAACGTATCGCAGTCGCTGGCTAAGCCACGCGCGACACAGTTTTCAGCACAATAAAAACCCCGGCTTGCCGGGGTTTTTTTTTAATTAGTGCTCGCTGTCCCTCTATGTATGTGCTCGGTGTCCCCCTCCTCGGTCCTCCCCCATAAATGGGGGAGGAAGATGCTGCCACATGCCAGTGATGAAGCTGCATGTGGCAGCGTCTCCTTCCCCCGCTAGCGGGGGAAGGCCGGGATGGGGGACAGCAAGCACGTACAAAGTACAGTCAGTTCAATCAATCACACCGCTTCATACAGCGTCTGATTACGCGTCTCTTTACAGGCAATCAGCGCGATCAACGTCAGCACCGCCATCGAAGCCAAATAGAAGCCCACCGCCTGTAAACCGTAATTGGCGTTCAGCCAGGTGGCGATATAAGGCGCCACAGAAGCCCCAAGAATCGATGACAGGTTGTAGGAGAACGATGCGCCGGTATAACGCACTTCCGTTGGGAACAGTTCTGGCAGCAGCGCGCCCATCGGACCGAACGTCAGGCCCATAATGCTCAGACCGAGGATCAGGAAGCCCATCACCAGCACCTGAGAACCGGAACCCAGCAGCATTGGAAACATCAATGCAAAGGCGATAATCATCAGCGTAATGGTAATCATGGTTTTACGACGACCAAAGCGATCGGCCAGCAGACCCGCAATCGGCACCATCACACCAAAACCAATCACCGCCACCATCAGCATCCACAGGAAGCTGTTACGCGAATAGCCGAGGCCGGCCGGCGCGGGCGCGGTACCGTAACTCATCGAATAAACGGTCATAATGTAGAACAGCGTGTAAGTGGCGAGCATGATGAAGGTGCCGAGAATGGTTGCGGTCATATGCTTACTCAGCAGCGTGCCAATCGGCATTTTCACCTGCTTGTTCTCTTTCTGCACTTTGGCGAATACCGGGCTTTCATGCAGCGAAACGCGCACATACAGGCCAATTAACACCAGCACCGCAGAGAGAATAAACGGCACGCGCCAGCCCCAGTTCATGAACTGCTCATCGGTCAGCAACCATGAAAGCAGCAGGAACGTGCCGTTAGCGAAGAAGAAGCCAATCGGCGCGCCGAGCTGTGGGAACGAACCATAGAGCGCACGTTTCTTCGCCGGAGCATTTTCGGTCGCCAGCAGCGCTGCGCCGCCCCATTCGCCACCGAGGCCTAAACCCTGACCAAAACGCGCCAGCGCCAGCAGCAGTGGAGCGGCCACGCCAATGGTTTGATAGCTCGGCAGCAAACCAATCAGCACGGTTGAAACGCCCATGGTCAGCAGCGATGCGACCAATGTGGCTTTGCGGCCCACGCGGTCGCCAAAGTGTCCGAACACCGCAGAACCGATGGGACGTGCGACGAAGGCGATGGCGAAGGTTGCCAGCGATTGCAGCGTGGCGACAGTGGGATCGCCCTGCGGGAAGAAAATGTGCGGGAAGATAATCACCGCAGCGGTGGCATAGATATAGAAATCGAAGAATTCGATAGCCGTGCCGACAAGCGATGCTACAACCACTTTGCCGCGTGAATTCACTGGCGCGTCGTCGTGTTTCTTGTCGAGTGTTTCTGTGATGGAGGCTTGCATAAGTGTTTCTTAATTGTAAATGTAGACAGAGAATCTTACGCACCTGGTTTGTGGCATTCAATGGCGAAAAACCGCGTCAGACCGGGCTTTTTCGGCGAATAAGTGGATAATTTCTGAGTTGCTGCGATCAGTGGCGGATGGGAACGGGAAGTGTCACTTTTTTGGCGGGAATCTCTGCAAAAGGGCCAAATTAAAGTGACCCTTTAGCGTTTCCTGCTGGTTTTTGCTGGAAAAGTAGCCAGCAGGAAACATTTTTAGCTAGTACGAAAATTGTAACAACCTCGTCGGCTTATTTAGCCTGATGCGGTTGCGGCATCTCTTTATCATCTTTGTATTTGGCGGTGGCGATCCACGCGGCGCAGAACAGCGTTAAACGCGCAAAGAAGTAGAAGAACGCCATTAAGCCGAGCACGGAACCAAAGGCCGCGCCCGACGGCGAGGTTGCCAGCTTCGGTAGCGTCAGCGTCATCACAAACTTGATCACCTCAAAGCCAATCGCCGCCAGCAGCGTGCCGCGGAACAGCGCTTTTTTGCGCGGCTTGTGGCGCGGCAGAATCCAGAAGATCCACAGGAACAGCAGATAGTTAGCGAAGATGGAGATGGATAACGCAATCACCGTCATCGCCGGACGCAGCCACTCAATGTCCTCCAGCCCCAGCGCATTAACGATCGCCGCCTGCGCCGCGCCGGCAATTGAGGTCAGCGACAGCGTAATCACCAGCGCAAACATCAAACCCAGCAGCGAAAGCAGATCGCGTGCGTACTTCTTCCAGAATTTCTCCTGATCGTCTGGCGTGCGTTCCCACACGTCGCGCGATTGCGCACGCACCGCTTCACGCAGGTTGCCCATCCAGTTAATGCCGGAGTAGAGCGCCAGCAGCAAACCGGTTAATCCCACCGTGGCACGCTGCTGAATCGCGGTGTTCACCGTGTTTTTCAACGTGGTGGCCAGCGTCGGATCGCTGATGCTGTTAACGATTTTGTTGATCAACTCGGTGAGCAAATCCTGATTCGACGCCAGCACAAAACCGACCGCCGCAAAGGAAACCATCAAAATCGGTATCAGGGAGAGAAATGAGAAGTAAGTGATCGCCGCGCCAAACTGGCTACCGAGGCGATCGTTAAAGCGTTCCAGCGCGCGCATAAAGTGCGCCACCGCCGGAATCGCCTGGAACCAGGCAGCGAAGCGCGACACATTTTGAATCGAGCCATCCACGGTTTTATTGCCGGTTTTAATATCAATCAGCGGCTTGGCTTCTGCCTCGGCCGCGATCTCTTTAGGGGTTTTGTCCGTCATAGACGATAGTCATCCTGTTCACTGCAAAAATACAATTATAGCCTGCTATGTCACATACTCCTGTAAGACGAGGCTCAACCACTCCATAAACACCCGCACGCGGCGCGCCACGTTGCGGCGATGCGGATAAAGCAGCGAGATCGGCATCGGTTTCGCCGGGAAGTGATGCAGCACTTCAACCAGTTGCCCTGATTCCAGCAGCGGTTGCACGCCAATCGCCGGCACCTGAATAATGCCGAGCCCGGCCATGCACGCCGCGCGATAGGTTTCGGTGCTGTTTACCGTCACCACGCCGCCGGTTTGAATGTAATGACACTGTTTGCCATCAAAATATTCAAAGCCCAGTGAAGGTTGTCCCAGCTGCTGGGTGTAATGCACCATCGCGTGTTGCGACAGATCTTCCAGCCGCACCGGCATGCCGAAGCGGGAAAGGTAGCCGGGGCTGGCGCAGTTGATCAACGCGTGCGAGCCGATTTTCCGCGCAATCAGCCCGGAATCTTTCAGCTCGCCGACGCGCACCACGCAGTCAAAGCCTTCGCGAATCACATCGACCTGACGATCGCTGCTGCTCAACTCAATTTCCAGACCGGGATAGTGCTGCAAAAATTCCGGCAAACGTGGCAGCACAAAGCCGGTCGCCATTGCCACCGACATATCCACGCGCAGTTTGCCGCTTAAGGTGCCGGGATCGTGCTGAAACAGGCTGTCCATGTCGTCGAGCATCGACAGTAAATCGAGGCAGCGATCATAATAAACCAGGCCGTCCTGCGTAAGATGCACCCGCCGCGTGGTGCGATGCAGCAGGCGCGTGCCCATTTGATTCTCCAGCGCCTGCAGCTGGCGGGATACGCTGCCTTTCGGTAAACCCAAACTTTCTGCCGCACGGGTAAAACTGCCCATTTCTGCCACCCGCACAAAAACCTGCATTGCGTGAATTTTATCCATGTTGTTCACCGATTGTTGTTGTTAGTGAAACAGTGCTGCGTATTCCTCTGCGTTTATAGATCAATTATTCACGAATATCCTTAACACGTGTTCAATTTTCCAACTGGAGCGAAACATGAGTCATAAAATTGCATTGATTACCGGCGGAAATCGCGGTTTAGGCAAGAATGGGGCGCTGAAACTGGCCGCCAAAGGCACTGATATCCTGTTTACCTATCGCGGTCACGCGGAAGAAGCGCAGGCGGTTGTGCAGGAGATTGAAGCGCTGGGCGCGCGTGCGGTGGCGTTGCAGCTGGATGTCGGCGACACTAGCACGTTCGACGGCTTCGTGGCGCAGGTGAAAGAAGCGCTGCAGAAAACCTGGCAGCGTGACAACTTTGATTATTTAGTGAACAACGCCGGTCACGGACACTACAAGCTGTTCGCAGAAACCACCGAAGATGAGTTTGATGCGCTGGTGAATGTGCACTTCAAAGGGCCGTTCTTCCTGACGCAAAAACTGCTGCCGCTGATTGTTGATGGTGGACGCATCCTGAATATCTCCAGCGGTTTAACCCGTTTGACGCTGCCGGGTTCAGGCACGTACGCCTCAATTAAAGGCGCGATGGAAGTGCTAACGCGCTATCAGGCTAAAGAGTTGGGCGAGCGCCATATTCGCGTCAACATTCTGGCACCAGGCGCGATTGAAACCGACTTCGGTGGCGGCCGCGTGCGTGATACCAAAGATCTCAACGACCATATCGCTTCAGTAACCGCGCTGGGCCGCGTTGGTTTGCCGGATGATATCGGCGATGCCATCAGCGCGATTCTCAGCGATGAAACCGGCTGGATCACCGCACAACGCATTGAAGCCTCAGGCGGGCAAGGCTTGTAATTTGTAGGGTCGCCATTCATGGCGACCTTATTCAATATTGTCACCCGCCAAGGTTGCCATAAATGGCAACCCTACAGATCGATCGTCCCATCAATCACCGTCACCGTTTGGCCACCAATCCAGATCGCTTCATCGCTAAAACTCACCTGAATGCGACCTTCACGCTGAATCACGCTGCCCTGACGTGCCCGATAATCCCGCGTTTGCTTGTTAGCCTCGAAGTAGCGCGCCAGACAGGCGTTGGCGCTGCCGGTCACCGGATCTTCGGTCAAGCTGCCGTTCTCAACCAGCAATGCGCGCACTTCATACTGCTCGTTTTCGCCCGACGGTAACGCACCAAAAATTGCCGTGCCGTTAACCTCAGCATGCTGATGTAATCGGTGTAAATCGGCTGCTGACGGCACCACATCCAGCACCGCTTGCGCGCTGCTCATCGGGATCAGCAACCAGCGAATACCCATATCAACGATGGTCGGCGTTTGGCTGAGATCGAAGGATTCACTGTTCAGCGCGCTGCTCATCAGCGCATCGCTGAACGGCGTTAAGCTAGCGGCGGGTGCCGCAAAGGCCAGCGCACCGTCATCGCTGATTTTCACCTCAACCAGACCCACGCCGCACTCCTGCACGATTTTGCCTGGCGTTTTCAGCGGCCAACCGGCTTCCAGCAGCGCATGCGCGGTGCCTAACGTCGGATGCCCGGCAAACGGCAGTTCGCCTTCGACGGTAAAAATGCGCACGCGGTAATCCGCCGCCGCATCCTGTGGCGGCAGCACAAAGGTGGTTTCCGAAAGATTGGTCCAGCGCGCAATCGCCGTTAGCTGCGCGTCACTCAATCCTTGTGCATCCATAATCACCGCCAGCGGATTACCTTTAAACGCCGATGAGGTAAACACATCCACCTGTTTAAATGCGACCTTCATTGTCACTCCTTCCTCGTTGAGGTTGTCTGAAATCGGGATTTACATCCTGTCGATTGCGAAAGGCCAGCAACAGGGCTATGAATAGATTAAGAATTCTGGAATTGGAGTCCGCAATGTTAAAAGTTCTTGGCCGTACTTCTTCAATTAACGTACGAAAAGTTCTGTGGCTGTGCGCAGAACTCGATATTGCGTACGAATTAGAACCCTGGGGCGATGATCCACAATCGCTGCACTCGCCAGAGTTTATGGCGCTCAATCCCAACGCCATGGTGCCGGTAATAATTGAGGACGACTTCGTGCTGTGGGAATCCAACACCATTCTGCGCTATCTCGCCAACAGCAATGGCGGCGAATGGCTCTATCCCGACAATCCCCGCGCACGCGCGCCGGTCGATCAGTGGATGGATTGGCAAGCCACCGAACTTAACACTTCATGGCGTTACGCATTTATGTCGCTGGTGCGCAACTCGCCGGCGCATCAGGATCCCCGCTTGCTGGCGGCGGCCGTGAAAGGCTGGACGCACACCATGAACATACTCAACCAGCATCTGGAGAAAACCGGGCGCTACGTCGCAGGCCGCAACTTCTCGCTGGCCGATATTCCGGTGGGGCTGGCGGTGAACCGCTGGTTTGAAACCCCGCTGGAGCATCCCAACTTTCCGGCGGTTCAGACTTATTACGAGCGCCTGACCGAGCGCGAGCCTTACACCACCTGGGGCCGCAACGGCAAACCCTGATCCTGTCCCGGCGCGAGGCCTGTCATTTCACAGGCCAGCGCGCCGGTGCGCTGCAACGCCCACGTATAACGTTCATCAAACGGATAGCAGCAGGAGAGGCGCAACGCATGTTTATAGCGATCGCTCAGGGAGTAGAGCGCGCCCGGCGTCACACAGATTTGCTCCTGCAGCAGACGATGAAACATCTCCACGGTATCAATGTTTCCCGGCAGTTCGACCCAAAAAACAAACCCGCCGCGCGGCAGGGTAGCGCGCGTGCCCTGCGGAAAGTGGCGCGCCAGAATCCCGCGCGCCGCATCCAGATTGGCGGCATAGCGCCGACGCAGCGTGCGCAGATGATGATCGTACCCGCCGCTGGCAAGGAATTCGGCCAGGGTTTCACTTAACAAGCGTGATTCCGCCATCGACGACACCGCTTTGAGGTGGGCGATGGTGTGATGAAAGCGCCCGGCGGCAGTCCAGCCGACGCGGAAATCAGGCGCCACGGTTTTGGTAAAGCTGGTGCAGTAAATCACCCAGCCATCGCTATCAAACGCCTTCACCGGCGGCGATAGCGGCCACTCAAACTGTAATTCGTCGTACAAACCATCTTCCAGCAGCGGAACGTGGTAAGTGTTCACTAACTTCGCCAGCCGCTTTTTATTCTCCAGCGGCATCACATATCCCAACGGGTTCTGCGCGCCGGGCATGGCGATCACCGCCTGAATCCGCTTCTCCTGCAGCAGCATCTCCAGCGCATCCAGCGACAATCCCTGCTGCGGATCGGTAGGGATTTCCAGCGCTTTCAGCCCTAGCGACGCCAGCAGCGGGAACAGGAAGAAATAGGTCGGCGACTCCAAACCAATGCAATCACCGGGTTTGGTCACCGCGCGCAGCGCCAACTGTAGCGCTTCCATGCAGCCGTGCGTCAGCGTGATCTCTTGCGGCGGCAGGTTGATGCCGTTGTGCAGGGCACGACGCGCAATCTCCTCCCGTAAGCGCTCACTACCAGGCGGAAGCGCATAGCGTCCGATAATGTCGGGATTCTGGCGCAAAATCGACGCAGTAATTCGCGCGATTCGCGCCGCCGGATAGAAGGTGCCATCCTGCGGACAGGCCAGCGAGATATTGGTGTAATCGGGATTATTTTGCGCCGCGAATACTTGCTCAATCAGCTCCAGCTTCTGCGCGCTGGGATCGTTGATTTTTGCCGGCAGCGGTTTTACCGGACGCGTCACGGCGGGCAGCACGCCACGCACGTAATAACCCGACTGCGGCCGCGATTCAATCAGGCCGCGATCTTCGAGGATTTGCCACGCATTGAGCACGGTATTGATACTAACCTGATGCGATTGTGCTACGCGGCGTATCGCCGGCAGCCGTTTACCCGGCTTCAGCGTGCCCTGATGAATTGACTCGGCGAAGCTATCGACCAACTGCTGATACAGCGTTTGACCGGATGAAAGTGGAAGGGACACAAAAGCCTCCGCGCGCAATGGGTACAATTCATTTTTGAGACAACTGTACCCATTACAATAGTAGTTTTGTGTCTCTGTTTCCATTGCAATATACGCACTAGCATGAAGACATCATTGATTCTTCAGGAAGCGCATCATGCTCGATCCCTCATTCTTCAGCTACGTCACCGTTATGTCGATCACGCCAGGCCCAAACAACCTGTTACTGGCGACGTCGGGCGTTAACTTTGGCTTTAAACGCACGCTGCCAATGCTGTTTGGCATCCTGCTGGGCTGCGCAATACAGATGCTGCTGGCGAGCGTGGCGCTGGATGCGCTGCTGCACTGGATGGGCGCGATTCGCCTGCCGCTGACGGTGGTCGGCTGTAGCTATCTGCTGTGGCTTTCGTGGAAGATTTTCCGTGCCGGCGCGCCGCAACTGCGCGAACGTCCGCGTCCCATGACGTTAATTGGCGGCATCTGTTTCCAGGCGGTGAACCCAAAAGCCTGGCTGATGGTCACCAACGTGGCGTTGATGTACGCCAACAGTAACGGCGTGCTGACGGTGCTGCTGGGATTCGCGGCACTGAATCTGCCGTGCATTTTGATTTGGGCAGCGCTGGGCGATCGCCTTCGCAGTCATCTGCAGGTCGCGTGGAAACGTCAGGCGTTTAACAGTTTGATGGCGCTGTCGCTGGTGGCGACAACTGTGTGGATGTTGTATGACGCGGTGCTGCTGAGCTAGATACTTCGGTGCGCATAATTGCGCACCTTACGCTTGTCGGGTCGCCATGAATGGCGACCCGGATGGCAACTACCTTATTACTTCCCCACCACGTGCGCCGTTTCGCGCGCTTCATCGTTGGCGGCATCAGGTGTAATCACCGGCTCGTAGTCGAGTTGCAGCACGCGGCTGGTATCGGCCAGCACTTTCTCGGTCAGCGCGACGTCGCCGTTCAGCTTGCGGCCCCACGATGGGATCACCATGCGGATTTTGGTCTGCCATTCTGGTGAACGCATCTGTTCCGGGAAGGCTTTCGCCATCAGCTCAAGCATAATCGGTGCGGCGGTGGAGGCACCCGGCGAGGCACCCAGCAAGGCGGAAATCGTACCATCTTCCGAGGTCACCACTTCGGTACCGAGACGCAGCACGCCACCTTCAACGGCATCGTTCTTGATGATCTGCACGCGCTGGCCGGCAGTAACTAAACGCCAGTCTTCCTGCTTCGCCTGCGGTACGTAAGCGCGTAACGCTTCCATACGATCGCTGTCGCTTTGCAAAACCTGATCAACCAGGTATTTCACCAGGTCGAAACTTTTCAGGCCAACCTGCACCATCGGCTTGAGGTTGCTGGTGTTCATCGCGCCGAACATATCCAGCAGCGAACCCTCTTTGAGGAACTTGGTTGAGAAGGTAGCAAACGGCCCAAACAGCAGCACCTGCTTGCCATCCAGCACGCGGGTATCGACGTGCGGCACCGACATTGGCGGTGCGCCGACGCTGGCTTTGCCATACACCTTCGACATGTGCTGTTTGACCACGTCAGGATTTTCCGTCACCAGGAATGAACCGCCCACCGGAAAACCGGCATAGCCTTTCACTTCCGGAATGCCGGATTTCTGCAGCAGCGGCAACGCAGCGCCGCCGGCACCTATAAACAGCTGGCGCGTGGTCAGTACGCGATTTTCGCCGCTGGCCAGATTATGCAAAGTGACCTGCCAGCGACCATCGCTCAGGCGTTTGATATCACGCACTTCCTGGCGCAGACGCAGACGGAAATTGGCTTTCTTCTCTAAAGAAGCAATCAGCTGACGCGTCACTTCACCGAAGTTCACGTCAGTGCCCATTTCGGTCCAGGTGGCCGCCACTTTCTGTTTGCTGTCGCGGCCGTTCATCACCAGCGGAATCCACTCGGTGATTTGATCGCGATCTTCAGAGTAATTCATGCCGCGGAACAGCGTGCTTTTCTGCAGCGCATTGAAACGTTTGCGCAGAAATTCAACGTTATCGTCGCCCCAGACGAAACTCATGTGCGGCGTACTGTGGATAAAGCTTTTGGGATTGCGCAGGTTGCCTTTCTGCACGTGATACGCCCAGAACTGACGCGAAATCTGGAACGATTCGTTAATCGCCACCGCTTTGGCGATGTCGATGCTGCCATCCGCCTTCTGCGGCGTATAGTTGAGCTCCGCCAGCGCGGCGTGACCGGTTCCGGCGTTGTTCCAGCCATTAGAGGATTCAACGGCCACATCATCAAGACGTTCAACCATCTCAACTGACCAGTCAGGCTCAAGATCTTGCAGCCATGCGCCCAAAGTCGCACTCATCACGCCTGCGCCAATCAGCAGTACGTCGACATCTTTTCGTTCCTGAAGGTTAGCACTTTCCATTGAAGCGGCGGCGAGCGCCAGATTTACCGCAGTAGTACTCATGAGGCGACATCTCCTCTCTCTGTTGACCTGAAGCTCAACAGGTTCGCAGGCGAAATAGCCGCGCTTCTTTCGAGCGCGTGGCGCTATCTCTCAAAGGTTAAGACTCAGGTATAAGTCATGGGGACGATAACGGTTAACTGCACGTTATGCATATGCATTCGAATATAACATTCTCGTATCGGAATTAAACGTTTGTTTATTTTTTAAAGGCGGAAATGATTCAGCATAAGAATTAATCAGCTCAACCTCGCGGTCATAAGGGATTTTTATCTCTTAATCAGACGGTTAGAGTAATGCAGTTGTTACGCTATTGTGAGTGCTTTTAGTGGGTGCGAAAAGGGAGAGTGAGATGCGTCACATTTTAATCTATTGAAAATTATAACTTTTGTGTGAATTGATTATTTATGCGGATTTTGTGTTGCGCGATATTTCGCCATATCGTGTAAAAGTAATGTTACATTTTTGTGGTGATGAATTTAGGCTTGGCCGCGCAAAGCTGCCAGAAGAAAAATGCATCACCTTGGCGGAAAAGTGATCAGCGCGATCGGCGGCGCCAGAGGAAGCGAATCACGAAAAACTCAATCGCGCCCAGCAGCAAAAACCACAAACTAAAGACGATGGTATACAGCTGATTAACATCCATCAGATGCAGGCTTTCCTGCAGTTGTTTTGCCAGCTCAATGCCAAATGAAGGCGCGGGCAGCAGCAGGGCGGAAAGAAAGCCCAGCAGCAGAATGCCGCCTGGGATAATCAGCGTTTCGAATGGGTTATTCATGGTCATTTTCCAAATCAGTTAGCGCGGGCATTAGCGCATAAAACCGCGCTACGGCGCAATCCCCGAGCCGAATCGCGCTAAGAAATTTCTTCTATTCCATTCACTTAGCGTCAAAAATAGCGAAAGTTAAGAGTTATAGCCTTTGCTATACTTAAAGCCCTGATTTTACTGTCTTTTTTTTGCCGTTTTTGCGTGTTAGACTGCGCGCACTTTTTCATTACTGAACAATAAATGCGGAGAAGTAACGGCTTTAGTGCCGGTTCCGCGGCATTGATTGAAAACCCATGACATTTATCGCAACCCTGATCCTGGCCTTTGGTATGTCGATGGACGCTTTCGCCGCAGCACTGGGCAAAGGCGCGTCGCTGCATCGCCCAGGTTTCAAAGAGGCACTGCGAACCGGCCTGATTTTCGGCGTCATCGAAATGTTGACGCCGCTGATTGGCTGGGCAATTGGCCTCGCGGCCAGCCGCTACATCATGGCGTGGGATCACTGGGTGGCGTTCGTGCTGTTAACCGTGCTGGGCGGTCGTATGATGATGGAAGGTTTTCGTCAAACCGCCGATGAGCCGTGCGAAGCGCCGCAGCGTCACGGTTTTATGGTGCTGGCGTTAACCGCCGTCGCCACCAGTCTTGATGCGCTGGCCGTCGGCGTTGGCCTGGCGTTCCTGCAGGTGAATATCATCATGACCGCCGTCACCATCGGCGCGGCGACCACCATCATGGCAACCACCGGCGTGTTGGTTGGCCGCTTTATCGGTCCGGTGATGGGCAAATGGGCTGAAGTGCTGGGCGGCGTAGTGCTGATCAGCATTGGCTGCACCATTTTAAGCGAGCATTTAGGCTGGTTTAATTAACCATGCTGCTGCCTGGTGCGCATAAATGCGCACCCTACGAATTCAACTGCGTATAAATGCGCATCGTACAAATTCAACTGCGCCAATTTAGGGTCGCCATTTATGGCGACCTCTTCTTAACATCCGCACCAAACCCCAATTATGTGATCTACTTCAAAAATAATTGCGCTAAAAACGCTCAGCGGCTATACTTTTTGCGTATTTCTTCAACAATTTTTGAACCAGGTGCTCTATGAAACGCTTTTTCCGCTACGTGTTCCGCTCTTATGTTGAGACTTTTAAACACGTACCGCCGGGTGCTTTAAACTAAGCATTCCGCCAGATACCCTCGATAATCGCGGTCAGGGATCGACCTGTGGTTATCAACTGTTTTCTTATCTCTCCAGCCGCTAATCTCCCCATTTTTCCCCTAACTCTCTGATTAACCTCTTCAGCCATCACTTTTCGATCTGGCTATAGCCTCACGTTATACCCCGCCACTAAACAAGCATTCGTCACCCCATCTTCTGCATGAAATAGTCAATTCAGGCCCTATAAACCGTCTGAAACGAGAAACATCATGCTGATCCCACAACCTTATTTACTCTTCCTCGGCGACGTAACCGATCCACTGGCCGCTAAAACCGCACGCGGCATTCACGTCTGGCGTCCAGAGCAGTGCGTTGGCGAAATTAAGCTGCCGGGCTGCACCGTCACGCTTGGCCTCGAGGTCCTCGACATCGCCGCTGCCAAAGCGCGCGGTGCCAAAACGCTGGTGCTCGGCACCGCCAATGCCGGCGGTTACTTGCCCACGCATTGGCTCGACACGGTCAAAAGCGCCATCTCAGCCGGGATGAACGTTGCCAGCGGTTTGCACCATCGTCTGGTGGATGAGCCGGAGCTGGTGGCGTTGGCCAAAGAGTTCGGCGTTGAGCTGTTCGACCTGCGCCACATGCGTCCAAAACTGGACGTAGGCAGCGGTAAAAAGCGCACAGGTAAGCGTGTACTTACTGTCGGCACCGATTGCTCGGTAGGCAAGATGTACACCTCGCTGGCGCTGGAAGCCGCGATGCGCGAACGCGGCATGAAAGCCGATTTCCGCGCCACCGGCCAGACCGGTATTTTGGTAGCAGGCGAAGGTATCGCGATTGATGCGGTGATTGCCGACTTCATCGCCGGCGCGGTCGAAGCGCTGTCGCCAGCCAATGACGCCGATCACTGGGATATCGTTGAAGGTCAGGGTTCGCTGTTCCATCCTTCCTACGCTGGCGTCAGCATGGGCCTGATCCACGGTGCGCAGCCGCACTGGCTGGTGATGTGCCATGAAATGGGCCGTCCGCATATGCGTCATCTGCCGCATCAGCCAATGGTCAGCCTGAAAGATTGCGTCGAAGCCAACCTGCGCGCGGCGCACGTCACCAGCGACGCGGTACAGCTGGCCGGTTTCGCCATCAACACCTCGAACTACAGCGAAGACGAAGCGCGCGCCTATTGTGCAGAGATCAGCGCCGAATTCGGCGTGCCTGCTACCGATCCGGTGCGTTTCGGCATTGCGGATATCGCCGCGCTGCTGCAGGAGCGTGGCTAACATGCGGCGCATGCAGATTGAAGTGCTGGAGCTGCCGCTGGCGCGTCCGTTCGCCATCTCACGCGGTACGCGCACCGCAGTCACGGTGATTCGCGTGACGCTGGAGCAGAACGGCTTTATTGGCCGCGGCGAATGTACGCCAACGCCGCGCTACGATGAAACGCCAGAGAGCGTCAACGCCGAACTGGAAGCGCTGCGCGCCGACATTGAAGCGGGCCTGAGCCGCCTCGATCTGCAAAGCCGTTTGTCTGCCGGTTCAGCGCGTAATGCGCTGGACTGCGCGCTGTGGCGTCTCGATGCCGCGCTGGCGAAGCACACGCTGTGGCAACAGTGCGAGCGTCGTCAGCCGCCATCGGTGATCACCGCCGAAACCCTCAGCCTCGACTCCATCGAGAACATGGCCGCCGCCGCTGCCGATGCGGTATCACGCGGCGCCATCCTGCTGAAAATTAAACTTAATCGCGACGAAATTCTGGAGAAAGTCGCCGCGATTCGTCAGGCCGCGCCGCGCGCCACCTTAATCATTGATGCCAATGAAGCCTGGTCGGGCGTGGATTTACCCAGCCTGTTCAACGCGCTGGTCAGTTTTAATATCGCGATGGTCGAGCAGCCGCTGCCGGCGGGCCAGGATCAGGAGTTGCAGCGCTTCGCGCACCCGATTCCGGTGTGTGCCGATGAGAGCTGCCACACACGCGAGGACATCGCGCCGCTGCGCAATCGCTACGAGATGATCAACATCAAGCTGGATAAGTGCGGTGGTTTGACTGAAGCGCTGGCGATGGTGGATGAGGCGCAGAAGCTTGATATGCGGTTGATGGTTGGCTGCATGCTCGGTTCTTCACTGGCGATGGAAGCGGCGCTGCCGGTGGCGATTGCCGCTGAGCATGTCGATCTCGATGGCCCCATCTGGCTGGCCGCCGATAGCTCGCCCTTCCTTTCTTACGCTCAAGGCCAAATCTGGCTGTAACCCGCACGCGGAGCAACGATGACGGACACTTTACTTACACCCAACGCCGCCAGCGTTGCCGGTTCAGAACCGGTGCTCGCGATTCAGGATCTCAGCGTCAGTTTTCGCGGCCGCAGCGGCGAAAATCAGGCGCTGAAGGGCATCAGTTTTAACATTCATCAGGGCGAAATTGTCGCCGTGGTGGGCGAAAGTGGCTCGGGTAAATCGGTCACCTCGCTGGCGGTGATGGGCTTGCTGGCCGCATCCGGGCGTATCGATCGCGGCAGCATGCAGTTTCGCGATCGTCAGGGCAAAGCGCATCAGCTTGCCACGCTGAATGAAACCCAGCGCCGTGCTTTGCGTGGCCGCGAAATGGCGATGATTTTTCAGGAGCCGATGACCTCGCTCAATCCGGTGCTGCGCGTCGGCGATCAGCTGACCGAAGCGCTGCGTGACCATCAGATTTGCGACAAAAGCCAGGCCGACGCGCGCGCACGTGAGTTACTGCGCCAGGTGCGCATCGCCGATGTGGATCGCGTGATGAAAAGCTACCCGCATTCGCTGTCGGGCGGCATGCGCCAGCGCGTGATGATTGCGCAGGCGCTGGCCTGCGATCCGCAATTGCTGATCGCCGATGAACCGACCACCGCGCTGGATGTCACGGTGCAGGCACGCATTCTGCACATCCTGCGCGACCTGCAACGTGAGAAGCAGATGGCGGTGCTGTTCATTACGCACGACATGGGCGTGGTGGCAGAAATCGCCGATCGCGTGGTGGTGATGCTGCGCGGCGAAGTGGTTGAGCAGGGCACGGTCAGCGACATCTTTAACGCGCCGCAGCATCCTTACACCAAAGCGTTATTGGCGGCAGTGCCGAAGCTCGGCGATATGCGCGAACACGCATGGCCGCAGCGTTTTCCGCTGTTGGGCAGCAATGCCAGCGATAACAGCGAGCAGCGCACCGCGCGCTATGACGAAACGCCGCTGCTGGATGTGCGTGGCCTGAAAGTGTACTACCCGATTCGCAGCGGGATTTTCTCGGCGCTTACCCATCAGGTGCACGCGGTGGAGCAGATCGATTTCAGCCTGTGGCCGGGCGAAACCCTGGCGATTGTCGGCGAAAGCGGCTGCGGTAAATCCACCACCGGCCGCGCGCTGATGCGGTTGATTAACAGCGACGCCGACAGCATCCATTTCCAGGGCAATGAAATCGCCAACCTGAAAGAGGCGCAGTTCCAGCCGCTGCGCCGTGAAATTCAGATGGTGTTTCAGGATCCCTACGCCTCGCTCAATCCGCGTCTCACCGTCGGCTTCACCATTGCCGAACCGCTGCTGCTGCACGGCAGGGTGAAATCGCTGGAAGAAGCATCGCCGCAGGTTGATGCGTTGCTGAAAAGCGTGGGCTTATTGCCGGAACATGCGCGGCGCTATCCGCACGAATTTTCCGGCGGCCAGCGCCAGCGTATTGCCATTGCGCGCGCCATGGCGTTGAAACCCAAAGTGATCATCGCCGATGAAGCCGTCTCGGCGCTGGATGTGTCGATTCAGGCGCAGGTGGTGAACCTGATGATGGATCTGCAACAGCAAACCGGCGTGGCGTGGATTTTTATCTCGCACGACATGGCGGTGGTGGAACGTATCGCTAACCGCGTAGCGGTGATGTATCTCGGCCAGATTGTTGAGCTGGGCCCGCGCCAATCGGTGTTCAACCAGCCGCAACATCCGTATACCCAACGTCTGCTGGCCTCGGTGCCGGTGGCCGATCCCCAGAACCGTCAACCCCGCACTTTCGAAGATGGCGAAATCCCTTCGCCGCTGCGCAAGGTGGGAGAAACGGTCATTAAACCGCGTTATCGCCAGGTTGCTCCGCAACACTGGGTCGCTGACTTTGTTTCGCGCTAACCCTCAATACCAGGAGATTTCATGAACCCGATTTTTCGCCGTACTGCGCTTGCGCTGGGATTGACCCTCTCGCTGGCCGCCGCCGCTCAGGCGCAGGACCTGCGCATTTCGATGTATGCCGACATCACCGGCCTCGATCCGCACGATACTTCCGATAACGTCAGCTACTCGGTGCAGAGCGGCATCTTCGAGCGCCTGTTCCAGTTTGATGCGCAGATGAAATTGCAGCCGTGGCTGGCGACGAGTTACACCAGCAACGACAGCGCCACTGAATTTACCCTGACGCTGCGTAAAGACGTGACCTTCCAGGACGGCACGCCGTTTGATGCCGCAGCAGTGAAAGCCAACCTCGATCGCCTGGCCGATCAGACCAAAGGCCTCAAGCGCAACAGCCTCTACAAGATGATTGCCAAGGTAACGGTGCTGGCACCGGATCAGGTGAAAATCGATCTGAACCAATCGTTTGGTGCCTTCATCAACACGCTGGCGCATCCGTCGGCGGTGATGTGGAGCCCGGCGATTCTCAAGCAGTATCCGGAAGAAGCGCAGCTGCGTCTGCATCCGGTTGGCACCGGCCCGTTCAAGTTCGTGACGTGGCAGCCGGGCAAAGCGGTGACGCTGGCGAAATATGATGGCTATTGGCAGAAAGGCTGGCCGAAGGTCGATAACGTGATCTTCTCGCCAAGCCCGGAAGACGCCACGCGCGTGGCAGCGCTGAAATCGGGCCAGGTAGATGCCATCTGGCCGCTGCCATCGGATCTGATCGCCACCGTGCAAAGTGACAGCAAATTGGCGGTGCAGCGCGATCCGAGCATTTATCTCTATTACATGGCGATCAACACCCAGCATAAACCGCTGAATGATGTGCGCGTGCGTCAGGCGATCAACTACGCCATCGACCGTGATTTGTGGCTGAAAGTGGCGTTTGCGGGTATGGGCAAACCGGCAACTTCCGCGATTCCGGAAGGCGTGCAGTTCTACCAGAAGCAGAGTGCGCCAAACTATCGCTATGCGCCGGATGAAGCCAAAGCGCTGCTGAAAGCCGCCGGTTATCCGAATGGCCTCGATCTCAAACTGTGGGTCACCAACGCCACCGCCAGCGTGCGTGCCGCGCAGGTGTTGAAAGCGCAGCTGGCAACGGTGGGCATTCGCGCCACGGTAACGCCAATGGATTCCGGCACCCGCAACGCCAAACTGTGGGGCGTGAAGGACCCGAAAGAGGCGGAATTTGATCTCTATTACGGCGGCTGGTCGACGTCAACCGGTGACGCCGATTGGGCCTTGCGTCCACTCTACGCCACCGAATCCTGGGTGCCGACTTCGTATAACGTTTCGTACTTTAGCAATGCCGAAGCCGACAAAGCGATTGCCGGTGGCTTAGCCACCGCCGATCCGGCCAAGCGTGGCGAAGCCTACGCTGAAGCGCAGAAAGTGTTGTGGAAAGAGGCGCCGGTAGCGTTCCTCGGCACGCCAGACAACCTGGTCGGCAAACGCAGCACGCTGAGCGGTGTGTCGATGCTGCCGGATGGTAACTTCCTGTTTAATCAGGCGACGTTTAAGTAAGGGTTGGGTGGGTGCTCGCTGTCATCTTACGAATGTGCTTGCTGCACCCTACGAATGTGCTGGCTGTCCCCCTCCTCGGTCCTCCCCCATCAATGGGGGAGGAAGATGCTGCCACATGCCAGCTCAGAAGTTGCATATGGCAGCGTCTCCTTCCCCCGCAAGCGGGGGAAGGCCGGGATGGGGGGCAGCCGGCACGGTCTGGGCTAGCCAGCACGATCTGGGCCAGCCAGCACCATCCCAAAAAATAAAGGAACCGCATGTTCGCATACATCATTCGCCGACTGCTGGAGATGATCCCCGTATTGCTGGTGGTCTCACTGCTGGTCTTCGGCTTCATCAAACTGCTGCCTGGCGATCCGGCACGCATCTACGCCGGTCCGGATGCGCCATTGGCCGCGGTGGAAGCTGCACGCCAGCATCTTGGACTCAACGATCCGCTGGCGCAGCAATACATCAACTGGATCGGCGGCCTACTGCGCGGCGATCTGGGTGTCACTTACCGCACTCAACAGCCGGTGCTGGACGTGATCAAACAGGGCTTTATGCCCACGCTGTGGCTGGCGCTGGCCGGCTTTGCCTGGTCGGTGATTCTGGGCTTATTCCTCGGCGTATTTGCCGCACTGAAGCGCGGTAAATGGCAGGACTGGACCTTAATGAGTGTCGCCGTCGGCGGCATCTCGATGCCCACTTTCTGGCTCGGTCTGCTGCTGATCCAGTTCGTTGCCATGCCGTTTGGCCTGTTCTCCGTCAGCGGCTTCAACCAGCCCAGCGACATCGTATTACCGGCAATCACGCTCGGTTCCTCGGTGGCAGCAGTGATGGCGCGCTTCACCCGCTCGGCGTTTCTCGAAGTGGCGCAGGAAGATTACGTGCGCACCGCCAAAGCCAAAGGGCTGCGCAATCGGCTGGTAACGTGGAAACACGTGATGCGTAATGCGTTGATCCCGGTGATCACCATGCTCGGTTTGCAGTTCGGTTTTCTGCTCGGCGGATCGATCGTGGTCGAAAGCGTGTTTAACTGGCCGGGATTGGGCTGGCTGTTGATCGAGTCGATCAAGGCGCAGGATCAACCGGTGATCCAGGCGTTAGTTATGCTGTTCGTGTTTGAATTTATTGTCATTAACCTGCTGGTCGATCTGCTTTATGCCGTGGTCAACCCAGCAATTCGCCTGCGACAGGAGCCCTGATGAGTCTGCAATCTCTGCCTGCCCACGCGCAGGAGGCGATCCGTTCGCCGTGGCGCGATTTCCTGCACGCGCTGGTGCGTAATCCGCTGGCGCTGGTCTCCGGTGGCTTTGTGCTACTGCTGGTGCTGGTGGCTATTTTCGCACCCTGGCTGGCGCCGTGGGATCCGATGGCGCCGGACTGGATGGCGCTGTCATCGCCGCCGTCCAGTACGCACTGGATGGGCACCGACGAACTCGGCCGCGATCTGTTCAGCCGCATCATCTTCGGCGCGCGCATCTCGCTGTATGTGGGTGTGCTGTCGGTGACGCTCGGCATGGTGGTCGGCGTGCTGCTCGGCCTGCTGGCGGGCTATTACGGACGCTGGATCGATATGCTGATAATGCGTGGCTCCGACGTGCTGTTCGCCTTTCCCGGCATGCTGCTGGCGATTGCGGTGGTGGCGATTCTCGGTCCGGGACTGAACAACGTCATCATTGCGGTGGCCATCTTCAGCGTGCCAGTATTTGCCCGCATCGTGCGTGCTTCCACGCTGTCGCTGAAACAGGCGGCGTACGTTGAAGCGGTGCGCTGCGCCGGTGCGCCGGATCGCGTGATTCTGCTGCGCCATATTCTGCCAGGCACGCTGTCAAACGTGATTGTCTATTTCACTATGCGTATCGGCACCAGTATTCTGACCGCTGCCGGGCTGAGTTTTATCGGCCTCGGCCCGGAACCCGATGTGCCGGAGTGGGGCAATATTCTGGCGATGAGCCGCAGCATGATGATGGCTGGCTTGTGGCACGTCAGCGTGTTTCCGGGTCTGGCGATATTCATTACCGTGCTGGCGTTTAACCTGCTGGGTGATGCGCTGCGCGACACGCTCGATCCCAAACTGAAGAGCTAAGCATGGACTTTCAACAACTGCAGCGCGACCTGCTTCTGCAACGCTGGCGCAGCGAGCGTCAGCTGGGACAACCGCGCAGCGCCAGCGGGCCAACCAATCGCATTAGCGATGTGCCGGGCGTGCGCGTCGGTCACTACACGCTAGCCGACGGCGAGCGGCAAACCGGCGTCACCGCGATTGTGCCGCCGGGCGACAATCTGTTTACCCAGCCGCTGCCTTGTGCGGCGGCGGTGTTTAACGGTTTCGCCAAGCCGGTTGGCCTGGTGCAGGTTGAAGAGTTAGGCGTGCTGCAAACGCCGATTCTGTTGAGCAACACGCTGGCGGTTGGCACGCTGTTTACCACGCTGGTGCGCGATGCCATCAGCCGCAACAGCGAGTTGGGCCGCAGCTTGCCCACGGTCAATCCGCTGGCGCTGGAGTGCAACGACGGCTGGCTCAACGATATTCAGGCGCTGGCGATCACCGAGACGATGGCGCAGCAAGCACTCTATGACGCCACGGCAGATTTCGATCGCGGCAGCGTCGGTGCCGGGCGTGGCATGAGCTGCTTCAGTTTGAAAGGCGGCATTGGCACGGCCTCGCGCATGATTCCGTCGCTCAACACCACGCTGGGCGTGCTGGTGCTGGCGAACTTTGGCGCGTTAACCGCGCTGACGCTGGACGGCGTGCGCCTTGGTGAGATGATCGCGCCGCTGCTGCCGGAACTGACGCCGCAGCGTGATGCCGGTTCCATCATCATTATCATGGCGACCGATGCGCCGCTCGATGCGCGTCAGCTGAAGCGCGTCGCTAAACGCGCCGGTGCCGGTTTGGGACGACTGGGCAGCTATTGGGGCCACGGTTCGGGCGATATCGCGCTGGCGTTTTCTACCCAGCCACAGCCGCAACCGCCAGAAGAATCGACGCTGGAACCGCTACTCGCCGCCGCCGCCGATGCCACCGAACACGCGGTGCTGGATGCCTTACTCAGCGCCGAATCTGTCACCGGTTTCCGCGGCCATCATCGCCCGTCGCTGACGAATGTACTTGATGAATTGATCAAACCGTAGCGGCGCAATTTATTGCGCATTGCCCAGATGGGCATGGTGTCGCCAATGAAATGCGCGATTAATCGCGCCGCTACGAATCGCAGAAACTTCAGCATACTGGAATCCCCATGAAAATCTTCATCTCAGCCGACATCGAAGGCATCGCGGGCGTGATGCGTCCGGAACAGTGTTCACCCGGCCACGCGGAATATCAGCTGGCGCGCGGACTGATGGAACAGGAAGTTAACGCCGCTATCGATGGCGCCTTTGCTGGCGGCGCGACGGAAGTGGTGGTGGCCGACAGCCATGCGCAGATGACCAACCTGCGCGCGGAAAATATCGATCCCCGCGCGCGCATGGTGCAGGGCAAACCGCGCGGCTTATCGATGGTGGAAGGCATTGAGCAGCAGCCGTTTGATGGCCTGTTCTTTATCGGCTATCACAGCGCGGCGGGCGAACCGGGCGTACTGGCGCACACCATTAATGGCCGTGCGTTCTGGCGCATTCATATCAACGGTAAGGTGATGGGCGAAAGCGACATCTACGCCGCAGCCGCTGCCGAACAGGGCACGCCGCTGTGGCTGGTGAGCGGCGACGACCAGCTTAAAGGCTGGATTGCCGAGCATTATCCTTCGGTGGATTACGTCTGTGTGAAACGCGCCATCTCGCACACCTGCGCCGAATCCATCAGTCCGCAGGCGGCACAAAACGCCATTCGCGCTGCGGCGACGGCCGCCGTGCAACGCAAACGCCAGGTCAGCACCACACGCCTGAGCGCGCCTTATGAGATGCAGCTGCAAGCTAGCAAACCGGTACTGGCGGATCTGTTCAGCCTGATTCCCGGCGTGACGCGCATTGATGCGGTCACCGTTGGCTATCGCGCGGACGACATGAACACGTTAATCAGTCTGCTGAGCGCATTCTCTTATCTGGCGAGCACGCAGTCGTAATTTAAAATGCGCGATAAATCGCGCCGCTACAAATATGTGCACATACCGTAGCGGCGCAATTTATTGCGCGATTTGGAAAATAGCGTCATCAGGTCGGTCCGCATTTCCTGCTGAATTTTGCTAACCTGCGCGCAATTTATATATAACAACGAGGCAGTCATGCAGCTCTGCAGTTTTTATCTTATTGACCAGCAAAGAAAAAGTTACGGTATTGTGCAGCAAGAGGGCGTGATTGATATCGGCGCGCGTCTCGGCGCTGACTGCCCGGACCTGAAAACCTTGCTGCAACGCGGCGCAATGAGCGATCTCGACGCCTTCGTGTCACAGCCGATTGATCACCCGTTTAGCGCTATTCGCTTCCTGCCGGTGGTGGAAAATCCTGGCAAAGTGTTTTGCGTTGGCATGAACTACGCCGACAAACGTAAAGAGTTTGCCGAGACGATTGAAGCGCCGACGCTGTTTGTGCGTTTCGCGGATTCGCTGGCGGCGCACGAGCAGCCGCTGCTGAAACCCATCACCACGCAGGAATTTGATTATGAAGGTGAACTGGCGGTGATCATCGGCAAAGCGGCCTATCAGGTGAAAGCTGCCGATGCGCTGCAGCACGTTGCGGGCTACAGCTGCTTCATGGATGCCACGGTGCGCGACATGCAGTTTACCTGGTTCACCGCCGGGAAAAACTGGCAGCAAACCGGCGGTTTCGGGCCGTGGATGACCACCGCTGACGAGATCCCCGATCCGCAGCAGCTGGCGATCAAAACCTGGCTCAATCAGCGCGAAGTGCAGAACGACACCACCGCCAGCATGGTGCATCCGGTGGCGAAGATCATCGAGTACATTTCCGCGTTCAGCCCACTGTCGCCAGGCGATGTGATCATCACCGGTTCACCGGGCGGCGTCGGTAAAAAACGCACGCCACCGCTGTTTATGTTCCCCGGCGATGAGATTGAAGTAGAAATCGAGAAAATCGGTCGTTTACATCATTACGTGGCTTAGCGCCCGTCATACTTCGAGCCGCCGCTGCGTTGGCTACGTGTGCTCACCCCAGTCACTTACTGATGTAAGCTCCTGGGGATTCACCCACTTGCCGCCTTGCTGCAACTCGAATTATTTAGGGCGTGCTGTCTGTAAAAAGCGCACCACGCGGCTACGATTCAATTGCAGCCGCAGCGTGTCGCCTTCGCGCGTAATCGCGAAGCGCTTTTCCCACGGCCCATCCTGCGCGGTGGCTAATAGGCGATCGTTGCCCAGCGACTGCAAACGCGCACGAATCGCCGCCGGGCCAATGCCCATGATTAAGCTGTCGCCCTCAATCACCAATTCGCTGCGCCACTGCGGCGCGAACCAGCGGCCCTGCAGATTATCGAGGCTGGCCTGATCGGCCTGCACCGGCACAAAACGTCGTGCGGCATGACCAATCTCTCCGACAATCGCCGCGCCAGCATGGCGTAACTGCATCGGGAAGGTGCTGGAGAGCGACACCGCCGTGCCGCTTACATCGTCACGCCACAAGGTTTCGCCTGCGCCGAGCCAGGTGGCGGTCACGCCTTTGATTTCCAGCCAGTCGGCGGCGTCTTCCGCCACGTAAAGTCCGGGCGTTAAATCGTGTCCTTTCTCCGGTAACGCGCGGTTGAGCAGCGCCGCCATCACGCGCAGCACGCTTTCTGAGGTGGTGACATCTTCGCGGTTGGCGACCAGCGCCACGCCGATTTTCAGCTCCGGATGCAGCAGGAAATAGCTCTTATAACCAGCATGCGAACCGCCGTGACCGAACAGCGTCTGGCTGCCGAGCGTCGAGCTGGTGATGCCCAAACCGTACCCGCTGGTGCGGCCATCGTTGAGATTGCGCGGCGCGGTCAGGCGCTGCAGCACGTCCGCACCCGGTCCGCTATCGGCCAGCAGGCTTTGCAGCCAGCGCGTCAGATGATGCAGGCTGCCGGTGACGCTGCCCGATGCCGAGAGATGCAAACCGGCGCTGGAGAGCTGCCACTGCGCGCCATTCTGCCAGTAGCCGGGCACCAAACCAGGCACAATATCGAACCAGCTTTCTGGCGCAATCAGGTTGATATCCAGCGGATCGCAGATGTATTGCTGCAGCAGGTCATTGAATAACACGCCTTTGGCTTTCAGCGCCTCTTCAACCAGCCGATAGCCGGTGTTGGTGTAGGAGATTTCGCTGCCGGGCGCGTAGTTGAGCTCACCTTCGCGCGCGATAAAATCCAGCAGATCCTCGGCGCGGGTGGCGTTGTACACCGACAATCCCAGCAGCGATAAGGTTTCGCGCACGTCCGGCAAACCGCTGCTCATATCCAGCGCCTGGCCGACGGTGATCTGGCCGTTGGCTCCGCTCAGCTGCGGCAGATGCTGCACCAGCGGATCGTCGAGCTTGAGATAGCGGCGTCCCGGCCCGGTCACCAGCGCAGCAAACAGATGTTTGGTGATGGAGGCGAAACGCACCACGCTATCGGCGCTGAACGGCGTTTGCTGCGCCAAATCGGCCAATCCGGCGCAGTGCGTTGAGTGAATCTGGTGCGCATCAAACAGGATCATCGCACCGCCCGGCGCGCCTGGCTGTTGCCAGCTTTCAGTGATCTGTTGTGCGACATCCGCGGCGTGTTGCCAGTGAGCGGTCATGCCGGTTCCTCCAGCGTCATGCTGAGATCGAAAAGTTGGGCGGTATGTGGATGCTGGATGCGCCGCACGCGCAGATCGTCGGCGCTCAGCTGCTCCACCATCTCGCCATTCTGCATCACGCCAATGCGCTGACACAGGTGCGTTACCACCGCGAGGTTATGCGTCACCATAATGTAGGTGAGTTTGCGCTCGCTGCGTAGATCGCTGAGTAAATTCAGGATTTCGGCCTGCACCGACACATCCAGCGCCGAGGTCGGCTCATCCAGCAGCAGCACTTCCGGTTCGGCGATCAGCGCGCGCGCAATTGCCACGCGCTGACGCTGGCCGCCCGACAGCTGATGCGGATAGCGGAAACGCACCGAAGCGGGCAAACCCACTTCGCTTAACGCCTGGCTGATGCGCTGTTCAGCGCGATCGAGCTGATGCACCAGCAGCGGTTCGTGCAGGATGCGATCGATGGTCTGGCGCGGATGCAGCGAACCAAACGGGTCCTGAAATACCATCTGCACCTGACGATAGAAGGCGCGGCTGCGTTTGGCGCTGAGCTGCATGCCGCCAAACAGCATGCTGCCTTGCCAGTCGGCATTCAGTCCGGCGAGTGCGCGCAGGATGGTGGATTTGCCCGAGCCGCTTTCACCGACCAGGCCAAAGCTTTCGCCGTTACCGACCGTGAAGCTGACGTCTTTCACCGCCGTGTGCGCACCAAAGTTGATGCGCAGGTTTTCGATTTGAATCATAGGAAGCCTGTGAATTCTGTGCGTCCATTTAAACGGTCGCCATGAATGGCGACCCTACGCTGTGCGCCGATTATCATTCGCGCCACGCGGCATCGCGCTGCAATACGGGTAAACGCTCGCGCGGATGGCGCAACGACGGCAAACACGCCAGCAAACCGCGCGTATAGGGATGCTGCGCCTGCTGCAACTGTCCGGCATCGAGCAGCTCGACGATGCGGCCGGCGTACATCACCGCCACGCGATCGCAGAAGTGCGACACCAGCGGTAAATCGTGGCTGATCAGGATCAGCCCCATGCCGCGCGCCGATACCAGTTCGTCAATCAGCTTCAGAATCTCCGCCTGCACCGTGGCATCCAGCGCGCTGGTGGGTTCATCGGCGATCAACAGTTCCGGATCGGGTGCCAGCATCATGGCAATCATCACGCGCTGGCCCATGCCGCCGGAAACTTCATGCGGATAGCGTTTCGCCACGGCTTCAGGGTCGCGAATCTTCACCTGCTCCAGCAGCTCAATCGCCGCCTGCATCGCCGCTTTGCGGTTGCCGCCTTTGTGCTCGCGCCAGGCTTCGGCAATCTGCTGGCCGATGGTCATCACCGGATTGAGCGAATATTTCGGGTCCTGCAGGATAAAACCGACGCGCTTGCCGCGAATTTTGCGCAGCACTTTCTCGCTGGCCCCGCGCAGATCGATGCCGTCAAAGCGCAGCACGTCGGCGCTGACTTCCGCGTTGCCCGGCAGTAACTGCATCAGGCTACGCGCGGTCAGTGACTTGCCGGAACCGCTTTCGCCGACAATGGCGAACTTCTCGTGGCCAACGCTAAAACTGACGCCGCGCACCGCTTCAAAGGTTTCGCTGCGCGAGCGGAAGGCAACGCGCAGGTTCTCAATTTCCACCAACATTTAGCGCTCCTTGGGATCCAGCACGTCACGCAGACCGTCGCCGAGAAAGTTGAACGCCAGTGACGTCAGGAAAATCGCGATACACGGCATCAATGGCACCCACCATTCGCTGAACAGGAAACGACGCGCGGTGGCGATCATCGTGCCCCATTCCGGTGACGGCGGCTGCGCGCCCATGCCGAGAAAACCGAGGCTGGCAGCGGTGATGATGATGGAGCTCATGTCCAGCGTGACGCGCACAATCAGGCTCGGCACGCACAGCGGCATAATGTGGCGCAGAATAATGCGCAGCGGCGAAGCGCCGGTCAGACGGCTGGCGGCGATAAAGTCGCTGTGGCGGAACTGCAGGGTTTCGGCGCGCGCCAGACGCGCATAAGGCGGCCACGACGTCAGGGCAATCGCCAGAATCGCGCTCTCCACGCCGGGTTTCAGCGCCGCGACAAACGCCAGCGCCAGAATCAGCCGTGGGAAGGCGAGAAAGATGTCGGTCAAACGCATCAGCGCTTTATCGATAAAGCCTCCGGCATATCCGGCGATGCAGCCAATCAGCAGGCCGAGCGGTGCGGTGAGCAGCACCACGGCGATCACCATGCCGAGCGTGGTGCGGCCGCCGTAGATAATGCGCGTCCAGACATCGCGCCCCAACTCATCGGTGCCGAGCCAGTGCACGGCGGAAGGCGCCGCAAGACGGTTTTCCAGATGCTGCATGCCGGGTTCGAACGGCGTCAGCCACGGCGCAAACAGCGCCAGCAGCAGCATCACCGCCACCACCAGCAGTCCAGCCATCGCCAGCGGATTACTGCGCAGGCTGAGCCACAGGCGATAACGCCGGCCCCACACCGCCTGGCGACGATTGGCTGGCGTATCGTCGAGCAGCCATTCTCGTGAGAAGAAGATCATTTTACGCGCGGGTCCCAAAGTCGATAGAGAAGGTCAGCCAGCTGATTGAGCAGCACATACACGGTGCCGACCAGCAAGGTGGCGCCGATCACCGGGTTCATGTCGGCGTTCATCAGCGATGTGGTGAGATATTGGCCGATGCCAGGCCAGGCGAAGACGTTTTCCGTCACCACCGCGCCCTCCAGCAATCCGGCGTAAGTCAGCGCCAGCACCGTTACCAGCTGAACCGCCACGGTGGGAAAGGCATGCCGCCAAATCACCCGCCGTGACGACAAGCCTTTGGCGCGCGCGGTGATCACGAACTCGCCGCTCAGCGCGTTGAGCATAAAGGTGCGCGTCATACGCGTGATGTAGGCCATGCTGAAGTAGGCCAGAATCAGCACCGGCTGCGCCATGTGGGCCAGCGCATCCCAGAAGGCGTCTGTTTCCCCGGCCAGCAGCGAATCGATGGTGAGGAAGCCGGTGACCTGCGGCACCATATCCTGCCAGATGATGTCCTGCCGTCCGGGGCCGGGCGCAATGCCGAGCACCGCGTAGAACACCAGCAGGCTCAGCAGCGCCAGCACGAATACCGGCAGCGAATGGCCGGCAAGACAGATCACGCGAATGGTTTGATCGACCCACGAACGTTGACGCACCGCCGCCCACACGCCGAGCGGAATGCCGATCAGCGCCGCGATGACGATGGCCGCCGTGGCCAGTTCCATGGTGGCGGGAAAGAAGCGGGCGATGTCGGTAATCACCGGATTCGAGGTAAGAATCGATTTACCGAGATCGCCATGCAGCAGTTGATTGAGGTAGTGACCAAACTGCACGTAAAGGGGCTGATCCAGCCCCATTTCCGCACGCACGCGCTCGACGACCGATTGCGGTGCGTTATCACCAACCGCCGCCAGCACCGGATCGGTGGGCATGACGCGGCCAATGAAAAAGGTCAAAACCGACAGACCAAACAGCGTCAGCACCAGGCTTCCCAGGGTGCTGACGATTCTCTTCAGTAACGGCATCAGGCTTTTTTCACCTGCGCATACGGCCACTGCTCCAGCACGGTCATGTGGACATCACTCAGCGCTTTGCTGGTGGCCACGTTTTTGGTTTTCTGCATCATGAAAATAAACGGGCTCTTCTCGCGGCCTAGCTGCTGAATCTGCTGATAGAGCGCGATGCGCTTCGCCGGATCCGGCTCATGCAGCGCCTGCTCGGTGAGTTTGTTGAATTCATCGTCTGACCAGCTGCAGCGCCACGCCAGCGTACGCGCACGCGCGTTATCGCTGTTATCGGTGTTAACGCAGAAGGCTTCGGTGTTGGAGTTGGGATCAAAGTAATCGGCGCCCCAAACCGTCAATGCCAGCTGATGCTGACGCGCACGCATCTTGGTCAGAACCTGACGGTTTTCGGCGGCGATCAGTGACACTTTGATGCCAATCGCGCCCAGCTGCGTCTGAATCGCCTGCGCGATGTCCGGATACGGTTGCATTGAGTAGTGATCGAGGGTGATTTCGAAACCGTCCGGATAACCCGCTTCAGCTAGCAGCGCTTTGGCTTTCGCCAGATCTTTGTGGAATGGCGTATCGTCCAGCGCCGCCGGGAAGCCGCTCGGCAGGAAACTCTGATGGGTGACAAAACTCATCGACAGAATGTTTTTCTGAATGCTGTCGTAATCCAGCGCCCACTTCAGCGCCTGCCACACCTGCGGTTTTTTCAGGTACTGATTATTGGTGTTGCACGACATCAGCATGATGGCCGACAGCGACTGATTCACCAGTGACACGCTGCTGTCGTTTTTCACCTGCAGCAGCTGTTCGGTGGTGAGGTCATACGCGGCATCGACATCGCCTTTTTTCAGCATCAGCGCCTGCGCGGCCGGGTCGGCGATGTGTTTGAGGATCACGCGTTTGGTTTTGCTGGCACCGGCATATTGCGGACTAATCTCCAGAATCACCGTTTCGCTGGCATTCCAGGTGCGCAGGGTAAAGGCACCGGAACCGGCGCTGTGCTGTTTCAGCCAGCCGTTACCGAAGTCATTGTTCTGCTGGTTCGCCAGACAGGCTTTCTTCGACACGATGCTGCCGACGGTGGCGGACAAGCAGTAGAGCAGGAAGGTTTCAGCCGCCGGCGCGCCGAGTTTCATCTCCACGGTGTGCGCATCTTTTGCGGTAACCAGCTGCGTCACGTTGTCTTTAGTAAAGCCGAACTGGTTGATAATAAAGGCCGGGCTCTTATCCAGCTTGACGATACGCTCAATCGAGAACGCCACGTCTTCTGCGGTGAGCGGCGAACCATCGGCGAATTTGGCCGCCGGATCGAGATGGAAAGTGTAGGTGCCGTTATCGCTGCTGACGTCCCAGCTTTGCGCCAGTTGACCAATCACTTTGTCGGCTTGCCTGGGATCGGGCGTAACTAAACGTTGATAGAGGTTGCCGCAGATCTGGCCGCCGGTGGCTTCGAAGCTTTCGTGTGGATCGAGGCTGGTGATGTTATCGAGCTGCATCGCGATCACCAGCATGGTCGGCGGCGTCGCGGCAAAGGAAGAATTCAGGCTGAGGTAGGAAACAACAGGTACAGCAGTGCATCCTGCAAGAAAACGTCTTCTGGTAACCATGTAAACTCCCAACTGATTGATAATTAAAATAAAAAATTGTTATTTGATTGTTTTTTGTCTTGACTTTACGCACCTGCCGGAGGATTAATACCGGCTCTAAGTCATTTGTTTCACGCGTGTAGTCTTGCCCTTTTATGGTGCAATTTGCTCCGCCAGCTGGCAGTGCTGCGCTTTCCCCCGAACATGGAACTGAACAACATGTCTGACTCGATTACCCTCGATATTCCGGTCTTTGACGGCCACAACGATGTGCTGAATAAGCTGTGGCAGCACCATCAGCCGGACGCGGTTAATGCATTTTTCACTGGCACCAAAACGGGCCAAATGGACTTGCCGCGTATCCGTCAGGGAAATATGTTAGGTGGCATTTTCGCCACCTGGGTGCCGTCCCACCCTCTGATTGCAAGAAGTGCGCCAGACCTCGCAGATTTTCCTCAGGAAATTATCAACTCAGCGCGCGACGCGACGTTTTCCATGCTGGCGCTGCTGCTGCGCATTGAGCAGGCCTCGAACGGCCAGGTGAAGATTTGCCGCAGCGTGCGTGATATTCGCCACTGCATGGCAAACAAAGTGTTAGCGGTGGTGATGCACGTGGAAGGTGCGGAAGCGCTGGATACTCACGGCGAGCTGCTCGACATGCTGTACGCCAGCGGCTTGCGCACGCTGGGACCGCTGTGGAGCCGCCCGAATCAGTTCGGCGACGGCGTGCCGTTCCTCTATCCCTCGTCGCCGGATATCGGCAACGGCCTGACGGCAGCGGGCAAGCAGCTGGTGCGCGACTGTAATCGCCGCCGGATCATGGTCGACTTGTCGCACATGGATGAGAAAGGCTTCTGGCACACCGCGGAAATCAGCGATGCGCCGCTGGTGGCGAGCCACTCCAACGCGCATGTGCTCAGCGCGCAGTCACGTAATCTCACCGATCGCCAGCTGGCAGCGATTGCCGAAACCAACGGCTTTGTCGGCGTCAATTTTGCCGTGCCGTTCCTGCGTGAAGATGGCGATCGTCATGCGCCGACCGGCGTCGATGCCATCGTGCGTCACGTTGAGTATCTGCTGGAAAAAGTGGGGGAAGAGGGCGTCGGTTTTGGTTCGGATCTTGATGGCGCAACCATGCCAGGCGATCTGAAAGACGTGGCCGGATTCCCGCTGCTGGTGCAGGCGCTGGCGGCACGCGGCTATTCGCGTGAGCTGCTGGAGAAGATTTGCCATGGCAACTGGCTGCGCGTGCTTGAAGCCACCTGGGGCGAATAATCATGCGGCTGCGGCATATTGAAGTGTTTCAGGCGATTGTGCAGACCGGCAGCATCAGTGCGGCGGCGCGTTTGCTGAATGTGTCGCAGCCGAATGTCAGCCGCGTGCTCAATCACGCCGAGCAGCAGCTTGGTTTTGCGCTGTTTGAGCGGCGCGCGCAGGGCATGGTGGTGACGGCAGAAGGGCGGCGCTTGCTGCCGGAAGTGGAAGATATCTATCAGCGTTTACAGGCGATTACCCAACTGACCGAGCAACTGCGGCGCGGCGAAGGGCAAACGGTGCGCGTCGGTGCTGCCCATGCGTTTGGTCAGATGGTGTTGGCACCCGCGCTGGTGAACTGGCGGCAACAGGCGGCGTCGGTCAGCGTAGAGCTGGTCACCGAGCACTTCAGCACCTTATGCCGTATGTTGATGGATAATCAGCTCGATTTCGCGCTGGTGTTTGGTCAGCAGGTGGATGCCGATTTACTGGCGGAACCGCTGTTTCAGTCGTCGATGGTGGCGTTGCTGCCGCGCGATCACACCCACAATGAGCCGGTGACGCTGGAGTGGCTGTGCGCCAACAACCTGCTGATGATGCAGAATCAGGATCCGCTCGGTCGGGTGCTGCACCGCGCGCTGCGCGATAAAGGGCTCAATCCGGCGGTATCGCTGTCGATCAAAACCTATTCGGTGATTGCCGATATGGTGCTGGCGGGCGGCGGCGTCGGGATTGTCGATCTGTTTACCGCGTGCCGTTATGCCGACCAGCTCAAGCTGTTGCCGGTCGCGCAGCCGCTACCGTTTGAAGTGATGTTAATCAGCCGCCGCGATCAGCCGCAGTCGCAATCGACGCTGCAGCTGAAACAGGTGATTCGCAATAAGCTGTGGGAAATCGCGCGTCAGTGTGAATCGCAGTTTTTCACCCTCTGAATCTGTAGCGGCGCAATTTATTGCGCATTGCTCGGATGGGCACGTTGCCGACATCGACATGCGCGATAAATCGCGCCGCTACGGTATGTGCGGCGCTATGCACGATCAAATCCCATCGGTAATCGGTTTACGCACCAACAGCAAATACGCCAGCGCACCCACCACCGTCACACCGGCGCAAATCATCAACGCCAGGCTAAACGACTTGGTGGTATCCAGCACCCAACCGGTGATCACCGGGGCGAACGAGGCGAACACAAAGCTGGCGAAGTTCTGGATGCTGCCGACCGAAGCCGTCATGCGCGCCGTGACGTTGGCGTGAATCAAACCCCAGCACGATGTACCGGCAAAGTGGATGCAGAACAGCGCCATGCCAATCATGGTCACCGCGCTGGTGGTGTCGGTGGCACGCGTTACGAAAGCGGTAAACGCGGCGGACAACAGCATGCCGCTGACGATAGAGACCTTACGCACCTTCACCGCATCATGACCACGACGCACCAGCGCATCGACCACATAACCGTTCAGCAGCATGCCCGCCGCGCCGAACAGGAACGGAATCGCTGCCAGTAAACCGGTGCTTTTCAGGTCAAGGTTATAAGTGGATTGCAGATAGCCCGGCAGCCACGCGATATACAGCCACGCGGTGTAGTTGATGCCGCTGAAGCCAATCATCATGCCCCACATGGTGCGCTGCTTGAACAGGCCGCGCCACTCGGCAAAACTCAGCGGCTCTTTGCGCGATGCCACGCTGCCCGCCTGCAGATAGTGAATCTCTTCTCCGCTCAGTTTGTTGTTATCGCGATCGCGGTACATCAGATACCAGCCGATAGCGAGGAACATGCCGAGCACGCCGATGGTGACAAACATGCCGCGCCAGCCCATCACCATCATCATCGCGGCCAGAATCGGTGGCGCAATCGACAATCCAATCATCGAGGCAGCGTTAAACATGCCCATCGGCATACCGCGATCTTTGATGTTGAACCAGTCGTTGATCACCTTCACGCCGCACGGGTTCATCGGCGCTTCGCCAATACCCAAACCGATACGCACCAAAATAAATTGGGTGAAGTTATGCACCAAACCGGCGGCGGCCTGGAACAGCGACCAGAAGAACATGCCAATCGCCAGCATGATGCGCGGCCCTTTGCGATCGAGCAGCGCACCGCACGGCAGCTGCGCTAAGCCGTACGCCAGCGAGAAGGCCGATAGCAGCACGCCAATTTCGGTCGCGGATAAACCCAGTTCTCCCCGGATGGTCATATTGGCGACCGACAGCGAACTGCGGTCGAGATAGTTGATCATGGCGGCGAACAGCAGCAGCAACATGGCGGTAATCTGGATCTTTCTGATGCGCGGCGAGCGCACCACGTCACTGCGTGCCGGGATAAAATCTTGCCCGTCAGCAGCCGGTTGTGGCGCGTTTTCGCGGCCACGAGCCGAAGTATTTTCCATTGCGACCTCCCGGATCTGGGTACTTATCGTTATGCGTTTGTGTGGGATCCTGCGGCAGCAAAACGGTGCTGCCCCAACGGATTGACTTCGAGACTAGAAGCATTCAGATCGGGATGTTGCGGAGATGTTTCAGATTCGTGCGGGAGCTAATGCTTTGTGGTTTTTAATCGGTTTTTAATTGTACTGACGGATAGACCGGATCATCGATGTTTTGGCGGTGCCGAGATGATTGTGCAGAGCGCACAAAGCATCCACATCCTGACGGCTAATCAGCGCTGTCAGAATGGCCATATGCTCCTCCAGCGCCACGATGTTGCGCTGCTTAAGATCGGTTTCATCCCATTGATAATGCGAGTGAAAAATCACCGAAATAATCTCCAGCGACTGATTAAAAAAAGGATTGTTAGCGGCGGAGAGAATCAGCGTGTGCATCTCTTTATCCAGCGCGGCGAAGTGGCGGTAATTGCTGGCGATGGTATCGCGCATTGAACGATGGCGATCCAGCAGGTCGCGCGCCTGCATCCAGCGCTCATCCTGCGAGGGCAGGTTGAGAAAACGGGTCAGTGCGTGGGTTTCCAGCATTTCGCGCAGCTCAAACAGGTTCTCGGCATACTTCTGATCGAACTTCTTCATGCGCCACTGACCGCGTTTCACCGGTTCCAGCAGGTCATAACGCATAAAGCGCAGCAGAAATTCGCGTACCACAATCGGACTGACCTTTACCTGCTGCGCGAGCTGCAGCTCACTAAAGGTATCGCCCGGCATCAGCTGGCGCTGATTAATCAGGTTGAAAAAGGTCTGCTCAAACTGCAGCGCCTGCTGATCAATCGGCGGCGTCAGGGCGTTAAAACCATCTTCTTCGCTGGGATCGCGCACGATAACGTAGGTTTCATCCACCTTTTCCAGTACGCCGCGCTCATGCAGATGCTGCAAGGTATGGCGCACCGTGGTGCGACTGATGTTGAACATTTCGGCCAGCGCCGCCTGCGGTGGCAACGGCGAACGGATATGACGTTTGGCAATGCCTTCCAGCATCTGGTTAATCACGTTCTGACGTAGGTTCTGGCTGCGGCTCATACGCGTCTCCGGTTTTTTATCTATTAAAAACCATACAAAGCCCAAAAAAAGCGGTTGGCTTCACACTTCCCCCAACGCAAAACGCTGCCATCGGCGATTTTCGCCATAACTGCGACAACAGCACAGGAGAAGCCAATGACAACGATGAAAACGCTGGTGGTCGCCGAGCCGCGCCAGATGGTGTGGCAGCAGCGCGCGAAGCCGACGCCCGCCGCTAATGAAGTTCTGATTAAACCGATCGCCGCCGGCATTTGTGGCACCGATATCCACGCCTGGGCCGGTAATCAGCCGTTCTTCAGCTATCCACGCGTGTTGGGGCATGAGCTGTGTGGCGAAGTGGTGGAACTCGGCAGCCAGGCCAGCGGCTTCAGGGTGGGCCAGCGCGTGGCGCTGATTCCCTATGTTGCCTGCCAGCAGTGCGATGCCTGTTTAAGTGGCAAAACCAACTGCTGCGAAAAAATCTCGGTGATTGGGGTGCATCAGGATGGCGGTTTCTGTGAATTCCTCAGCGTGCCGACTAGCAATTTGCTGGCGGTGGATGAGGTTGATCCCGAAGCCGCCGCGCTGATTGAGCCCTTCGCCATCAGCGCGCATGCAGTACGGCGTGCGGCCGTTACGGCGGATGAGCAGGTTTTGGTGGTGGGCGCAGGTCCGATTGGCCTTGGCGTGGCCGCGATTGCGGCGGCGGCGGGAGCGAAGGTGGTGGTGGCCGACACCAGCGAGCAGCGCCGCGCGCACGTAGCGCAAAAACTGGGTTTGGCGACGGTGAATCCCTTAGAAGCCGATTTTGAGGCGCAGTTGCGGGCGGAGTTTGGTGGACGTTTGGCGGCCAAAGTGATCGATGCCACTGGCAGCCCAGCGGCGATGAACGGCGCGGTGAAACTGATTCGTCATGGCGGCACCATCGTGTTTGTCGGCCTGCACAAAGGCGATCTGGTGATCCCGGATATCGAGTTCCACAAAAAAGAAACCACGCTGCTGGGCAGCCGCAACGCCACGCTGGAAGATTTCGCTAAAGTAGGCGAACTGATGGCGAACGGGCAGCTTCGTGCCGACATGATGCTCAATCGCCATTATGATTTTTCGACCCTGGCAGAGCGCTTTGAAGCGGATGTGATTAATAACCGGGAGCTGATTAAAGGCGTGATTCACTTCGAGCGGTAATATTGGCACAAACCGTAGCGGCGCAATTTATTGCGCAAAGATGGGTTGGTACTGTGCTTTCATTGATGCGCGCGATAAATCGCGCCGCTACAACATTGTGCCTCTTTCACCATATTGTCTGCATTGCTAAGCCAGCGTATTATCTCCCGCCTAAGGTGATGGCGTGCCACCTTCCCCAACCGCCGTTCTGGTCACAGACGGCTGATGACGCCTGACAACACTCGTATCCCTGCGCGGGAGTCGGCGGTGTGTCAGGTATCATTCTGTCCTGCCGCGGCCCTGCGCGTTATTCATTTCAGGAGCTCCAAACTATGTTGAAGTCGTTACTGGCGGTTGTCCTGGGCGGTGCGGTGGGTTGTACGCTGCGCTGGCTGATTTCGGTGCGCTATAACGCGCTGTTCCCCAACTTGCCGCCCGGAACCTTAATGGTCAATTTGATTGGCGGTTTCATTATTGGCGGCGCGATGGCGTGGCTGATGAAGAACCCACAACTCGATCCAGCGTGGAAATTGCTGATTATTACCGGTTTTTGCGGCGGATTGACCACCTTCTCGGCCTTTTCGGCGGAAATTATGGTGATGCTACAATCAGGTAAATATGTGTGGGCGATGTCGAGCGTGCTGGTACACGTAGTGGGATCGGTGTTGATGACCTTCGCCGGTTTTGCCGCGGTCAACCTGCTGGGATAACCATCGCGCTTGAAATAACGACTAAGAGGTAGATACTGATCGCCATTCTGCGCGCGTGACGCGCAGAATTTGTCACCGATTATCCGGACGATTAAGGAGCTGTGTCATGCGTTGTAACCCCAAATTCCTTAACCTGGTGTTGTTAAACGGTGAACCTGAGGAGAAGCTGCGTGCCGCACGCGCCGCCGGTTTCGATCAGGTTGAGATCTGGCGCGACGATGTGCAAGCCAGTACGCCACAGTTAGCAAAGCAGTTGCAGCTTGGCTTCACCAATGTGCAGGTGCTGCGCGATTTCACCGGTGCGCCGGATCGCGACCGCCAGCAAAAACGCGAAGAGCTGCGTCAGTTCATTCAGATTGCCCAAACCATCGGCTGCGACACCATTCAGGCACCGGCCAGCACGCGTGAAGATTGTGTGGCGGCGCGCATTGACGAAGATTTGCGTTGGATGGCGTCGGAAGCCGCGCGCTACAACATGCGCATCATGTATGAGCCGATGGCGTGGTGCAGCGTAGATAACACGCTGCCGCTGGCGTGGGAACGGCTGCAACGGCTGGACCAGCCGAATATCGGTTTGGTGGTCGATCTGTTCCACATTTGCGCGTTAGGCGGCGATGCATCCCAGCTGGATGGTATTCCCGCCGACCGTATCTACGAAGTGCAACTGTGCGATATGGCCGAAATGCCGCCGCAGGATAAGCAGCCGCTCAGCGAGTATGCGCGTCATCAGCGCCTGTTGCCGGGCGACGGCATCATCGAAGTGGAACGCTTTGTCGATAAGCTGAAAAGTGCCGGTTACAGCGGGCCTGTCGGCATTGAAGTGTTCAACGATAAGTTGAAGGCGCAGCCAGCAGACGTGGCTGCGCAAAAAGCGTGGCAGGCGTTAACTCGTTACTGGCCTTAATCCTGCAAACATTGCGCAATGAAACCGGCGGCATCCATCGCACCCTGCGATGAAATGGTGTGGCCGGTTGCCGCTTCATAGCGCGCTTCCACCGTCACGCCAGCCTGTTGCAAGCGCTGCTCCGCCGATGCGCTTTCGCTAAACGGAATCACCTCATCGGCTTTGCCGTGAATCAGCAGCGCAGGTGTATACGGCTGCGGCGTCAACGCGCCGTCAAACGCCAGACGGCCGGAAAAGGCCACCACGCCAGCCAGCGGATAACGGCCCGACGCCAGCGCATCTAACGCCATGATCGAACCCTGCGAAAAGCCCACCAGAATCACTTTGTCCCACGCATCGGCCATGCCGTGTTGCGCCATCAGCTGTTGCAGCCGGTCATCAAAGGCAGCACGCGCATCACGCACGCGCGCCGGGCGGTTTTCGGGTGTGATGCCGGTCAGGCTAAACCACTGATATCCCATCGCATGTTCAAAAGGATAGGGCGCATTCGGCGAGGCAAACGCCACATCCGGCAGCAGGCGCGCCCAATGTTCGCCGAGCACCGCGAGGTCGTCGCCGTTGCTGCCGACGCCATGTAAAAAAATCACTAATGCTTTTGCCATCGCACTGCTCCTTATAAACCGTAGGCCGCCATATCCGGGCCAACCGGCACAATGCCGTTGGGATTCAGCGCTTTAATCGAATAATAGCCCTGCTTGATATGATCGATATTCACCGTCTGACGCACGCCAGAGACCGACAGCATACTCTTCAGATAACGATCGAGCAGCGGATAGTCGCGCAGGCGGCGCAGGTTGCATTTAAACAGGCCGTGATAGGCGGCGTCAAAGCGCACCAGCGTGACGAACAGGCGGATATCCGCTTCGGTTAACCGCTCACCGAGCAGGAAAGTGCGGCCATCCTGCAAACGCAGCTCCAGCTCATCCAGCTGGCTGAACACATCGTTAAACGCCTGCTGATAACTCACCTGCGTGGTGGCAAAACCGGTGCGATAGACGCCGTTATTCAGGCGCGGATAGATCGATTCGTTCAGCGCGTCGATCTCTGCGCGCAGATCCTCGGGATAAAGATCGATGCGATCGTCCGCCAGCGCGCCAAAGCCGCTGTTCAGCATGCGCAGGATATCGGCCGACTCGTTATTGACGATGGTTTGCGTCTTTTTGTCCCACAGCACCGGTACGGTAGCGCGGCCGGTGAAATCGGCATCGGCGCGGGTATAAAGCTCGTGAAGGTATTCGGCTTTATTCAGCCAGTCGCGATCCGCGCCAGGATAATCACCGAAGTGCCAGCCTTGCGCGCCGAGCTGCGGCTCAACCACCGACACGCTGATCACCTTCTCCAGCCCTTTCAGACTGCGCGCCAGCAGCGTGCGCGAGGCCCACGGACAAATCAGCGCCACATAGAGGTGATAACGATCCGGCTCGGCAGCGAATGCGCTGGAGCCATCTACGCTAATCCAGTGACGAAAACTGGATGTCTGGCGCACAAATCCGCCTTGTTGATCGGTGGCTTGCACCGGATGCCACTCTGCACTCCACTTACCGTTTACCAGCATCGTCTTCTCTCCTCTACGTTGATGGAGTGAGCATACAGCGCTGCTGGTTGGGTGATAATCCGGGCAAAATGGCTTTCATTGCTTCCAAATTGGAAGGAATCAGCCGGGCGGATGGTGCTGGAAATGGGCGGCGAGGAAATCAATCAGCAGCCGGGTTTTCTGCGCCAGATGACGCGCCGGCGGATAGAGTGCGAACAGGCCCATGGGCGGCGTGGCAAACTCCTCTAATATCGAGACGATTTCACCGCGCTGCAGAGCGGGCGCGGCAATAAACCCCGGCAGCCGCGCAATGCCTAGTCCGGCGATCGCCGCCTGCAAACAGGCTTCGGTATTGGAGAAACAGAGACGACCACGAATCGGCATGCTAACGCTGTCGCCGCACGGCGTCACGAACGGCCAATGCCAGGGATCGCGGAAGTTGGTATCGCTGATGCACTGATGTGCCGCCAAATCGCGCCAGTGCTGCGGCGTGCCGTGTTGCAGCAGATAACCGGAAGACGCGGCCACGCGAATCGGCACATCGCCGAGGCGGCGCGCAATCAGGCTGCTGTCGTCGAGTTTGCCGATGCGGATCGCCATATCAAAGCCTTCATCGACGATGTTAACTGCACGATCGGAGAAGTTCACGTCGAGTTCTATCTGCGGATAATGACGCGCGAACTCCACCAGCACGCTGGCCAGCACCGCCGTACCGAAGGTGCCGGGCGCGCTGATTTTCAGGCGACCGGTCGGCGTGGTGGCGCTGTCGCGCACGGTGGCATCCAGCGTATCAAAGGCTTCGAGTAGCGTTTTAACCCGCTCGTAATAGGCGCGACCGACTTCGGTGGGCGAGAGCGCGCGCGTGCTGCGTTTAAACAACTGCACGCCAAGTTCCTGCTCCAGCCGGGAGACCAGCTTCGACGCCTGGCCGCTGCTGGTGCCGAGGCGTTCGGCAGCACCGGCGAAGCTGCCCACTTCCAGCACGGCGACAAACATGCGGTCACAATCGAGTCGATCCATGAAAATTCCAGCTGACGAGAAAAATCGTAGGGTGCGGCCTGCGGGCCGCCCGTGTCAAATTCTGCGCGGTGCATTAATGGACAAGGTCGCCATGAATGGCGACCCTACAAAACCGCGCCAATCTGTCGTAGGGTCGCCATTTAAGGCGACCGTCTGGTCAAATCTCCTGAATACACATTCAGTGCGCTGCACCTTTTCCCACGCGGGAAAACCTGTTGAACTAGGCGCTCGCTTTCACCTGGCCGGGAGCCGTGAATGTCTTTGCTACATCTGTCGTCGCTGGCGGAGATCTCCGCCGTCGAATGGGATGCGCTGTTACCTGACGATCAACCGTTTTTACGCCATGCCTTTCTCTTGTCACTCGAAGAGAGCGGCAGCGTGCGGCCCGAAAACGGCTGGCAGCCCGATCACCTGCTGTGGCGCGAAAACGGCACGCTGCGTGCGGCGCTGCCAGGCTATCGCAAACGCCATTCGCGCGGTGAATATGTGTTTGACCATGCGTGGGCGGATGCCTGTCAGCGCGCCGGTATTCCTTACTATCCGAAATGGCTGGGCGCGATTCCGTTCAGTCCGGTGACCGGCGCACGTCTGCTGGGCGATGAAGACGCGGTGCTGAAATTGCTCAGCGCGCTGCCGGATAACCTCTACCAACAGGGTCTGAGCGGCGCGCACATCAACTTCACCACGCCGTTCGCCAACCACATCATGCAGCAACAGCCAGACTGGCTGGAACGCCTCGGTTTGCAGTATCACTGGCACAATAAAGGCTACCGCGATTTCCAGGATTTCCTCGACACGCTGATGTCGCGCAAACGCAAGCAGCTGCGCAAGGAGCGTGAGCAGGTGATGAGCAGCGGTTTTGACTTCAGCTGGTATCGCGGCGATGAGCTGCGCGAAGATCAGTGGGATTTCGTTTACACCTGTTACGCCAACACCTACGCGGTGCGCGGCCAGCGTCCGTATCTGACACGCCACTTCTTTAGCCTGCTGGCGGAGCGCATGCCGCGTTCGATTCGCGTGGTGATTTCCACGCTGCAAGGCCAACCGGCGGCGATGGCGTTCTGCTTAATGGACGGCAACACGCTGTATGGCCGCTATTGGGGCTGTCTGGCGGAGTTTGATCGTCTGCATTTCGAAACCTGCTTCTATCAGGGCATGGATTTCGCTATCGCGGAAGGTTTGCAGCGTTTTGATGCGGGCGCGCAGGGCGAGCATAAGCTGGTGCGCGGCTTTGAGCCGCACATCACGCACTCGTGGCACTATCTGTGTCATCCCGGTTTGCGCGATGCGGTAGCGGATTTTCTGCTGCAGGAACGGGAAGGCGTGCGCGGCTGGGCGATTGAAGCGCGCGACGCCTTACCGTATCGGCGTGGAGATTAATCCGCGCCGACAAAACCGCCGGTCTGATGCTGCCACAGGCGCGCGTAAAGTCCGCCGTGCGCCAGCAGTTCGCGGTGGTTGCCCATCTCGACAATCTCACCTTTCTCCAGCACCACCAGACGATCCATTTTGGCGATAGTGGAGAGACGGTGGGCGATAGCAATCACCGTTTTGCCCTGCATCAGCGTTTCCAGGCTCTCCTGAATCGCTGCTTCCACCTCGGAATCCAGCGCCGAGGTGGCTTCATCCATGATCAGAATCGGCGCATCTTTCAGCAGCACACGCGCGATGGCGATACGCTGACGCTGACCGCCCGACAGCTTCACGCCGCGCTCGCCCACGTGCGCATCCAGGCCGGTGCGGCCTTGCGGATCGGAGAGCAGTGGAATGAACTCGTCAGCACGCGCGCGGATAATCGCCGCCTGCAACTCCTCTTCCGTCGCGTCCGGACGACCATACAGCAGGTTTTCGCGAATTGAGCGGTGCAGCAGCGACGTGTCCTGCGTGATCATACCGATTTGCCCGCGCAGACTCTCTTGCGTCACTTCAGCGATGTTCTGATCGTCAATCACAATGCGGCCGCTGTTGATGTCATACAGCCGCAGCAGCAGATTCACTAAGGTGGATTTACCGGCGCCGGACGGGCCAATCAAACCGATCTTCTCGCCCGGCTTGATGTTGAGGTTGAGGCGATTAATCACCTGACGACTGCCGCCGTAATCAAATCGCACATCCTCAAAGCGAATCTGACCTTTGGTCACCTGCATGTTTTTCGCATTAGGTTCATCCTGCACGCTCAGCGGCTGCGCGATGGTGTTCAGGCCATCCTGCACCATGCCGATGTTCTCGAAGATGCCGTTCACCACCCACATGATCCAGCCGGACATGTTCACCAGACGGATCACCAAACCGGTCGCCAGCGCAATCGCGCCGACGCTGATCAGCGACTGGCTCCACAGCCACAGCGCCAGGCCGGAGGTGCTGACAATCAGCAAGCCATTCAGCGTAGAGAGCGTGATATCCATGGTGGTGACCATGCGGCTAGCGTGCTGGGTTTTATCGGTTTGCTCCTGAATCGCCTCGCGTGCGTAACGCTTCTCCAGATCGTTATGCGAGAACAGTTTGATGGTGGCGATGTTGGTGTAGCCGTCGACGATGGTGCCCATCAGTTTCGAGCGCGCTTCCGATGACACCACCGAACGCTGTTTGACGCGCGGCACGAAGAAGCTCAGCGACACGCTGTACGCCACAATCCAGATCACCAACGGAATCATCAAGCGCCAGTCGGCTTCGGCGAACAGCACCAGCGAAGTCACCGCGTAAATCACTACGTGCCAGATGGCGTCCACCAGCTGTACCGCCGAATCACGCAGCGAGTTACCGGTTTGCATGATGCGCTGGGCGATGCGTCCGGCAAAATCGTTCTGGAAGAAATTCAGGCTCTGGCGCAGCACGTAGTTATGATGCTGCCAGCGGATCATGCTGGTCATGCTCGGGTTAATGCTTTGATGCACCAGCATATCGTGCGCGGCGATCACCAGCGGCCGCAGAATCAGCGCGACAAAACCCATCCACAGCAGCGTCGGCCAGTTATCGCTGAACAGCGAGGCGGGCGTCGAGTGATTGACCAGGTCAATAATGCGGCTGAGATAGCTGAACAGCGCCACTTCGATCAGCGCCTGCGCCAGCCCGACAATCAGCAGCGCGACAAAGCTCGGCCACACCTGACGCAGATAGTAGAAGTAGAACGGCCAGACGCTGGCAGGCGGGGAATCGGTTGGCGCATCCTGGAAAATATTGATAAAACGTTCAAAACGGCGATACAACATAGAGTCACTCTTGCCAAATAGGTGAGAGTTAACAGCTTAGTGCAAGTGAAAAGGGATTACCGACATGGATTTACACATTCGCGGTCGTGAGCCGGGCGATGCCGCCGCCTACCAACGCCTTTACAGCCATTCTGAAGTCTATCGCTGGACCACGCAGCTGCCGTGCCCGAGCATCGCGACCTGGCAGAAAAAATTCGAAAAGATGGATGAGCTGGGATATATCAGCTTTGTTGCGGAGATCGATGGCGCGATGGTCGGCGAGCTCACGCTGTTTGTCGAGCAGCGTCCGCGCACGCGCCACAGCATCAGTTTTGGTATCGGCGTCGATCCGGCGTTTGGCGGGCGCGGCATTGGCGAAAAGCTGATCCGTAACGCGATGGATTACGCCTTTAACTGGCTCGGCATTATGCGCATCGAGCTGGAAGTGTTCCACGATAACGAACGCGCGCTGCGCCTGTATCAAAAGCTGGGCTTTGAGCGCGAAGGCGTGAAGCGCAAAGCCTGCCTGCGCGACGGCGAGTATCACGATATCGTGCAGATGGCACAGTTACGAAATTGATTATTTTTGCGCAATAAATTGCGCCGCTACGGAATTGTGCATGCAATCGTAGCGGCGCGATTCATCGCGCGAGGTTGACCTTTTACTGACTCTTTTCAACGTACTTCTGCATATTCTCTTTGGTCACCAGCTCGAACGGGATCCACACGTGTGAATCGACTTTCTCGCCTTTGATCAGCTTCTGCGCCACATCTACCGACGTTTTGCCCTGGCCGACCGCATCCTGGAACACCGTGACCTGAATTTTGTCCTGCGACAGCGCCTTCAGGCCGTCTGGCGTGGCATCAATGCCGCCAATCAGCACCTTTTTATTGCTTTTAGCCAGCGCCATCGCCGCGCCAATCGCCATCTCATCGTTGTTCGCCGCAACGATATCAATCGCTTCATCGTTGCCCAACCAGTTATTCATCAAATCCATGCCTTCATTGCGCGCGTAGTTGGCGGGCTGTTTCTGCACCACTTTCATGCCGGGATATTTCGCCACCACTTGCTCAACGTCTTTGGTGCGTTGCAGCGCACCGGCGTCGGTCAGGTTACCGATCATGATCGCCACATTGCCTTTGTAGTTAGCCATTTTCGCCAGCGCTTCCATCTGCAAGGTGCCGGATTCACGCTCGTCGGAGCCGACAAACACCACGCCGGCCGGCAGCGATTTATCGCCCGGCGTGCGGTTAACGTACACCAGCGGAATTTTTGCCTGCTGCGCCAGCTTGGTGAGCTGCGGCGTGCTGGCGGAATCGACCGGATCGACGATGATCGCATCCACGCCCGCACCGATAAAGCTCTGTACCTGATCGGTTTGCCGCCCGACGTCACCGCGTGCATCTTCAAACTGAATATCGAGTCCGCGCGCTTTGGCTTCTTTATCAATCGACTGGCGAATAATGGTGAGGAAGTTTTGATCAAAGTAGGCCATCGACACGCCAATTTTTTCCGCCAGCGCCGAGGCTGACGTTGAGATCAGACCGAGCAACACAATCGCCTTGAGGGTTTTCATCGCAGACTCCAGAGTAAGCTTGTTATTAGAATGAATATTTCATCGAGTTTAAAAATGGCTCAATGAAATCATTTTCAGCCTACGAGCCCACCACGCGGCTGACAATCAGCAAGGTTGGATTTTGCAGCTAAGCGCACACTTTGCTCTCGGGTGCCTCTTTCCTTCGCGCGCTCATAGTTGCGTTGCGAAGGATTTTCTTAGAGCTGGCGCACATTGCGGTGCAATAGCCTGCTGATTTTTAAGGTTCTGTGCAGCACCGCACCTCACTTTGTGTCAGCGGCTAAATCTGGCGCTATTTTGCCCCGTCGATTCCGCCATTCGCACAATGACCGTGCGTGAAACCGCTTCCTATAGTTGCTGAACAGGGAAATTAAGCGCTATTCCGGCATGTTTCATTTGAGGAATTCAGCCCATGCAAAAAGCCAAAAATCGGCCACACAACAGCCACGTACGCATCGGGATCCTTTGCCTGATCCTGTTTCTTTCCGTGGTGGCGTATGCCGACCGCTCGATCCTGTCGATCTCAGGATCGGCGATCAAAGATGAGTTTGGACTTTCGGCGATCCAGCTTGGCTTGATCCTCTCGGCGTTTAGCTGGGCTTACGTGATCGGCCAGATCCCCGGCGGCCTGTTTCTCGATCGCTTCGGCACCAAAAAAGTCTATGGCGTGACGCTGGCGCTGTGGTCGATCTCCACGCTGCTGATGGGCTTTGTCGGCGAGTTCTCCAGCGGGATGACCATGGCGCTCACGCTGATGTTTGCGCTGCGTTTCGCGCTAGGCCTGATTGAAGCCCCGAGTTTTCCCGCCAATGCGCGCGCGGTGATCATGTGGTTCCCCAGCGCCGAACGCGGCCGCGCCTCTTCACTCTTTGCCTCGGCGCAATATTTTGCCGTCGCCATCTTCTCGCCGCTTTCCGGCTGGCTGGTGTCGCGCTTCGGCTGGGAATGGCCGTTCTTTGTGCTGGGCGGCATTGGCGTGCTGGCGGTTTTTGTCTGGATGGGCTTTATGCGTAGCCCGCGCCATCATCCGCAGGTCTCGGAAAATGAGCTGCGCTACATCGAGCAGGGCGGCGCGCTGGTCGATATCGATTCGGCGCAAACGCTTAAAGCGCGTCCGCCGTTGAGCAAAGCGATGTTCAAAAAGCTGCTCAGCAACCGCATGCTGTGGTGCGCCTATATCGGCCAATACTGCATCATCGCGCTCAGCTACTTCTTTATCACCTGGTTCCCCATTTATCTGGTGCAGGCGCGCGGCATGAATATTCTTGATGCCGGTTTTGCCACCATCGCACCGGCGGTATTTGGTTTCCTCGGCGGCATCAGCGGCGGCTACATCTCCGACAAACTGCTGGCAAGCGGCTGGAGTTTATCCTGGGCGCGTAAAACGCCATATATCGTCGGCATGCTGATGGCGGCTTCGCTGGTTCTGGCGGCGGTAATCCCCAGCAACGTCGGCATTATTGCCATCATGTCGTTCGCCTTCTTTGGCAAAGGCGTGGCGGCGGGCGCCGGAACCTGGACGATTGTCAGCGATACCGCACCGAAAGAAGCGGTTGGCCTGGCGGGCGCGATTTTTAACGGCATCGGCAATATGGCGGGTTTTATCACGCCGCTGCTGTTCGGCATCATCGTCGGCTTAACCGGCAGCTACAGCATCGGGCTGGTGTTTGTCGGCGCGCACTGCGTGGTCGCCGCTTTGCTGTTCCTGCTGGTGATGGGACCGATTGAACGTGTTGGTGAGGAGCAAAATTCCGCAGCCTCTTACGAAAAGCAGGAGAAGGAGCACGACATTAAAGCGGTTTAATACTTGGATCATATTTTTTTGGAATCCCGATCTGAAATTCGTTATGATGTTAAATATTGCACTTGAGCACAGTGCGTGAGTGCAATAAATTGCCTGCCATGTTTACATCAGGTGTGGCGGCAGATGAAGGGTTCAATTCACAGTTTCAGGGATGATTGGCTGCGATTATTTTTTGTTTATGCAACGCCGCATAAGCATATCCCGGCCATGATTGAGTCCGCATTGGCACGCAAGCTCGACATCATTCATGCCGCAACATCGCATCATGATTTGCGTTCACCACCGGGTAACCGCTTTGAGGCCTTAAGACCTCCGCTGTTGGGTTATTATTCAATCCGGATAAATGAGCAGTATCGACTCATTTTTCAATGGGTTAATGGCGAGGCCAGAGATCTCTATCTTGACCCACACACTTATCGTAAACACCGTTAGCAGCCACTTATGGCCCAGTGCTAACTGTTAAAGAGAAGCAATAATGAAACAGGCGATGCGTAAACCGACCAGCGTTGGCGATGTTCTGCAGTACGAGTTCCTCGAGCCGCTTAACCTCAAAGTGAATGACCTGGCAGAGATGTTGAATGTGCACCGCAACACCGTCAGTGCATTGGTGAATAACAACCGTAAACTGACCACCGAAATGGCGTACCGGCTAGCAGCCGTTTTCGAAACATCAGTCGATTTGTGGCTGAATCTTCAGCGCCATCTGGATCTGTGGGAAGTGGAAAACGATGCCAGAACACAGGAAGAGTTGAGCAGGGTAACGCCGTTAAGTGTCTTTCTGGCGCAACGTTCGGCGGCAGTAGCCTAAAGCCAGGTCGCCATAAATGGCGACCCTACAATGCCGTAGGCGCACAGCATCCGTAGGGTGCGCATTTATGCGCACCTATTGCGCAAACCTCACCGATCGCACAAATCCACTCTGAAGATTTTTTGCTCAGCTGCCGATACCTCCTTACCACCCACTGATATTAAGGAGCGATATCGTGATAAAGCTGATTAACGTTGACGAATTGCAGCAGGGAATGTTTATCCACAAACTGGAGGTTTGGTGGGTCAAAGATAAGCGCATTCGCAACCAAATGCTGATCACTGATAAACGCCAGATCGCGATGATCCGCAATGAGGGGATCCTGCAGTTATGGATCGATCTCGACAAATCGGTTCAGGCACCCGTCACGCCTGAGCCGAAAAAAGATATTCCTAAAACCCCGTTTTTCCAGGAGATGGATCAGGCGCAAAGCATCTTCAATCAGGGGAAACCGCAGGTGCTGGCGATGTTTAACGAGGCGCGCATGGGGCAAGGCCTCGACCTCGATTACATGCTTGATCTGGTCGATCAAATTGCCGGTTCGATCACCCGCGAACCCACGGCGCTGCTGAGCGTGGCGCGCCTGAAGAATCACGACGATTACACTTATCTGCACTCGATGGCGGTGTGCGGCCTGATGATTTCGCTCGGCAAAAAAATGGGCCTCGATGAGCATCAGCTGCGCCGCGTTGGTATGGGCGGTTTGCTGCATGATGTGGGTAAAGCCGCGGTGCCGCTGGAGATTCTCAACAAACCTGGCAAGCTCAGCGACGAAGAGTTCACCGTGATGCGTCAGCATCCGATTGTGGGCGCGCAGATGCTGATGGAAGCCAATGCCGGTGAAGATCTGCTGGATATCGCGCTGCATCACCATGAAAAGTACGATGGCAACGGTTATCCGCACGGTCTGAAAGGTGAGGAGATCTCACTGTATGCACGCATGGCATCGGTGTGCGACGTCTATGATGCCGTCACCTCGAATCGTCCTTATCGTAAAGGCTGGACGCCTGCCGAAGCGATGCACAATATGTTGAGCTGGCGTGGCCACTTCGATAACACGCTGCTGCACGCTTTCGTGCGCACTATCGGTATTTATCCGGTGGGATCGCTGGTGCGACTGGCTTCCGGGCGCGTGGCGCTGGTGGTGCAGGCCGGCGAAAAATCGCTGCTCAAGCCCAAAGTGCATGTCTTCTGGTCGCTGCACGCACAGCGCGAAGTAAAACCGGAAGAGCTCGATCTCGGCGACAGCTTCTGCACCGACAGCATCACCGGCGCAGAAGACAGCGGCTTATGGCAGAACATCGATCTGAACCGCATCTGGGCGTTAGAAAGCGCTTAATTCTTCACCATTTTTATACTTTATTTACGCCTGCTTCCCGCCTTTTTACCTCTTCTTTATGCCGCGCCGCGCATGCTTGCAGCACTACCAAAATCCTCTGGAGGTTGCTGTGAGCGTGGGCGTGATAGCCGGCATCGTGCTGGTGTTTGTTCTTCTGGGCTACCTGATTTATGCCCTGCTTAATGCGGAGGCATTCTGATGGCGGCGAATGCATTCATGCTAATTGCGGTGTTTCTGCTGGTACTGATGGTGCTGGCACAACCGCTGGGACGTTATCTCGCCCTGTTTGTGGCTGACAAGCCGCTGCTGCCGCGCACCGAACGCGCGCTGTGGCGTCTGGCCGGTGCCGACGGCGACGCCATGCGCTGGCCGCACTATCTGCTGGCGATTCTGCTGTTTAACGCGCTGGGTTTTGCCTTGCTGCTGCTGATGTTGATGACGCAGGCCGCGCTGCCGCTGAACCCGCAGCATCTGCCTAATCTCAGCTGGGATCTGGCGCTCAATACCGCCATCAGCTTCGTCACCAACACCAACTGGCAATCCTACGCCGGGGAAAGCACGCTGAGCTATTTCAGTCAGATGGCGGGCCTCACGGTGCAGAACTTCCTGTCGGCGGCGACTGGTATCGCCGTGGCGTTTGCGCTGATTCGTGGTTTTGCCAACCGTTCGCTGGATACGCTCGGCAACGCATGGCGCGACCTGACGCGCATTACTGTTTACGTGCTGCTGCCGATCAGCCTGGTTATCGCGCTGTTCTTCATCAGCCAGGGCAGCATTCAAACCTTCGAACCGTACCATGCGCTCACCACGCTGGAAGGCGCGCAGCAGACGCTGCCGCTCGGTCCGGTGGCGTCGCAGGAAGCGATCAAAATGCTCGGCACCAACGGCGGCGGTTTCTTCAACGTCAACTCGGCACATCCGTTCGAAAACCCAACGGCGCTGACCAACTTCGTGCAGATGCTGAGCATCTTCCTGATCCCGGCGGCGCTCTGTTTCACCTTTGGTCAGCATCTGGGCGATCGTCGTCAGGGCCACATGCTGCTGTGGGCGATGACCATCATGTTCGTGCTGGCGGTGATCACCGTGATGTGGGCCGAACTGCGCGGTAATCCGCACTTCCTCGCGCTCGGCGCGGACAGCGCCATCAACATGGAAGGCAAGGAGACGCGCTTCGGCATTCTCAACTCCAGCTTGTTTGCGGTGATCACCACGGCGGCGTCGTGCGGTGCGGTCAACGCCATGCATGACTCCTTCACTGCGCTCGGCGGCATGGTGCCGATGTGGTTGATGCAGCTGGGTGAAGTGGTGTTCGGCGGCGTCGGTGCGGGCCTGTACGGCATGCTGCTGTTCGTGCTGCTCGGCGTGTTTATCGCCGGGTTGATGATCGGTCGCACGCCAGAATACATGGGCAAAAAAATCGACGTGTGGGAGATGAAGATGACCGCGCTGGCGATTCTGGTGACGCCAACGCTGGTGCTGCTCGGCACCGCGCTGGCGATGATGACCGACGCCGGTCGCGCCGGTATGGCCAATCCCGGCATTCATGGCTTCAGCGAAGTGCTATATGCGGTGTCATCGGCATCCAATAACAACGGCAGCGCCTTTGCCGGACTGAGCGCCAACACGCCGTTCTGGAACCTGCTGCTGGGCTTCTGCATGTTGGTGGGCCGTTTCGGCATCATCATTCCGGTGCTGGCGATTGCCGGTTCGCTGGCGGCGAAGAAAATTCAGCCGGTGGGCAACGGTACGCTGCCAACGCACGGCCCGCTGTTTATCGCGCTGCTGATTGGCACCGTCTTGCTGGTGGGCGCATTGACGTTCATCCCCGCGCTGGCATTGGGCCCGGTCGCGGAACATCTGCAACTTATTCAGGGATAACGGAATCATGAGTCGTCAACAACTGGCGCTGTTTGATGCGGCGCTAACCCGCGTTGCCATGCTGGATGCGCTGAAAAAACTCGATCCACGCGTGCAGTTCCGCAACCCGGTGATGTTTTTGGTGTGGATCGGCAGCGTGCTGACCTCGGTATTGGCGGTGGGCATGGTCAGCGGCGCGCTCAGCGGTAACGCGGGCTTTACCGCCGGCGTTGCCATCTGGCTGTGGTTCACCGTGCTGTTCGCTAACTTCGCCGAAGCGCTGGCGGAAGGGCGCAGCAAGGCGCAGGCCAACAGCCTGAAAGGCATCAGCAAAACCAGCGATGCGAAAAAACTGGCCGAAGCGCGCTACGGCGCAGCCTGGCACAACGTGGCGGCCGATACGCTGCGCAAAGGCGATGTGGTGCTGGTGGAAGCCGGTGACATCATCCCGTGCGACGGCGAAGTGCTGGAGGGCGGCGCATCGGTGGATGAGAGCGCCATCACCGGTGAATCCGCGCCGGTTATTCGTGAATCGGGCGGTGACTTCTCGTCAGTCACCGGCGGTACGCGCATTCTTTCCGACTGGCTGGTGATTCAGTGCAGCGTCAATCCGGGTGAAACTTTCCTCGACCGCATGATTGCGATGGTGGAAGGCGCGAAACGCCGTAAAACGCCGAACGAAGTGGCGCTGACCATTCTGCTGGTATCGCTGACGATTGTGTTCCTGCTGGCGACCGTCACGCTGTGGCCGTTCTCGGCGTATGGCGGCACGCCGGTCAGCATCACGGTGCTGGTGGCGCTGCTGGTGTGTTTGATCCCGACCACCATCGGCGGCCTGCTGTCGGCCATCGGTGTGGCGGGCATGAGCCGCATGCTGGGCGCGAACGTTATCGCCACCAGCGGCCGCGCGGTGGAAGCGGCGGGCGACGTCGATGTGCTGATGCTGGATAAAACCGGCACCATCACGCTCGGCAACCGTCAGGCGACGCAGTTCCTGCCTGCGCCGGGCGTCAGCGAACAGCAACTGGCCGATGCGGCGCAGCTGGCGTCGCTGGCCGATGAAACGCCGGAAGGGCGCAGCATCGTGGTGCTGGCGAAGCAGAAATTTAATCTGCGTGAGCGTGACTTGAGCAGCATGGGCGCGAGCTTCATTCCGTTCTCGGCGCAAACGCGCATGAGCGGCGTGAACGTGCAGGATCGTCTGATCCGTAAAGGTGCGGTCGATGCGGTTCGTCGCCACATCGAAGCCAATCATGGCCGCTTCCCGTTAGAAGTGAATGCCGCCGTCGAAGAAGTGGCACGCGCTGGCGGCACGCCGCTGGTGGTGGCCGAAGGCGCGCAGGTACTGGGCGTGGTGGCGCTGAAAGATATCGTCAAAGGCGGCATCAAAGAGCGCTTTGCCGAGCTGCGCAAGATGGGCATCAAAACGGTGATGATCACCGGCGATAACCCGTTAACCGCGGCGGCGATCGCGGCGGAAGCGGGCGTCGATGACTTCCTGTCGGAAGCGACGCCGGAAGCCAAGCTGGCGCTGATTCGCCAGTATCAGGCCGAAGGGCGTTTAGTGGCGATGACCGGCGACGGCACCAACGACGCACCGGCGCTGGCGCAGGCCGACGTGGCGGTGGCGATGAACTCGGGAACCCAGGCGGCGAAAGAGGCCGGCAACATGGTCGATCTCGACTCGAATCCGACCAAGCTGCTGGAAGTGGTGCACATCGGCAAACAGATGCTGATGACGCGCGGTTCGCTTACCACCTTCAGTATCGCCAACGACGTGGCGAAGTATTTCGCCATTATTCCGGCCGCGTTTGCCGCCACCTATCCGCAGCTCAACATGCTCAACGTGATGGGGCTGCATTCGCCGAACTCGGCGATTTTGTCAGCGGTGATTTTTAACGCGCTGGTGATTGTGTTCCTGATTCCGCTGGCGCTGAAAGGCGTGAGTTATCGTCCGCTGAGCGCGGCGGCACTGCTGCGTCGCAACCTGTGGATTTACGGTGCGGGCGGATTAGTGGTGCCGTTTATTGGTATTAAAGCCATCGACCTGCTGCTGACGCTGCTTGGTCTGGCTTAAGGAGAAGAGAAATGAGTCAGTTACGTCCGGCTATTGTATTGTTAATAGTACTTACGCTGCTCACCGGCGCGGTCTATCCGCTGCTCACCACTGGTCTGGCGCAATGGTGGTTCCCATCGCAGGCCAACGGTTCGCTGATTGAGCAGGATGGCGCGGTACGCGGTTCCGAGCAGATTGGGCAAACGTTTAATCAGCCGGGCCATTTTTGGGGCCGACCTTCCGCTACCGGCGATGCGCCTTATAATGCGTTGGCCTCCAGCGGCAGCAATCTGGCAGGCAGCAATCCGGCGCTGGACAAAGCGGTAGCGGAACGCGTCGCCGCGCTGCGTGCGGCTAATCCGCAAGCCCCCAAAGCGGTGCCAGTGGAGTTAGTTACCGCATCGGCGAGCGGATTAGATCCGGATATTTCGCCAGAAGCCGCGTTGTGGCAGGCACCGCGCATCGCTGCCGCGCGCAATATGACGCTAAAAGATGTTGAGGCGCTGATTGTGCGCCACACCGAGCGCCCGCTGTTGCCGTTTGTTGGCGAAGAGACGGTAAACGTGCTGCGCCTGAATCTGGCGCTGGATGATTTGCAAGGATAAACACATCGCGCAATGAATTGCGCCGCTACGGTATATGCACGCAATCGTAGCGGCGCGATTTATCGCGCTGTTTTTACGATGGACGATGGACGATCGATGAACGACGAAATTGCCCGCCCCGATCCCGATGCGCTGCTGCTGAACCACAGCGACAGCCATCGCGGTAAGCTGAAAATCTACTTTGGCGCCTGTGCGGGCGTGGGAAAAACTTTCGCCATGCTGCAGGAGGCGCAGCGCCTGCGGGTGCAAGGTCTCGACGTGTTAGCCGGCGTGGTAGAAACCCACGATCGTGAAGAGACCGCCGCGCTGCTCAACGGGCTGGCGCTGTTGCCACGTCGTACCACCGGCCGTTCGCGCCATGCCGAATTTGATCTCGATGCCGCGCTGGCGCGCCATCCGGCGGTGATTCTGATGGATGAACTGGCGCACACCAACGTGCAAGGTTCGCGTCATCCCAAGCGCTGGCAGGACATTGAAGAGCTACTCGAAGCGGGCATTGACGTCATCACCACCGTTAACGTCCAGCATCTGGAAAGCCTGAATGATGTGGTCGGCGGCGTCACCGGCATTCAGGTGCGTGAAACCGTGCCCGATCCCTTCTTTGATAGCGCCGACGAAGTGGTGCTGGTGGATCTGCCGCCGGACGATCTGCGTCAGCGGCTGAAAGAGGGCAAAGTCTACGTCGGCGACCGCGCCGAACGCGCCATCGAAAACTTCTTCCGTAAAGGCAATCTGTTCGCGCTGCGCGAGCTGGCGCTGCGTCGTACCGCCGATCGCGTCGATGACCAGATGCGTGCCTGGCGCGATCGGCAAGGCAGAGAAAAGGTCTGGCACACGCGTGATGCCATTCTGCTGTGCATCGGCGACGATACCGGCAGCGAAAAGCTGGTACGCACCGCCGCGCGTTTAGCGGCGCGGCTCGGCAGCGAATGGCACGCGGTGTATGTCGAAACGCCGCGCCTCAATCGGCTGCCAGAAGCGCGCCGTCGCGCCATTTTGCGCACGCTGCAGCTGGCGCAGGAACTCGGCGCTGAAACCGCCACGCTCTCCGATCCCGACGAAGCGCGCGCGGTGCTGCGCTACGCGCGCGAGCACAATCTCGGCAAAATCGTGACCGGCCGTCAGCCGCAACGCGGCTTCTGGCGCGACAGCTTTGCCCAGCGCCTCGGCGAACTCGGCCCGGATCTCGATTTATTGGTGGTGGCGCTGGATGAACCGGTGCGCGATGCGCCGCATCCGCTCAGCGGCCAGCGCGCCAGCAGCGAAAAATGGCGGCTCTATCTGCGCGGCTGTTTGATGGCGCTGCTGCTGTGTATTTTGGTCACCGGCGTTGGCCGCTGGCTGCTGGTGGCGTTTGATCCCGCCAACAGCGTAATGATTTATCTGCTGGCGGTGGTGCTGGTGGCGCTGCGCTATGGCCGCTGGCCGTCGGTGTTCGCCACAGTGATCAACATCATCGCGTTCGACCTGTTTTTTGTCGCGCCTACCGGCACCGTTGCGGTGTCGGATTTGCAGTATCTGGTGACCTTCGCGGTGATGCTGGCGGTGGGCGTGATTGTCGGGAATCTGACGGCGGGCGTGCGCTATCAGGCCAAAGTGGCGCGCTATCGTGAACAGCGCGCGCGGCATCTGTATGAGATGGCGAAAGCGCTCGGCAGCGATTTGACGCCACAGGATATCGCCACCACCAGCCAGCGCATCATCGATGTCACCCTGCAGGCGCGCAGTTTGCTGCTGCTGCCGGATGAGCAGGGCGAGCTGCAAACCGTGGGTGATACCGCGATTGGAACGCCGCCGGATCTGGCTATCGCCAAATGGAGTTACAGCAAAGGCCAGCCGGCGGGCGCGGGCACCGATACCTTGCCGGCGGTGCCGTACCAGATTCTGCCGCTGAAAAGCGGCAATCACTGTCGCGGCTTGCTGGTGGTGGAACCGGAAAACCTGCGTCAGCTGATGATCCCCGAGCAGCAGCGTTTACTGGAAACCTTCACCGTATTGATTGCTAACGCGCTGGAACGCATGGCGCTATCGCACAGTGAGGCGGCGTCGCGGCTGGCCGCCGAACGCGAGCAGCTGCGCAATGCGCTGCTGTCGGCGCTGTCGCACGACCTGCGCACGCCGCTGACGGTGCTGTTTGGTCAGGCGGAGATGCTGATGCTCGATCTCGCCAGCGAAGAGTCGAAGTACGTCGGCCAGGCCAATCAGATTCGTGAACAGACGCTGAGCACCATCCGGCTGGTGAGCAACATGCTGGATATGGCGCGCATTCAGTCCGGTGGACTCAACCTACGCGAAGAGTGGGTGGCGCTGGATGAGGTGATTGGCGGCGCGTTAAGCAGCATGGGCCCGTCGCTGAAGGGCCATGAATTTATCCTCGATTTGCCAGAAATGGTGCTGATCAAAGGCGACAGCGCCATGCTGGAGCGCGTGTTTACCAATCTGATCGAGAACAGCCTGAAATATGCCGGCAACGCCGCGCAGCACGGGATTCGTGCCTGGCGCGATCGCGATCGGCTGGAGATTGCGGTGTGGGACAGCGGGCCCGGCATCGCGCCGGAGAACCTCACGCGTATTTTTGACAAGTTTGCGCGCGGCGATAAAGAGTCGGCGGTGCCGGGCGTCGGCTTGGGATTGGCGATCGGCAAAACCATTATCGAATCTCATCGCGGGCGCATCTGGGCGGAGAATCGGCCGGAAGGCGGCGCGGTGTTCCGTTTGTCATTGCCGCTGCCCGCCGCGCCAGAAATTTCTGAAGAAGGGCTGAAATAACTTCACATAAGTTCGGTTATACTCGCCCACTTGTCGGTTGATTAATGGGAACTTATGGAACGTTTTATCGAAAACCTGATGTATTCGTCGCGCTGGTTGCTGGCTCCGGTTTACATGGGACTTTCGTTGGGCCTGCTGGCGCTGACCATCAAATTCTTCCAGGAAATTTTTCACCTGTTGCCGCATGTCTTCACCATCGCGGAGAACGATTTGATTCTGCTGCTGTTGTCGCTGGTGGATATGACGCTGGTCGGCGGTTTGCTGGTGATGGTGATGCTCTCAGGTTACGAGAACTTTGTCTCCAAGCTGGATATTGATGAGCACAGAGAGAAGCTGAGCTGGCTCGGTAAAATGGACTCAGGCTCGTTGAAAAACAAAGTGGCGGCCTCGATTGTGGCAATTTCGTCGATTCACCTGCTGCGTATATTTATGGACGCGCGCAACATCGAGAACGATAAGCTGATGTGGTACGTGATTATTCACCTGACGTTTGTGCTGTCGGCCTTTGTGATGGGCTGGCTGGATAATATGTCGAAGGGGGATAAGAAAGCGGTGAAGATGTAGTTTGTGCGCGCTGGACCTCACCCCAGCCCTCTCCCGCAAGCGGGCGAGGGGGCTGACCGTGCTACCATCGGTTCCCTCTCCCTTTGGGAGAGGGTTAGGGTGAGGGAAAACCGCTACCGCGTCGCCGGCTGCGCTCCCGCTAACTTCGGCATCACTTCCCGAATCATGGCGAAAAACTTCTGTAACCGCGCCGGATAATAGCTGGCCCACGGATAAGTCAGCCACACCGGCAGCGGCGGCGCTTGCCACTCCGGCAGCAGCTGAATCAAATCCCCTTTGGCTAAATCCTCCTGCACCACCCACGACGACACCACCGCCGCGCCCATCCCGGCAACGGCGGCTTTGCGCACCGCGTACAAACTGTCGCTGGCGAGGCGCGGGGCAATCGCCAGATTCACCGGCTGACCATCGCTAATACGCTGCAGGGCGATTTCGTTGCGATAAAAACTGGTCAGCGCCAGCCACGGCAGGTTGGTGAGCTGCGAGACCTCCTCAACCGGCGGATGCGCCGCCAGCAGCGACGGTGCCGCCACCACAAAGCGCGGCACTTCCGCCAATAACACCGCTACGATGGAGGCATCGCTGGGCGCACCCACCTGAATCGCACAGTCGATGTTTTCGCTGATAAAGTCCGGCGTGCGGTCATTCAGCGTCCACTCCACGTTCAAGCGGGGGTAGCGATGCAGATAATCAATCAGCGGTTCAATCAGCTGATCCTGACCAAAGGCATGCGGCGCCCGCACGCGCAGGGTGCCAATCGGGTCGTCGCTGGCGCCGGTGAGATCATCCTCCAGCGCGTGCCAGGTCGCCACCAGCTGACGCGCCTGCGCATAACAGCGTTCGCCATCGTCGGTGAGTTTCAGCGCATGCGTGGTGCGCAAAATCAGTTTGAGACCGAGCCGTTGCTCAAGCGCCTGCAGTCGACGGCTGATGGTGGGCTGCGTGGTGCCGAGCTGGGCGGCGGCGGCTGAAAGCGATCCGCTCTCGACGATGCGAATAAAGGTCTGCATCAGTTCGATGCGATCAAGGCTGGATGGGTTGTTCATACGCACCACGCATAACAGTTCTGTGTTTGAGCAGTCTACCGCGTATGGCGGCGACGCGCTTTAATAAGCGCACTTTCACGGGGGAATCCACTATGTCAGCCATATCAACGTCAGCCATGCCAGCTGAAAAACTGCCCGCGCCGCTGGTCTTCACGCTCGCGGCCGGTGCCGGACTCAGCGTCGCATCGATTTACTACAGCCAGCCGATGCTGGATATCATCAGCAAACAGTTCAACGTCGGCATCGGCAGCGTCGGCATGGTGCCAATGCTGACGCAAGCCGGTTACGCGCTGGGGATTCTGCTGCTGGCCCCGCTCGGCGACCGCCACGATCGTCGCACCATTATTCTGATTAAAGGTTTGCTGCTGGTTGCCGCGCTGCTGCTGTGTGGCTTCTCGGGCGGATTGAACGCCTTGCTGATCGCCAGCTTCGTCACCGGTTTAACCGCCACCGTGGCGCAGGACATCGTGCCCGCTTCAGCGGCGTTAGCTCCGGAGCGCAGCCGCGGCAAAATCGTCGGCACGGTGATGACGGGATTGCTGGTGGGGATTTTGCTGTCACGCGTGGTAAGCGGCGTGGTGGCGGAGTATTTCGGCTGGCGCACCATGTACCTGATTGCGGCGGTGGCGGTGTTGCTGATTAGCGTGGCGCTGTGGCGCGTGCTGCCGCGCTTTACGCCGGGCACTTCGGTGAGCTATCCGCGTTTGCTGCTGTCGCTGGCGCATCTGTGGCAGCACCATCAAACGCTGCGCCGCGCCGCGCTGGCACAAGGTTTGTTGTCGGTGGGCTTTAGTGCCTTCTGGTCAACGCTGGCGTTGATGCTCAGTCAAAACTTCCATCTGGATAGCGCGGTCGCTGGCGCATTCGGCCTCGCCGGAGCCGCGGGCGCTTTAGCCGCGCCGTTAGCTGGCAGCGTGGCGGATCGCATCGGTCCAGCGCGTGTTACGCAGTACGGTGCCACGCTGGTGATGGTGTCGTTCGCGCTGATGTTCCTGCTGCCGCTGCTGCCGATGCCGGCTCAGCTTGGTCTGATTATCATCAGCACCATTGGTTTTGATTTGGGTGTGCAGGCCACGCTGGTGGCGCATCAGACGCTGGTTTACAGCCTGGCACCAGAAGCACGCAGCCGCCTTAACGCCTTGATGTTTACCGTTGTTTTCATCGGCATGGCGACCGGCGCGGCGCTGGGTAGCCTGGCGCTGGCACATTGGGGCTGGACAGGCGTGGTCGCACTCTCAACATTGGCCGCTGCGCTTGCCTTGATGATTCGCCTCGCAAGCCGTCATCTGAAAAACTGATCGCCTAACATGTGCCAGGCTTAAAGGAGAATGTTATTTAAAAACGGAGCGTTATGAATTTCCTGGCCTGGACCGCCGCCACCGGCGGTCTATTACTTCTTATGTCACTGGCTTCCGGTTGGATACACCGCGGGCCAGTGACCTCATTTGGTCTCTACCTGTTCGCCGGCATCCTGTGTGGCCCGTGGATGCTCAATCTGCTGCAAGTCGACATCATCGGTCACGCCAATCTCGCCGCTCATCTCACCGAAATCGCGATGGCGGCCTCGCTGTTTATCACCGGGCTGAAACTGCGCTTGCCGCTCAACGCGCATGCGTGGCGGCTTGGCGTCAGGCTGGCCTTTCCGGCGATGCTACTCACCGTCGGCGGCATGACGGTGCTGGTGCACTGGATTACCGGCTTTGACTGGGCGATGTCGCTGGCGTTTGGTGCCATTGTCGCGCCGACCGATCCGGTGCTCGCCAGCCTGATTTCAGTGAACGATGCGCGTGATGACGATGCCCTGCGCGTAGCGCTCTCCAGCGAAGCGGGCATGAACGACGGCTCGGCGCTGCCGCTGCTGATGCTGGCAATTTTGCTGTTGCAGCCGGGCGAGCTCAGCACCGCTGCGCTGGGCGAATGGTTCGCCAAAGATGCGCTGTGGGCGATTGGCGGCGGGCTGGGGATCGGCTTTGCGCTGGGCTGGCTGATCGGCCAGCTGGCGACGCATTTACGTACCGCCAATCAGGATTTGGCACCCAACGATCTGTTCGCACTGGCACTGATTGCGCTCAGCTATGCCGCCGCGCAGTCGGTGGATGCCTCCGGCTTCCTCGCCACCTTTGCGGCCGGCGTCGGTTTACGTCGCGCGGAATTGCGCGTGGTGAAGCACTATCCGCAAGATGAGATGTCTGAAGAGGAGCGTTTCTTACCGGCTGAAGCGCGCGTGAATACCGGTCAGCGGATGGCGCAGGGCAGCAGCGGCATGGTGAAATCGGTGGGTTTGGTGATCGGCGATGCGCTCTCCTTTGGTGATACTATCGAGCGTTTGCTGGCGGCGGGCATGATGGTGGTGCTCGGTATTACGCTGGCGCAGCACTGGAATCTCACCGGCATCGGCCTGGCGCTGCTGCTGTTTGTGGTGGTGCGTCCGCTGGCGGTGTGGATCACCACGTGGCGCTGCGATATTCCACTGATGCGACGTTTGTTAATTGGCTGGTTGGGTATTCGCGGCATCGGCAGTATCAATTATATTGCCTATGCATGGGTGCACGGCATGCGTGGACCGCAGGCGGAGCACATGGTGGATATGGCGCTGACGTTAGTGGTGTGCAGCATTGTGTTGCACGGCATCACGGTTACGCCGTTGTTAAACTGGCGTGCTGCCCGTCAGGCCGCCCGCGCCGAACAGAACGAAAAATGATTTATTGGAAATTATTGGAGCCTATTATGAAAGCGTTATTACTCGCCCTCGTTGGGCTGTCGCTGTCGGCCGGTGCGTTGGCTGCCGACGGTGACAATAATCAGGAAGAGAATGTTTATGCCAGCCAGCTGTGTCATCTGGTGAGCAGTGAAAAGAAGACCAGCGATTTGGATGGCTACACCGACAAGCTGAAGTCGCAGCTCGCGGCCAGCCAGTCTTCATCGGCCATGCAGCAGCCTGAATTTAATGAAGAAATCGCGCAGGAAGTGATTAGCGCGTGGCTGGAGTTGGGCGAAGATGAGCGCGGTAAACTGCGTAAAGATCAGCAGCAGTGCGAACAGACGGTGATGACGCAGTTCCAGCAACAAGATTAATACACGTCATACTTCGAGCTGCAGGTGCGTTGGCTGCGTGTGTTCACCCCAGTCACTTACTTTTGTAAGCTCCTGGGGATTCACCCCCTTGCCGCCTTCCTGCAGCTCGAATTATTTAGGGTATTCGAAAAAGCTCGCGCCTTTTTAGGCGCGTTTTTTTATGGCTTTTTTGTACGATTTACGTACATAATCGCCAACGTCGAAATCAGACATGCGTCACATAATGAGATTCAGCTGTTGAAGCTGGCATTTTTTGCATACTGGCACTGGGCAAGATGATTACACGTCGTCACTTTTTGTTGGCTACTGGAGCAACCGTTCTCTCGATGACCACGGGCAAGCTATTTGCCCGCGATGACGTCATTCCGTTGTGGCCCGACGATCCGCCCGGCGGCGGCGGCCCTTCCGGCTTGCTTAAAGTGAATTCACACGGTTCATGGACCAATATCGTTTCACCCGCGATTCAGCGTTTTCGCCCGGAAAATCCCAACGGCGAAGCGGTGATTGTGGCGGCGGGCGGCGGCTATCGGTTTATCGGCATGGGCCGCGAAGCCTGGCCGGTAGCGCGCTGGCTTAATGCCAACGGTTATACCGTGTATGTGCTCAGCTACCGTTTACCGGGCGAGAAGTGGCAGGCGGGCAATCTGGCACCGCTGCAGGATGCGCAGCGCGCAATTCGTCTGGTGCGTTCGATGGAGCGCAAAGTCCATGTGCTGGGCTTTTCTGCCGGTGGACATCTGCTCGGCATGGCGGCGGCGCGTCCGGATTTCGAATCCTATCCGGCGCAGGACCCGCTTGACCAGATCAGGCCGAATGTGGATAGCGTTGGCCTGATTTATCCGGTGATCACCCTTGAAGCGCCGTATCAGCACACCAACACGCACTTGATGATGGTGGGGAAAAACGCCACGCCAAGCCAGGAAGCCAACTGGTCAGTGCAAAACTACGTCACACGCCAGTATCCACCCACGTTCCTCGCCCAGGCCGAGGACGATCGCACCTCCAATCCCCATAATACTGAACTGATGCGCGATACCTGCCGCCGCATGCGCGTGCCGGTTGAGCTGATTGAGCTCAGCAGCGGCGGTCACGGTTTTGGTCTCGGCAAAGCGGGCACGCCCGCCGCGTTGTGGGATCAGGCGTATGTGCGGTGGTTGGATAATCAAGGGTGAACCAGGTCGCCATTTATGGCGACCTGGAACATCACGTCAAATTGAAATGCGCATCCGGCTGCAGCGGTTCAGGTAGCGGCATATCGCCATTCATTGCTTTCAAATTGCGTTCGATATTGACGCACAGCGCATCGAGCGGCAGGTGATTCGGTGCGGTGCCAAACGGATGTTCCAGCTCCTCCGCCAGCGCTTCCAGCGACAAAAAGGTGTAGGAGATAAACATCGACACCAGCGGCGTCATCAGGTGCAAATCCGCTACCAGCGCAAACGGCAGCAGCGTGCAGAACAGATAAACGGTGCGATGAAGAATCAGGCTGTAGGCGAACGGAATCGGCGTGCTGGCGATGCGATCGCAACCGCCCAGAATCGCCGACAGCTGATTCAGATTCTCATCAATGCTTTGCCAGACAATATCCGACACCAATCCTTCATCGCGGCGCTGCGCCAGCCATTCACTCAAACACAACAAAATCTGCGAGGTCGGCATCGGATGATTCAGCACCGCGCTATGCCAGTTGGCCGGCAGCAAACGCTGTAAATCGGCCTGCACATCGGTTTTACGCAGGCGATGTTTCAGGCACCAGCAAAACGCCAGCAGCAAGCCGGTAAATTCACGCACCTGTTCTTCGCTCACGCCACGCATGCTTTTGATCTGCCGCAGCAGCGAGCGCTGGGTGATATGCAGGCTGCCCCACAAGGTGCGGGCTTCGAGAAAGCGCGCATAGCTGGCGTTATTACGAAAGCCGAGGAAGATGGCGATCGACACCCCGACCAAACTAAAAGGCGCGGTGGTGAGATGAATGCCGAAAGTGGAGTACCACGGATAGCCAAAGATGGCGATCAGCGACATCAGCAGGTTAAGCGACAGGCGGAACACGATGTTGCTGAGCACCGATCCATGCCAGTCAAACAGCCGGAGAAACCAGTGTTGATGAGGACGTACGATCATTTTGCGATGGTGTATTTTTTAGGTTTTGTGGCGACAGGTTACGCCGCAGGGCACGAGGTGATCAACGCCATTGCTACAGGTTTTAAGACAAAAGCCGTGCTGCTCGCCTCACGCGTGACGCGGCAGCCTGACTTTCAGCGCATCGATAAACAGCCGCAGCGCCATGGATTGATGTCGGTTGGGCGGGAACCACAGCGCAATCCCCGCCGATTGCACCCGCCAATCAGCCAGCAGCTCCACCAACTGGCCGCTGCGCATCTCCTTCTCCACATACAGCGACGGCACATAAGCAATGCCTAAACCGGCGAGGGCGGCCTGCGCCATCAGCGCGTTACTGTCTAAAGTCAGCACGCCTGGCACGTCAATCTCCTGCTTTTCTCCCGCCTGCGCGTATTCCCACTGATAACGTTTTCCGCTCGGCAAGCGCTGGCGAATGCACTGCTGTTGCAGCAGATCGCGCGGATGATTAACCGCCGCGTTTCTCGCCAGATAAGCGGGCGCGGCGACGGTGACAAACGTCAGCGGGCCGCCAAGCGGAACGGCCACCATATCCTGCGGCACATCCTCAATCAGCCGAATGCCGGCATCAAAACCGGCGGCGGTGATATCCACCAGCGCACCTTGCGCGGCGAAATCGAGCTGGATATCGGGATAGCGCGCGCTAAAGTCCGCCACCACGTGCTCCAGCAGCAAACCGATCGAGGCATCGCTGGCGCTGATTCGCAGCGTGCCGTAATGCTGATGGCGGCTGGCGGAGATGTCGTGCAGCACATCATCCATCTGATTCAGCAGCGGCGAGAGCCGATCCAGCAGTTGCTGCCCGGCATCGGTGAGCGACACGCTGCGCGTGGTGCGTTGAAACAGCTGTACGCCCAGATTGTGCTCCAGCGTTTTCACCAGATGGCTGAGCGACGAGCGCTTTAAGCCGAGCATTTCAGCGGCACGGCGAAAGCTGCGCTGCTCGCCCAGCGTTTTGATGGCCTGCAGTTCGTGCCAGGAAGGACGTCTCATTGGTGGTTTTTCCTCACCGGGTCATGCGCGATTAGGTGGATTATCCTCACCAGTAAAGCGATCTACCATCAGGTTTTCAATACGAGGAGCACAAGATGAAAACCTGGTTGATTACCGGCGCCAGCAGCGGGCTGGGCCGATTGATGAGTGAACGTTTACTAGCGCGCGGCGATCGCGTGCTGGCGACGGTGCGGCGTGAACAGGCGATGGCTGATCTGCAGCAAACCTATGGCGAACGGCTGCAGGTTATTGCGCTGGATTTGGCGCACACCGCCAGCATCGCGCCCACAATTGAACGCGCCTTTGCCGCTGTCGATCGCATTGATGTGGTGGTGAGCAATGCCGCTTACGGGCTGTTCGGTGCAGCTGAAGAGTTGAGCGATGCGCAAATTGAGCGCCAGATCGCCACCAATCTTACCGGTTCAATCCAGCTAATTCGCGCGGTGATCCCGTTCCTGCGCCAGCAGGGCGGCGGGCGCATCGCACAGGTTTCTTCGGAAGGCGGACAGGTCGCTTACCCCAACTTCAGCCTGTATCACGCCACGAAATGGGGGATTGAGGGATTTGTCGAGGCGGTGCGCCAGGAAGTCGCCAGTTTCGGCATCGATTTCCTGCTGGTGGAGCCGGGCCCCACCGCAACCCATTTTGGCGCGGGCCTGGATGTGGCAGATGCGCTGGAAGTTTATCGCGACAACGCCGCAGGCCAGCTGCGCCAGGCGATTCTTTCGGGTGATTTCACCATTGCCGGCGATGCCGGGAAATGCGTCACGGCGATGATCGCCACGCTGGATCAGGCCAGCATGCCGCTGCGCTTAGCACTTGGCAGCACGGCGTATCAGAACATCGAAGCGGCGCTGGAAAGGCGGTTGGCGGAGCTGCGCGGGCTACGGGATGTGGCATTCGGCGCGGATGTGTAATCAGGGCAGCAGCCAGGTGCGCATGAATGCGCACCCTACGAAAACCGCGGCAAACCACTGTAGGGTCGCCATTCATGGCGACCACTCAGCAGATCAGTAATAGTCGCCGTGGCGATAATCCCACGACGGGAAGATCTCAGACAGCAGCGCCATAATTTTATCAACATCCAATCCTTTACGGATCAGCACCGGGCACGGCGTGATTTTGCGCTCGCCGTTTTGCTGTGGAATCAGACGACCTTCGCTATCCACCATCGACACCATGACGCCTTGTTCGTAGCGCACTTTATTTGCATCGTTGGGCTGGATGGATTTCACGTAAGCATTGGCTTCGATAATTAAATCGGCGCGGGTTGCAATACGCTCGCCAATGCCTTCGACCAAACCGCGATTTCCCTGGCCAGAGGGATTCGCCGAACTGGCGAAGGAGAATTTGCCGTGAGTATCCCATAAAGCTTTTGCGATATTTTCCCCCGGCTTGCCGAATTTAATCACAAAGCAGCTGGTTTGACGGCCATCCATCATTAGCTCTTTTGAGCCATCATCGGGAATACGCGACAGCGCATCATCGCGCCACGGTAAAATACAACCCAGCAGAATATCTTCATCCCAGTGGCGCTGATAAAGCTGATCGATTTCGGGTGTCAGTTGCGCCAGCGAACGCAGCTGTTCCAGCGAGCCGCACAGCACTACGCCCGGCTTGTTACGTTTGCGCTGTTTGGCTTCGAACTTACGCTCAAGGCCGGCTTTATCGGAAGTCATAATGATGTAGCCCACTTTGGTTGGGCTGACGATCATGCCGCCATCTTTTGCCAGAATGTCGATGGCTGCCGGTTGTAATCCGCCATTCCAGGTTATCTGCTTACCGCTCATGGATTTACCCTATCTGCAAAAAAAGGCTGTACAGGAATATTACCTGCAATGAATTTACGGGCTTGATAAATTAACCTGATGTTTCATCGGGATTAATTATGTGGTCGAAATGTCTGTTGCGATAATAGTACTAAAATTATCGCTAATGCAATGGGTGAAAATAACGATGAAATTAATAGGGGTAATAATAAATAACGCCTGTGAAGTGTAGTGTTATTTATCTAATGGCGCTGAAAGCGTATTCAGCGCCAGTAATAATCAGAACAGGATGGCGTGCACCGTCGCACGCAGCGCAATACCGAGCAAAATGCCAGGCACGGCGAAGCGGAACAGGCGCGGGAATCGGCTCGACAGGCCAAGGTAAATTCCGATGCCGGGCAGGTCAAAGGTCTGAATCAGTAATCCCGCCGAAGCGTTGATGTTGTGCGCGCTGTATACTCCTTTCTCCACCAATCCCGCCACCACGCCGTAATAGGCGGTGCCACCCGCCAGACATTTGGTCAGCGCCGGGAGAATATAGACTTCGGAAATATTTAGCTTATCCAGTAGCGGCGACACCAGACGCGTTAGCATTTCAATGCCGCCCGCTTCTTTCAACATGCCAACCACCGACAATGAAATAATCAGCATCGGCAGTGAACCCAGCGCCAGACGAATCGCATCGGATCCGGCGCTATTAATGATGCCAATCAGCCCGATTTTATTTTCGCTGCTGGTGACGGCTTCATCTTCATTTAATAGCGCCGCATCGGAGAGTTTGCGGCCAAACAGGTGATAGGTCGCCGCCGCCGCTAATACGCCACCGCAAACCGAAATAATCAGCGCTGTGCTCCAGTGTAATCCCGCCGGAATCAGTGGATAAAAGGTGCTGGCCTGGCCCATCGCAAACAGCATCGCCAGCGTGGCCGCCATATGACGATCGGATGTACCGCGCTTTTCCATAATCGCCAGCGCCGCCAGCGGTGCAGCAAAGCTGACGAAATTAAGTTGAATCATGGCAAAAAATGCCAGCCCGGTAATACCGAAGGGTTTTAATAACGGTGTGGCATGACGTACGATAAAATCCAGTACTCCTTTGACCTCCAGATATTTCATGATGAATAACATCACCACCATAATCGGAATCAAGGTGTAGAGCGCCACATCTACCGAGGCTTTGCCTGCGGACATAATGATATCGATAATATTCATGCCCGATTCCGACCTTTGTTCACACCGTTCTCCCCGTAAAAAACATTTAAACTGGCAATGCCTTTAAATTTTAGGTGCGAATTAATGCGCACCCTACGTTGTAGGGTCGTCATTTATGGCGACCGCCAACATCGTAATAAATCTTATCCTGTGCGTGGATTATTGAGTAGTGAAGAAAAAGGAATCTAAATTGCAGCCATAAAAAAACCAGCCATGAATAAATGGCTGGTTTTTATTTCCGACGGGAAATATTAACGCATCGTCACAAACTCTTCCGCCGCTGTTGGGTGAATCGCTACGGTGTTATCGAAGTCTTTCTTGGTGGCGCCCATTTTCAGCGCCACCGCGAAGCCTTGCAGCATCTCATCCATACCGTTGCCGATACCGTGAATGCCGACAATCTTCTCTTCCGGGCCAACGCACACCAGCTTCATGCGGCACGGCTGGCGATGCTGGGTAACGGCGGTGTACATCGCGGTGAAGGACGATTTGTACACTTTCACCTGATCGTCGCCGTACTGTTCGCGCGCCTGCGGTTCGGTCAGGCCCACGGTGCCAATCGGCGGATGGCTGAACACCACGGTCGGCACGTTGCTGTAATCCAGGTGCTCGTCCGGCTTGTTGTTGAACAGGCGTTCGGAGAGACGACGACCTGCCGCCACTGCCACCGGCGTCAGTTCTACCGCGCCGGTGTTATCGCCCACCGCGTAGATGCCTTTCACATTGGTGTTCTGGAACTTATCGACGTTGATGTAGCCTTTGTCGTTCAGCGCCACGCCGGTTGCTGCCAGATTGAGGTTATCGGTCGCCGGCTCACGGCCAATCGCCCACACCAGGCAATCGACGGTTTGCTCGTGGCCGCTTTCCAGCTGCAGCGTCAGGCTGCCGTCGGCGTTTTTAATCACGGCTTTCGGAATCGATTCGGTGTGCAGCGTTGGGCCTTCGGCCTGCATCACTTCTACCAACGTATCGACGATCAGCGGATCGAAGCTGCGCAGCGGCGCATGCTTACGCACGAACAGATGTGTTTCCGCGCCCAGCGCATTGACCACGCCCGCCAGCTCCACCGCGATGTAACCCGCGCCCACGACCGCCACGCGTTTTGGCAGCGCATCAAGCTCGAAGAAACCGTCAGAATCGATACCGTATTCCGCGCCCGGCACATTTGGATGGCTTGGACGCCCGCCGGTGGCGATCAGGATGTGATCGGCCGTGATAGTTTCACCGTTCACTTCCACGGTGTTGGCATCAATAAAGCGCGCGAAGCCTTTGATCACCTCAACCTTGTTTTTACCCAGCACGTTGTCGTACGAGCTGTGAATGCGATCGATGTAGGCACTACGGTTTTTCACCAGAATTGACCAGTCAAAACGGTTTACCGTGGTGTCGAAGCCATAATCTGGCCCATAAAGATGAATAGCTTCAGCGATTTGCGCCGCATGCCACATGACCTTTTTCGGTACGCAGCCGACGTTGACACAGGTGCCGCCCAGCTCTTTGGCTTCAATCAGCGCGCACTTCTGGCCATGCATCGCGGCACGGTTAATCGAGGCGATACCGCCGCTGCCGCCGCCGATGGCGAGGTAGTCAAAATGTCTGGTCATCCGTTATGTCCATCTGTTGGAAGAAAATTGGCATAGAGTTTAACGCTAGGACGATTATTGACGCAAAGATTGCACCTATGATTGTAATAGCATTGATTTTTATGTCCGATTACAGGGAAGCATAGCATGCAACTGACATTCCTCGGCACCGGCGGCGGTGCGCCCAGCCTGCAACGTAATGTCACCGCGATAGCGCTGACGCTATCGAAACGCGGCGATACCTGGCTGTTTGACTGCGGCGAAGCGACGCAGCATCAATATATGCGCTCCGCGCTGAAGCCGGGCAAGCTGGAAAAAATCTTTATCACCCATCTGCACGGCGACCATATCTTTGGGCTGCCGGGCTTGCTTACCAGCCGCTCGATGGCCGGCATTCCTGAACCGATGTCCATTTACGGGCCAAAAGGTATTCGCCAGTTTATCGAGACGGCGCTCAGTTTAAGTGGCTCGTACACCTCTTATCCGCTGGAGATTATCGAGATTGAAGCCGGTTTGGTGCTGGATGACGGCGAAGTGCGCGTGACGGCCTGGCCGATGAATCATGTGATTGAGTGTTATGGCTATCGCATTGAGCAGCACGATAAACCGGGCTTCCTCGATGCGCCGCGCCTGAAAGCCGAAGGCGTACCGCGCGGGCCGTGGTATCAGGATTTGAAAGCGGGTAAGCGTATCCAGCTGGAAGATGGTCGCGAGATCAACGGAGCGGATTATCTTGGCCCGGCAACCAAAGGCAAAGTGCTGGCGATATTTGGCGATACCGCGCCCACCGAAGTGGCGTTACAGCTGGCCGCTAATGCCGATGTGATGGTGCATGAAACCACGCTGGAGGCGGCGCTGCAGGAGAAAGCCAATGGACGCGGCCACTCAACCACCATTCAGGCTGCGGAAGTGGCGAAACAGTCGGGGGCGAAGCGCATGATCGCCACGCATTTCAGCTCGCGCTATTTATCCAGGGATCGGGAGAAACTGCTGGCGGAGTGCCAGTCGGTGTTTGCGGCGACCGAGCTGGCACATGATTTCGCGGTGTTCGAGGTTTAGTGCTGAAGCGCCGGATAGGTGAAAAACAGCAGATGCGTCATGTTGAACAGGAAATGGATGCCGGTTGCAACCCACAGGCGTCCACTCCACTGCCACGCCAGGCCGTAAATCAATCCGGCGAGCGTGGCGAAGATCATCAGCAGCGGCCCGCCGGGGAAGTGCGCCAGACCGAACAGCAGCGACGTCAGCAGCAGTGCTGCCACGGCGCCAATGTGCTGGCGCAGACGCTGTTGCAGATAGCCACGAAAGAACGCTTCTTCCGCCAGTGACACGAAGAACAGGTTCGCCAGCATAAAACTGCCCAACCACTCCGGCCAATGGGGTTCAACGGCCAGGCCACCTAACTCAACCGCGATATACAGCAGCAGCGGAATCGCCGCCAGCAGCGCCAGCCACAAAATTTTGAGTCGCGGCGGCGCGGATTGGGTGCGGAACAGCTGCGGCAAGCAGATGAGCAACACAAACGGAATCAGCGCTTTATCGAAGTTGTACGAGAAACTAAAGGGCAGGCTGAGCGGCCCGGCTTGCACATCTTCCACCTGGCGCGGATTTTTGAAGCCAGGGAAAAAGTGCACAAACAGGCCGATGGCGATGGCAACCAGCGCGGCTTCACTCACCAGCTGAATCCAGCGCGCGTTATTTTCCACGCGAATCCAGGCGATGACGGCAATTGCGCCAAGCAGCAGCATCGCCGGCCAATCCAGCACATCCTGGAACAGCCCTAGAATAGTGGCGAGCGTGAGTAGCAGTACCGAAAAACGTTTGGCGGGCGACAGCACAGCAAGCGCGCCAGCCAGAATGATCCACATGATAATTGTCCTATTGGGCTGGCGGCGCGGTAAGGCGAACTTACTCTGGCACGATCTGCGTGACGCTGAAGTGACCGGTTCCGGCCGGCACCAGCTTCTGATGCAGCCACGGCAGCAGCTCTTCCATCTGCGCTTTCAGTTTCCACGGCGGGTTAATCACGATCATGCCGGAGGCCGTCATGCCGCGCTGATCGCTGTCCGGACGAACCGCCAGTTCAATCTGCAGAACATTGCGAATATTGGTGGCCTGCAGATCTTTAACCATGTGCTTGATCTGCTGACGCATCACCACCGGATACCACAGCGCAAACACGCCGGTGGCGAAACGCTTGTGACCTTCCTGAATGCCTTTCACCACATCCTGATAATCGCTTTTCATCTCATACGGCGGATCGATCAGAATCAGGCCGCGGCGGCTCAGCGGCGGCAGCTTGGCTTTCAGCTGCTGGTAGCCATCGCCACGCGCCACGCGCGCACGGGAATCTTTGCTGAACTCGGTGCGCAGCAGCGGATAATCGCTGGAGTGCAGCTCGGTCAGCTCCATTTTGTCCTCTTCACGCAGCAGGAAGCGGGCAATTAACGGCGAACCTGGATAGTACTTTAACGTGCCGTGCGGATTGAGATTACGCACCGCCGAAAGATACGGCTTGAGCAGTTCCGGTACATCCGGCTGCTGCCAGATGCGGCCAATGCCTTCCAGATATTCACCGGTACGCTCGGCGTGCTCTCCGCTCAGCAGGTAACGTCCGGCACCGGCGTGAGTATCCAGATAGAGGAAAGGTTTTTCCTTCTCCATCAGGGCGGTGAGGATCAGGCTTTCAACGGTGTGTTTCAGCACGTCGGCATGGTTGCCGGCATGAAAACTGTGGCGATAACTCAGCATAAAAAAAGGGGGTCCGCGGTTGGATCAAAGGGAGTGAAAACATCGTGTGTGGCGCGATTATAGCCGCGCTGCATAAAAATTGCTGACGTTTTGGCGCGGGGGTTAAGTTTGCCTGAAACGGGTCGCTTTAGCCGATTGCGATCAAGCCTCCTTGAGGAAAGTTCGCCGTGTAATAACGCGATACTCGAAATTTCACTACAGATTAAGTAAGTTAGTTTCCGGTAGCGAAACGGTCGCGAGCGAAATGCCAGGTGTTTCTGGCAGGAAACTTTTCGGTTAAAGCCGTATAATTTTTTGCTTAAAGCATCTCAAACAACTCCTGGTGACAATAATGAAAAAAATGACTGGTGTCGCGGTGGCAAGCCTGTTGATACTGACTGGCTGCGCGAAACAACAACCCACTCATAGTTTGGTTACGCCGCCGACCGCGGAAGAGCAGCCAGCGGCGCAATACGCGCCAGAGCAGCAAGGTACGCCATTTGTGGCTTCAGCCCCGGCGCAGCCTGCGACCGCCTCATTCAGTGACGACCGCTCCAGCAACATTCAGCAGTGCCGCAAAGAGCTCGACGCAATGCGCCTGTATAGCCAGGCTTCCTATGCCAGCTATCAAGCCGAATTCCAGAAAATCGGCGCGCAGACCAATAAATATCTGCAAATTAAAGATTCGATTGGCGCGGATATTAATGATTTAGTGATGCCGCGTTATCAATTCCAGATTCGTGAATTGTGCTTCCGCATTAAGACACGTCTGTCGCAGCTGATTATTCGTCAGGCCGGTTAATACTCGCGTTTTTAACCACACTCGCTAAGCAGCAGCGCGAAATTTCGCGCTGTGGATGGGCTTCATCTCTATTTTAATATTAGGGATGAAGCCTTTTGTGTTCTTAAGGCTGTTACAGGAGATCGTGATGACACAGCGTCATCTGCCGTTTGTCCTTTTTTTCACAGCATTATTACTGCCTGCGTTGGCCTCTGCGGCCGCTGAAGATGACATGTTGCATGCCTTTGGCGATGCGGCGCGCACGCTGCCTTCGGTACCAGTCAAAAATCCAAAACCGCAGCCAAAACCGGTTGCACCAAAAATAACGCCAAAACCTGCCGCTCAACCGGAAATTCAGACGCAACTCAACCAGCTACGTGCGCAAATTATTGAACTGGAAAAGCAGAAAGCCGCGCTGCAATTAAAGAACGAACAGCAGGAAAAGAGGCTTCAGGCGCAGCAAGCGAGCAGTGAAAAACTCACCGCCGAGCTAGAAACAGCGAAAAAGCAGCCCGCAGTTGTTGCTCAACCGCTAGCAGAGCCCAAAAGTGATGCCGAGCGTGATGGCTATATGCTCGGGCAATCCATTGCCAGCAATACGGTGGTGCAGCTGCAGATGGTGAAGGATAGCGGCCTCACGATCAGCCTCGATCAGATGATCGCGGGGTTTACCACGCAGCTGAAAACTGGTACTTCGGCGATGAGCAGTGAAGAGATGTCGCGGCGCTACGCGGTGATGCAGGACGCCATCAATAAAAATATGGGTTCGCTGATTGAGAAAGGTTACGCGCAGCTGAATAAGCAACTCGATAAGCGCAAAACCCTGCTGACGCAGAACGGCGTGCGCTGGTTTGCGGTGAAACCGGTCAAAACCAAACTGATTCCAGAACAGCAAGTGGAAGTGAGTGTGAAAATCACCACGCTGGGCGGCAAGGTGATTAACGACTTTGCCAATGATCAGGTGGCGTTCGATAACAATCTGCCGCCTTTACTGTATGAAGGTATGTCGTTAACGGGAGCTGGCGGCGCAGTGGAAGGCTGGGCGCTGGCGAAAGATATCATCGAACGCGAACCGCTGCCGCCGTGGGTGGCGCCCTACGATGTGATTCACTATCAACTCGCGATTAAATAATCTTCAGCCTGGTGCGCATCCATGCGCACCCGACAAAATCCACGTCCTTCAGCCAGGGTGGCATTGATTTTCATGCCATCAAGCCGCATGTTAGTAAAATGCGTCGCGCGAGAGTTCGCGCCACTACTTCATCATGAAAGGACTGCGCTTATGACCAATCCGTTACTCACGCCTTTTTCGCTCCCCCCGTTTTCTGCCATCAAACCTGAACATGTTGTTCCTGCGGTTACCGAAGCGCTGAACGACTGTCGCGCAGCGGTGGAGCGCGTTGTGGCGCAAGGCGCGCCTTACACCTGGGAAAATCTGGTGCAGCCGCTGGCTGAAGTCGACGATCGTTTAGGTCGCCTGTTCTCGCCGGTCAGCCATCTGAACTCGGTGAAAAACAGCCCGGAACTGCGCGAAGCTTACGAGCAAACGCTGCCGCTGCTGTCCGAATACAGCACCTGGGTTGGCCAGAATGAAGGTTTGTATCAGGCCTATCGCAACCTGAAAGAGGGCGACAGCTACGCGGCGCTGGACACCGCGCAGAAGAAAGCGGTGGATAACAGCCTGCGTGATTTCGAGCTGTCCGGTATCGGCCTCGATAAAGAGAAGCAGAAGCGCTACGGCGAAATCGCGGCTCGTCTTTCTGAACTGGGTTCGACCTACAGCAACAACGTGCTCGACGCCACCATGGGCTGGAGCAAGCTGGTGACCGATGAAGCGGAGCTGGCGGGTATGCCGGAAAGCGCGCTGGCCGCCGCCAAAGCGCAGGCCGAAGCCAAAGAGCAACAAGGCTGGCTGCTGACGCTGGATATCCCAAGCTATCTGCCGGTAATGACTTACTGCGACAACGCCGCGCTGCGTGAAGAACTGTATCGCGCGTATTCAACGCGTGCCTCCGAGCAGGGCCCGAATGCCGGTAAATGGGATAACGGTCCGGTGATGGCGGAAGAGCTGGCGCTGCGCCATGAACTGGCACAGCTGCTGGGCTTCGACTCTTACGCCGACAAATCGCTGGCGACCAAAATGGCGGAAAATCCGGCGCAGGTCATCGACTTCCTGACCGATCTGGCGAAACGCGCCCGTCCGCAGGGCGAAAAAGAGCTGGCTCAGCTGCGTGCCTTCGCGAAGAAAGAGCACGGCGTCGACGAGATGAATCCGTGGGATCTCACCTATTACGGCGAGAAACAGAAACAGCATCTCTACACCATCAGCGACGAGCAGCTGCGTCCGTACTTCCCGGAAGCGCGCGCGGTGAGTGGTTTATTCGAAGTGGTTAAACGCATTTACGGCATCACGGCCAAAGAGCGTAAAGACGTCGATGTTTACCATCCAGACGTGCGCTTCTTCGACCTGTTCGATGAAAGCGGCGAACTGCGCGGCAGCTTCTACCTCGATCTCTACGCACGTGAACACAAGCGTGGCGGCGCGTGGATGGACGATTGCGTCGGCCAGATGCGCAAAGCCGACGGCAGCCTGCAGAAGCCGGTGGCCTATCTCACCTGTAACTTTAACCGTCCGCTGCAGGGCAAACCGGCGCTGTTCACGCACGATGAAGTGATCACGCTGTTCCATGAATTCGGTCACGGTCTGCATCACATGCTGACGCGCATCGAAACGCCGGGCGTGTCCGGCATCAGCGGTGTACCGTGGGATGCCGTCGAGCTGCCGAGCCAGTTTATGGAAAACTGGTGCTGGGAACCGGAAGCGCTGGCGTTTATCTCCGGCCACTACGAAACCGGCGAACCGCTGCCGAAGGAACTGCTGGATAAAATGCTGGCGGCGAAAAACTATCAGGCGGCGCTGTTTATCCTGCGTCAGCTGGAGTTCGGCCTGTTCGATTTCCGTCTGCATACCGAATTCGATCCCGCGCAAGGTGCGCGCATCCTCGAAACCCTGCGTGAAGTGAAGAAGCAGGTTGCCGTGGTGCCAAGCCCGGAATGGGGCCGTTTCCCGCACGCCTTCAGCCACGTCTTTGCTGGCGGATATGCGGCCGGTTATTACAGCTATCTGTGGGCCGACGTGCTGGCAGCCGATGCCTATTCACGCTTTGAAGAAGAGGGCATTTTCAACCGTCAGACCGGTCAGTCGTTCCTCGACAACATCCTGACGCGTGGCGGTTCCGAAGAGCCAATGGAGTTGTTCAAACGCTTCCGTGGCCGTGAGCCGCAGCTCGATGCGATGCTGGAACACTACGGAATTCAGGGATAAGCCGGCTTGTGAAAATTGGTTTAATCGATGAAACAGGCGCCGGAGACGGCGCCTTATTACATTTAGCCGAGCGCTGGGGTTTACAGCAGGACGAGCAGGCGACGATGGCGCTGGTGTTAACCGCTGAACACCTTGAGTTGCGTAAACTGGATGAGCCGAAACTCGGCGGCATCTTCGTGGATTTCGTCTCGGGCGCGATGGCGCATCGGCGTAAGTTTGGCGGCGGTCGCGGCGAAGCGGTGGCGAAAGCGGTCGGCATCAAAAGCGGTTATCTGCCAGACGTGGTTGATGCAACGGCCGGTTTGGGCCGCGATGCTTTTGTGCTGGCGGCGCTGGGCTGTCGCGTGCGCATGCTGGAGCGCCATCCGGTGGTGGCGGCCTTGCTGGACGATGGTTTGCGTCGCGGCTATCAGGATGCGGAGATTGGCGGCTGGCTGCGCGATCGGCTGACATTGCTGCACGCCGTCAGCCAGCAAGCGCTGAGCGATATCACGCCCGCGCCGGATGTGGTCTATCTCGATCCGATGTATCCGCATCGCCAGAAAAGCGCGATGGTGAAGAAAGAGATGCGGGTGTTTCAGTCGCTGGTCGGTGCGGATGACGATGCTGATGCGTTGCTCGAACCGGCGCGCCGTCTGGCGAAGAAGCGCATTGTGGTGAAGCGTCCGGATTACGCGCCGCCGTTAGCGGGCGTGGTAACGCAGGATGCGGTGGTAACCAAAAGCCATCGTTTTGATATTTATCCGCCGCTGGGGTAGATGCTGCGGCAATGAGAAAGGTCGCCATGAATGGCGACCCTACGGATTACTCTTCGTCTTCGTCGCGCAGCGGCACAATCAACATGTCGATATGCACGGTATTGATTAACTGGCGCGCCGATGACATCAGCTTGCTCCAGAAGTCCTGATGGTGACCACACACCACCAAATCCACATCATATTTCTTAATCGCATCCACCAGCACCTGGCCAAGATCGCCGCTGCCGCTCAGGGTTTCACTGATTGGATAACCGGCATTAATCGACAGCTCTTTCAGCGCGGTGTGCGTCTCTTCGGAAATACGCTTCTGCATGTCGCCCAGATTGACGTCAATCAGCCCGGTGTAGAGGTCTGAATAGTTCACATCAACGTGGATCAACGAGATTTTTGCGTCGTAAGGACGGGCCAGCGAAACGGCTTTATCAACCAGCAACTGGCTTTCCGGGGAAAGGTCTACTGCAATCAGGATGTGTTTATAAGCCATGATAAAACTCCTTTCTCAAGATTCGGGGCAATCTTCCTGCTTTCACGGTAGGCGATTCCTTTGCGCGAGACGGCGATGAAGCGCCACCAACCAACTATTTCAGCCTTGCAGGCGGTTTTTGTTATGTCCTGAGTATAGCCAGAGTTGTTAACAAATGCTGCAAGCGAAAGTTCGCATGTGAGGAAGATCAAGCGTTATCGGCTTTTTCACTCGCCCTGAACGAAAATCATCGCTGGAAAAAAATTCAACAGATCTCCTACACTGAAAATAAGTGCCACTGCCGTATGAGCTGCGCACTCAGGTTCGCATAACAACAATGCAATCGACATCATTCAGTGGCTGGTTTATTTCCCGTGCGGCGTCTACAGCAATTCCCCGCTGCGTTCGACGTCGTTGCGGCTCCAGCCGGGAGGGGAACATGATCAGCACTATCGCGCTTTTTTGGGCTCTGTGTGTGGTTTGTCTGGTGAATATGGCGCGCTATTTCTCTTCTTTGCGCTCACTTTTGGCCGTTTTGCGCGGTTGCGATCCGCTGTTATATCAATACGTGGATGGCGCGGGTTTCTTCACGTCGCACGGGCAGCCGAGTAAGCAGGTGCGGCTGGTGCGCTATATCTGGGAGAAGCGCTATCACGATCATCATGACGACGAGTTCATTCGCCGCTGTGAGCGCGTGCGCGGACAGTTTGTGCTGACCAGCGGGCTCTGTTTTTTGGTGGTGGTGAGTTTGATTGCGATGGCGATCTGGCAATGAAAAACGGCAATGAAAAAGGGCGACATTGCTGTCGCCCTGGAATACTTCTGCGCTTTGCTTAGATCAGTTTCAGTGCAATCCAGTAGAGCGAACCCGACAGCAAAATACACACCGGCAAGGTGAACACCCACGCCATAGCGATATTTTTGATGGTGCGACTCTGCAATCCACCGCCATCAACCAGCATGGTACCGGCCACCGATGACGACAGAATGTGGGTGGTAGAAACCGGCATACCGGTGTAACTGGCCACGCCAATCGATACTGCGGCTGTCACCTGCGCCGACATACCTTGCGCATACGTCATGCCTTTCTTACCGATTTTCTCACCAATGGTGGTGGCCACACGACGCCAGCCAATCATGGTACCGATGCCGAGCGCCAGCGCCACAGCAACAATAATCCAGATCGGTGCGTACTCAACGGTGCCGAGCAAATCGCTCTTCAGCTTGTTGAGGAAGCGCTTATCATCCGCGCTGGTTTCCGGCAGCTTAGCGATTTTATCCACGGTATCGGAGACGCACAGCAGCAAACGACGCATCTGGTTACGTTGATCAACCGTAAGCTGATCGTAGCTTTGCAGATTGGTCAGCAGCAGTTGTGCACGGTCAATCGCCTGCAACGCACGTCCGCTATCGCAATGGAACTCCTGCGGGCCACCCAGCGATTCTTCCGGCGTTGGTACCACTGGCGGTGCCAGTTGCATCATGTGCGTCAACGACTCGCTGTGTTGCTGATAATACTGCTCCAGATGATTGACGGCATCGCGGGTGCGGGTGATGTCATAACCAGACGCATTCATGTTCACCACAAACCCGGCCGGCGCTACGCCAATCAATACCAGCATAATCAAGCCAATGCCTTTCTGCCCGTCATTGGCGCCGTGTGAATAGCTCACGCCAATCGCCGAAACGATCAGGGCAATGCGCGTCCAGAACGGAGGCTTCTTCTTGCCATCAATTTTTTCACGGTCTGCTGGCGTCATGTGGATGCGTGAACGTTTGGTGGTTCCGCTCCAGTAGCGACGCAGGATAAAGATCAGACCGCCTGCGATCACCAAACCAACAATCGGTGAAAGAATCAGGGACATGAAGATATTGATGACTTTCGGCAGGTTGAGCGCGTCAACCACCGAGGTGCCGGTCATCAGGGCGTTGGTGAGACCAATACCGATGATGGCGCCAATCAATGTGTGAGAACTGGACGCCGGCAAACCCAAATACCAGGTGCCAAGGTTCCAGATAATCGCGGCCAGCAGCATGGAGAAGACCATTGCGAGGCCGTGGGCCGAACCGACATTCAACAGTAAATCGGTCGGAAGCATGTGAACGATGGCATACGCCACGCTCAATCCACCAAGCAAAACACCTAAGAAGTTGAAAACACCCGCCATGACAACCGCCAGTTGCGCCCGCATCGCACGGGTATAAATGACAGTCGCGACCGCGTTAGCAGTGTCGTGAAAACCGTTGATTGCTTCGTAAAACAATACAAACAGCAGAGCAAGAATCAGTAACAGGCTGGTACTGAGGTCGAGACCAGCAAACAGATGTAGCATAAACGTTACGCCATTTTGGGAGGACATGAACGCGGCGCATTATCTGCGACAACGTGCGCGATATGAAAGAAAAATATAGCTCTTTATTGTCTTAAAATTGTAATGCAGCGTATAGATTTAGCTGAAAACAGCTTAAAATTAGTAAGTTACATTATGACACATTTACGGCATTTTTTTGAAGCTGGCGCTAAAAGCCGCAAATCCCTACAATCAGCGCCTTTCGGGCAAGGCGGGTAGAGCAGTGGAAAAGTTTGACGTTATCATTATTGGTGCAGGCGCAGCCGGCATGTTCTGCGCGGCGCAGGCGGGACAATTGGGTCGCCGCGTGCTGCTGCTGGATAACGGCAAAAAAGCGGGCCGCAAGATTTTGATGTCGGGCGGCGGTCGCTGCAACTTCACCAATATGCACACCGAACCGGCGGCGTACCTGTCGCACAATCCGCATTTCTGCAAATCGGCGCTGGCACGCTACAACCAGTGGGATTTCATCGATCTGGTCAATCGCCACGGCATTGCGTATCACGAGAAAACACTCGGGCAATTATTCTGCGATGACTCCGCGCAGCAGATTGTCGATCTACTATTAAAAGAGTGTGATGCCGGACAGGTGACGCTGCGCCTGCGCAGTGAAGTGCTGAGCGTCGAGCGCGATGATAATGGCTATACATTGCAGCTGAACGGCACATCGGTGCAGGCAGAAAAACTGGTGATCGCCAGCGGCGGGCTCTCGATGCCCGGCCTTGGCGCCACGCCGTTTGGCTACAAAGTGGCGGAACAGTTCGGCCTGAAAGTGTTCCCGACTCGCGCTGCCTTGGTGCCGTTCACGCTGCATAAACCGCTGCTGGAACAGCTCAACACGCTGTCGGGTGTGGCGCTGCCCACCACCATCACCGCTCAGGACGGCACATTATTTAAAGAAGCGATGCTATTTACCCATCGCGGCTTGTCGGGTCCTGCAGTACTGCAAATCTCCAGCTATTGGCAACCGGGCGAATTCGTCACCATTGATTTGTCTCCCGCTACCTCGCTGGATGATTTCATTCATGTGCAGCGCGAGGCGCACCCCAATCTCAGCCTGAAAAACAGCCTGGCGAAGATTCTGCCAAAACGTTTGGTGGAAGTGCTGCAGGAGCTGAAGCAGATTCCCGACGTCACGCTAAAGCAGCTGAACAGCAAGCAGCAGGGCGAACTGGTCAGCACGCTGCATCAATGGCGCGTGCAGCCGAACGGCACCGAAGGTTATCGCACCGCCGAAGTGACGCTGGGCGGCGTCGATACCACCCAGCTGTCGTCGAAAACCATGGAAGCGCGCGATGTGCCGGGACTTTTCTTTATCGGCGAAGTGGTGGACGTTACCGGCTGGTTGGGCGGTTACAACTTCCAGTGGGCATGGAGCTCGGCCTGGGCGTGCGCGCAGGCGCTTTAAAAGGCAATCTGTACGCCCAGCTGCGTTTGCCAGTTGCTGGCCCCTTCCTGACCAAGGCGATGTTGCCGCTTAATCTGACTATTAAGCTGAACATTGTCAGTCAGTTGCCATGCAACGTAGCCGCTTAATTGCAGATGTTCGCCACCGCGTCCGGTGCGCAGATTATCTTTATTCACCGCAACATGGCCCGCATGGCCGCTGTACTGCACATAGCGGGTTTCAGCGCCTAATTTCAGGTTATCTGTTGGACTGAATTCATATTTCAAACCACCGGACAATTGCAGCTGCCTTTGCTGGGAATAACGAATACGTAGATTGTCGTTATCATGAATATCTTTGATGCGAGCCCACTGCGCAGTGGCTGCCAAAATAGGCGTGAATGCATGCGCACTGTGCTGCCAGCGCCAGCCAACCTCAACGCCCATGTTCGCGCTGCGGGCTTTTACCTGCGCCACATTTTCCTGCTCATCACTGCTTATATTGCCGCGATAATGGCCAACTCCCAGCGGCAAAGCCAGCTGTAAGCCGCGCGGCTGCTGCCAGCTCAGCAGAGCATGAATCCCTTGAGTATCGAACTGGCCGTGACTACTGCCACTGGATGAAGTGGGTTCAAACGTAAACCGGCCTTGGTTAATCGCCAGGCTTAGCGCAAGTGGCCGCTGTTCATCCTCCGTTAGCAAGCCACGTAGGCCAACAAGCCAGCCGTTGTAGCGGTTTTTACTTTGATTGTGGTTGGCCTCACTGTGATAGCGTTCCTGAAGGTGAAAGCCTGAAATGAACAGATTAGTACGACCATCACTGCCAGCCAGTTGAGCATCCTCAATAAAACGCGCTTGCAGATGCTCGTCCATACCAAATAGCGCGGCAGGCAGGGCGGCATACGCGGGAATCTGAGGTCTTGGTCGCGGCAAAACGGGCGGGGGTGGATTGCCGTCGAGTTCGGGATCGATCAGATCGGGATCGGGTGGAAGAGGAGCAATCAGTGAGCTCTGTAGCCGGTAAAACCAAAACAGATGCGGCCTGTTCCCCGCCAGCTTACCTTGCAAAGGCGGACGATTAGTCGCCGGATTAAAATCATCATACCAACTGTTTCGGGCGAAAAATTTCCCCACCATTTTTATGCTGTCTGCGGCAGTATGTCTGGCGCTATGAATTATCGAATCGTCATGCGGATGTGCGGGAAGATGATGAATAAACGCGTTGTCGTTAGGGTGGTGAATAAGGCTTGCTGTTGGCGGAGGATGATCTGAAGAAGCGGCTCGAGTCTCTTGAGCATACAAGGTTTGATGGCTACAGAGTGCGCCGATAGCCAGCACCAACTGAGTCGGTTTCATAGTCTCATGTCTAAATCGCTAAAAGTTCGGCAACTTATAGTGACCTGTTAGTAGAGCCGTTTAAGACCTGTCTTGTTTTGGCGGGTAAAATGAATTGCTCAGAAGTTGATCACAGTTAACCGGTAACGTTGTGGACGCGACCGGCAAAATATGTGCAACCGGCCCAATGCTGTTACTATCGCGCGTTTCCTTTTTCCAGCGGATAAATCCATTGATGTTAAAACTCAAATTCCTTGTGCCGTTGCTGATCGTCATCAGTGCCGCGGTTTGGTGGCTGATGCCGCACTACAGCGATGAGGACAAAGGCTATTACATCGCCATGTTCTGTACGCTCACTCACGATGGACGCGGCAATGCTCCGCAAGATATGCAGCAGATTATTGAAGGCAGTAATTCCGATTACGCGTTGCAGAAGGTGCATTTCCAGCAAGGTCTGGCGGAGCATCTGCAAACGGTTTGGCAGGATTTGTCACCGCAACAGCAGCAACAAGCGCGGCAGGAAAGTCTCTCCTGCCGCCGTTTGATGTCTGAGAAATTGCTACCGGGCCAGCCGGTTCAGTGATTATTGCACGGGCAGCGCAAGTACCTGATCGGTGGTTTTGATTTCTGCGAACACATCAGCGACACCCGCCAGCGCGGCTTGCTGCAGCACTTTGTGATCGACCACGTTGTTATCCCAGGTTGCCAGGTCACGCGTGGCGGTGGCATCTTCCGGAATGATCACCGAATAACCCAGCGGCACGGCATCACGTGCGGTGGATGACACGCACATGTGAGTCATCAAGCCGGTGACAATCAGCTGTTTGATGCCCAGCGAATCCAGCTGTTTCTGCAGGTCAGTGCCGACAAACGAACTTGGCGTGGCTTTGCTGATCACGCGGTCACCTTTAGCAGGCTGCAAATCTTTGTGGAACTCGGCGAAACGGCTGCCTTTGGCAAACAGTGGGCCGTTGGCTTCACCCAGATGTTGCACAAAGAATACCGGCATCTTATTTTTATGCGCGAATGCCACCAGACGCTTGCTGTTGTTCAGCGCCTGCATGCCATCGGGAATCGGCATCTTGCCGCCAGGGAAATATTCGTTCTGGATATCGATGACAATCACCGCAGTCTGCTTTGCGTTAAGTGCAGTGGTGGCGGTGGCGCCGCTCATGGTGCGAATGGTCGGTGCTTTTTCTGACTTGGTCTCGGCGGCGAACGCATTGCCAGAAATCGCCATGGCCAGCGCTAAGGTTCCTGAAGCGAAAATGTTTTTCATGAGTAATAATCCTTTGATGGTTTAGCGGATAGAAGAGGCCAGCGCGGCCTCCGATGTGGTGCAGTATGGCGATTTCGCCGTCAGTGAAGGAGTACAACGGATGACAAATAACGTTCAATTTGCGCCAAAAATGCCAGGCACGGCAGCGCCCATCAAAGTGGGTATCGTGGTGTTCGATGACATCATTCCCTTCCACCTTTCTGTGCCCTGCGCGGTGTTTGAAAAAGCCGCTCGGGACGACGGCGCGTTGTGCTATCAGTTGCTGATCTGCGCCACGCACCCCGGACCGCTAAAAACCAATAGCGGCTTTTCCATTCTTGCCGAGCACGGCTTAGAGCAACTGGCCGATGTCGATATGGTGGTGGTGCCAAGCTGGAGCGATCCTGGCGTGCAGCCGCCGGCAGAGTTGCTGCAGGCCTTGCAGCAGGCGGCGCAGCGCGGCGCACAGGTGGTAGGTTTGTGTCTTGGTGCCTTCGTATTGGGTGCTGCCGGATTATTAAGCCAGCGCCGCGCCACCACGCACTGGCGCTGGATGGCAGATTTCGAACGCCTTTATCCGGATGTGGCGATTGACCGCGACGTGCTTTATATCGACGAAGGGCAGATCGTCACCTCGGCAGGAACGGCAGCGAGCATTGATTGCTGCCTGCATCTGGTGCGCGAGCAGTGTGGTGTCGATGTGGCGAATAGCGTGGCGCGTATGCTGGTGGTGCCGCCGCATCGGCAGGGTGGGCAGGCGCAATATATTGAACAGCCGGTTTATCATTCGGCGGGCAACGATCGTTTTATGTCGGCGCTGAGCTGGGCGACAGAAAATCTGCAGCAGGCGCTCACGCTGGAGCAACTGGCGGATAAAGCCTTGATGAGCCGCCGCAGTTTTACCCGACGCTTCACCCAAACCACCGGCGGCTGTTTCAGCGAGTGGTTAGTCAATCAGCGGCTGGCACTGGCGCAGCGTTTTCTCGAGAAAACCGATCAACCGGTAGAACTGATTGCCGAGAAAGCCGGCTTCTCCTCGCCGCTGATGCTGCGCCGTCATTTTAAGAAGCAACTCAACACTTCCCCGCTGCAATATCGCAAAACTTTTCGCGGCAGAACCTGACGCCAATTTTGCGAGATGTCTCGCATCCGCATGCACGTTACTTGTTGTACTAATTGATATTTTTCGCAGCGCCGCGCAAAATACAAACAGTCACATGGTGCAATAATCGCTCGCTGAGCATGATGGTGGCATACGCCTCACATCAACTCAGGAGCTTCACGGATGACACTCGCGATGATGAACACACACAAAGCCTTTAAAGCATTGCAGCTGGCCGGCGTCAGCGACCAGCAGGCCGAAGCCATGGTCGAGATCTTTACCGAGATGCAGCAGGATAATGCGTTATCTCGTGCTGATTTAATGAAAGCCGGAGAAGGAATTACAGGGAGTATTAAAGAACTGGATGTTCGACTTACCGGCGCGATTAAAGAGCAGGATGAGCGACTTAATGGCACGATTAAAGAGCTTGATTTACGGCTTACTGGTGCGATTAAAGAGCTGGACGACCGACTTAGTGCTGTTATTCGAGAACTGGATGACCGGCTTAGTGCTGCAATTAGGGAGCTTGATACTCGGCTTACTAATGCGATTAAAGATCTGGATGTTCGACTGAGTGGTGAGATTAAAGCGTTAGATGTTCGCCTGACCAGAGTTGAAGCTCGCCTTGATCGCATAGAAAAAGACATTGAAGTTATCAAAGCCGATGTCTCTGCCTTGAAAACCGATATGCGCTGGATAAAGCGTTTGCTCATGGTGATGACCACCACGATGGTCATTACAGCGATTAAATACATTTTCTCTTAGATTTCCTGACCCTGCGCTGCGAGTACAGTCGGCTGTACTCGCAGCGCGGCGCGATTCACATTCCCGCATATGCATTGCCACCAAACGCGCTCAGCGCCGCGTAATTTGAAGCGGCGCACACTTATCAGGGAGTAAAACCACAACACTGCGCTCCAGATCATCAGACTGGAGTCCAGCATGTTGGAAATTACGCCTGTCCCCGCACTGACGCGCGCCATTGCGATTCTCGACTTTATTGCCCAGCACGGACCGTGCAGCGCCGCCGAGATCATTGAAACGCTGGCGCTGCCCAAAAGCAGTGCCTATCTGCTGTTCGCTGAACTGAAAAAACAGCGTCTGATCACCATCGATCGCAACAACAACTATTGCCTGTGGACGCGGTTGGTGGAGTTTGCTGGTCACGCACTGCAGCGCATGGATATCCGCGATATCGCGCGTCCACCTCTGACACGTTTAATGCACCAGACCAATCTGCTGTGCCACCTCGGCATCCTCGATGGTGGTCACGCCTGTTACATCCTCAAACTCGAATCTGCCGCCACCATCAGCGTGCGCTCGCATGAAGGTAAAAGCCTGTCGCTGTATCGCTCGGGCATTGGCAAGTGCCTGCTCGCCTGGCAGCAACCTGAAGAGCAGGAACGCATCATCAGCGACATGCGCTTTGTGGCGGTGACGCCAACCTCGCTGCGTAACGCCGATGCGCTGCGCACCGAACTGGCACGCATTCGTCGTCAGGGCTGGAGCTTTGATAACGGTGAGGATTATCCCGATGTGCGCTGTGTCGCCGCGCCGATTTTCAATGCCCGCCAGCAGCTTGTTGCCGCCATTTCGCTGGTGGGCACCCGACTCGACATTGACGACGACAAACGCGATTACCTAGCTGGCCAGGCGATTGCCTGCGCCCGCGATATTTCCCGTCTGCTGGGCTGGCGTAGCCCGGCGGAAAAACACGCCTCGTAACCAGGAGAAGAGCATGTCCCTACCTAAAATTAAAACTGTCCGCGCCTACTTTGCCGGTGGCGCTACCGCTGATAAAGCGGCGGCTGGCGGCGATTATCACGATCAAGGTGCCAATCACTGGATTGACGACCACGTCGCCACGCCAATGAGCAAATACAAACAGTATGAGCAGTCGCGTCAATCCTTTGGCATCAACGTATTAGGCACGCTGATCGTCGAAGTGGAAGCCGATAATGGTCAAACCGGTTTCGCCATTACCACCGGCGGCGAAATGGGCTGCTTCATCGTGGAGAAGCATCTGAATCGTTTCCTCGAAGGACGCTGCGTCAGCGATATCAAACTGATTCACGACCAGATGATGAACGCCACCATGTATTACGCCGGATCGGGCGGACTGGTGATGAACACCATTTCGTGCGTCGATTTGGCGCTGTGGGATCTGTTCGGCAAAGTCACCGATCTGCCGGTGTACAAACTGCTGGGCGGCGCGGTGCGCGATGAACTGCAGTTTTACGCCACCGGCGCACGTCCGGATCTGGCGCAGCAGATGGGCTTTATCGGCGGCAAAATGGCGGTGCAGTGGGGACCGCATGATGGCGATGAAGGCATTCGTAAAGAGGTGGCGCGCATCGCTCACTATCGCGAAACCTGCGGGCCGGATTTCTGGCTGATGCTCGACTGCTGGATGAGTCAGGACGTCAATTTCGCCACCAAACTGGCCCACGCCTGCGCGCCTTATAACGTTAAGTGGCTGGAAGAGTGCTTGCCGCCGCAACAGTTCGAAGGTTACGCACAGCTGAAACAGCAAGCGCCGCAAGGCATGTTGATCACCAGCGGCGAACATCACGGCACGCTGCAATCGTTCCGCACGCTGGCTGAAACCGGCATCGATATTTTGCAGCCCGACGTCGGTTGGTGCGGCGGCCTGACCACGCTGGTCGAAGTGGCGGCGCTGGCGAAATCACGCGGTCAGCTGGTGGTGCCGCACGGCTCCTCGGTTTACTCGCATCACGCGGTGATCACCTTCACCAACAGCCCATTCAGTGAATTTCTGATGACCAGCCCGGATTGCAGCACGCTGCGCCCGCAGTTTGATCCGCTGCTGATCAACGAACCGGTACCGGTTAACGGTCGCATGCACAAATCGGTGCTGGATAAACCGGGCTTCGGCGTAGAACTGAATCGCGATGGACTGAAGCGTCCTTATCAACACTAATCGCAGCGGCTGCGGCGACGAGTCGCAGCCCTGCGTGAGGGTTTACCATGGATAATCTGGTGTTAAGCGCGGTTAAAAAGAACCGCGCGCGTCTTATTCCTTTCATGTTGATGCTCTACGTGCTGGCGTTTCTCGACCGCGCCAACATCGGTTTCGCCAAAGAGGCGTATCAACTCGATACCGGCCTGAGTAATGAAGCTTACGCACTGGGAGCCGGAATCTTCTTTGTGGTGTACGCGCTGCTTGGCGTACCGGCCAATTTGCTGATGCAGCGTTTTGGCGCGCGCAGCTGGATTGGCGGCACCACCATACTCTGGGGATTTCTGTCGGCCGCGATGGCATTTGCTGATACCGAAGCCAAATTCCTGCTGGTGCGCACCTTGCTTGGCGCCGCTGAGGCGGGTTTCTTCCCTGGCATGATTTATCTGACCTCGCTGTGGTTCCCGCAACAGCAGCGCGCCAGCGTGATGGGGCTGTTTTATATGGGCGCGCCGCTGGCGTTGACGCTGGGTTCACCGCTCTCTGGCGCACTGCTGGAAATGCACGGCGTGCTGGGCCATCCGGGTTGGTTCTGGATGTTTATCATTGAAGGATTACTGGCGGTGGCGGCCGGAGTTTTCACCTTCAGCTACATCGACGACACGCCGGCGAAAGCGCGTTTTCTCAGCGCAGAGGAGAAGCAGGCGCTGCAACGTCAGCTGGAGAGCGAAGAGCAGCAAAAACCGACTTCACATCTGCGTGATGCGCTGCGCAATGGTCGCGTCTGGCAGCTCGCCATCATCTACATGACCATCCAGATTGCGGTTTATGGCCTGATTTTCTTCCTGCCTTCTCAGGTCGCAGCGTTGTTGGGCACCAAAGTCGGTTTCCTCGCTTCGCTGGTGGCGGCGATTCCGTGGGTGGCCGCGCTGTTTGGCACCTGGCTGATTCCGCGCTATTCCGACCGCAGCGGCGAGCGTCGCCGGGTGGCGGCGTTCACCTTGCTGGCGGCTGCCGTCGGGATTGGTTTGTCCGGATTGGTTTCGCCGCTGTTAGCCATCATCGCGCTCAGCGTCGCGGCGGTGGGTTTTATTGCCGTGCAGCCGGTGTTCTGGACCATGCCGACGCAACTGCTTTCTGGCACTGCGCTGGCGGCGGGTATCGGCTTCGTCAATTTGTTTGGCGCCGTGGGTGGTTTCCTCGCGCCGCTGATTCGCGTAAATGCCGAGATGCAATTTAACAGCAGCGCCGCTGGATTGCTGGCGCTGGCGCTGATTGCCGCCATCGGTTCACTGATTATCCTCAGCCTGAAAGTGGAGCGTCAGTTGCCACACTCTCAGCAGCCAAGTCATTAAGTAAGGAGAAGCTATGCAGGATCCGTTAAAGAATCCCTTTAAAGCCGGATTAGCCAAAGGCGAAACGCAGATTGGTTTGTGGCTGAGCAGCACATCGTCGTATCTGGCCGAAATTGCTGCCACCAGCGGCTACGACTGGTTATTGATTGATGGCGAACACGCACCGAATACCGTGCAGGATCTCTATCATCAGTTGCAGGCGGTTGCGCCGTACCGCAGCCAGCCGGTGATTCGCCCAATCGAATTCCAGACGGCGCTGATTAAGCAGGTGTTGGATATCGGTGCGCGCACCTTGCTGGTGCCGATGATCGATACCGCCGAACAGGCACAGGCGCTGGTGAAAGCGACGCGCTATCCGCCTTTCGGCACGCGCGGCGTTGGCGCAGGCGTGGCGCGGGCGGCACGTTGGGGGCGCGTGGAAAATTATATGGCGCGCGCCAATGAAGAGTTATGCCTGCTGATTCAGGCCGAAAGCAAAACGGCGATTGATAATCTTGATGCGTTGCTGGAAGTAGAGGGCGTTGACGGAGTATTTATTGGTCCGGCAGATTTATCCGCCTCATTAGGTTATCCCGATAATGCGGCGCATCCTGAAGTGCAGAAAGTCATTGAGCAAAGTATTAAACGCATCCGCAGCGCAGGAAAAGCGGCCGGTTTTCTGGCGGTTAATCTGGAGATGGCGGAACGCGCCATCAGTTGGGGAGCTAATTTCGTGGCTGTCGGTGTGGATACCATGCTTTATACCGATGCGCTGGATAATCGGCTCGCGCATTTTAAAAAGAGCGTAAACGCGCTAAATAAATCGAGCTATTAAATGAAAAAACGGATGGTGCGCCATCCGTTTTATTCATGATGCAAGTCGTAAGGTTGACATAAATAAGTCTATTAGCGTTAGAAAAAGTGCGAAAGGCGTTAATAAAACAGTCGGGATTTATTAGCGCATTACGCAGTGGAGTCGCGGCATGAATTTATCGCTGCGCACCGCAGGAGTAACAATATCTTTATTACGTTCAGTGGCATCAAATCCCGCCTGACGACAGAGCACGCAGGGATCGTTGCTTTCGCGCATCGCTTGTTGAGCATCATCGTCGAGCTGGCGCTTGCGACAAAAGAGCGGCGTACAGCCCAGCACATGCTTAAACGATCGGGTAAAGGATTGCTGACTTTCGAAATGGTATTTCACAGCCAGACTGATTATCGGCGCGTTACTGTCTTTCAAGTCATTGATACAGTGAATAAGTTTCTTTTTGCGAATGTAGCGTGCCAGCGTTTCATTGTGATAGCGGGCGAAGAGTTTCTGTAAATACCATTTGGAATAGCCAGACTTCAGTGCAATATCATCAATAGTTAAACGTTGATCCAGGTTAGCCATAATCCATTCGGTTACCGAATCAATTACCCCTTCATTATATTTTTGCTGTGTCATCGTAGTCCTCCATTAACAATGGCAGAGTGTAATTTAATTAATCTTTCCAATCTGCAATTAATGTAAAGTTTTCTGATGTTTTGGGTGTTTTATTGTTTGTCATCGAGATGGGTCTTGTTTTTCGTGAATTTAAACGTTTGCATGTTGTGGTGGTGTTGAATATTTATCGTAATAACGGACGTTATTATTAACTCAAATTTTGCATCGCTTCGCGGCGCTTAATAGTAAAAGGCGTGCTTTCTGGCGGCACACCTCATCAATACTTAACGCAGATTAACGTGCCACACTGAAGGTTTTCACTGTTAAGGAATAACCTAATGGGTTTTCGTTTCAAGCCAAAACAATCACTTGCCGTGATTCTGGCGTCAGTGGCGTTAGGCACTGTTGCGCCGGCGCTCGCCGCCAATGTGTATGGTGAACAGCTGGAAGGCTTCAACTATCCCTATCCGCTGCAGCACTTTAACTTCTCCTCGCAGCAGCAAGCGCTGAGTATGGGTTATATGGATGTTAAACCCACGCAGCAGGCCAACGGTGAAACCGTGGTGCTGATGCACGGTAAGAACTTCTGTGGCGCAACCTGGGATGACACCATCAAAGCGCTGAGTCAGAAAGGTTATCGTGTCATCGCGCCGGATCAGATTGGCTTCTGCAGCTCAACTAAACCGGCTAACTATCAATACACCTTCCAGCAACTGGCGCAGAACACCCATCAACTGTTGCAGCAGCTAGGTATCGACAACGCCATTATTGTTGGGCATTCCACCGGCGGCATGCTGGCGACGCGCTATGCGCTGATGTATCCCAAACAAACGCAGAAGCTGGTGCTGGTCAATCCCATTGGTTTAGAAGACTGGAAAGCCAAAGGCGCGCCGTGGCGTTCGGTGGATCAGTGGTATCAGCGTGAACTTAAACTGGATGCGGCGGGCATCAAGAAGTACGAACAGCAGACTTATTACAGCGGCCAGTGGAAGCCGGAGTATGACAAGTGGGTTGATATGCTGGCCGGGCTAAACAGCGGGCCGGGCCACAAGAAAGTGGCGTGGAACTCGGCGCTAATCTACGACATGATTTTTACTCAGCCGGTGTATTACGAGTTTAAAGATCTGCGTGTGCCAACCACGTTGATGATCGGCACCGCCGATACCACGGCGATTGGCAGCGATATCGCGCCACCGGAAGTGAAGGCTAAACTCGGGCATTACAACGTGCTGGGCAAGCAGGTGGCGCAGCTGATACCCGGCGCACGCTTAATCGAATTCCCCGGCATGGGACACGCGCCGCAGATGGAAGAACCGCAGAAGTTTAATCAGACATTAATCGCGGATTTAGCGGGTCATTAATTGCAGGGTTGTCATCAATGGCGTAAAGCTGCTCAATTGAGCAATAAATTGCCTATGCATGCAGGTGCGCATAAATGCGCACCCTACGAAAATCTCGCCAAACCACTGTAGGGTCGCCATTTATGGCGACCAACATCAACTCAGCTTCTTTTTCCCGTTCTTAGCGGCGTACATCCGTTCGTCGCTGCCTTCCAGCAGCTGTTCCAGCGATTGCGGATGATCGGGATCGAACTCAACAATGCCCGATGAGAAGTGCAGAGCGTAACGCCGCTCCAGATTCTGGGTTTGCTGTTGCAGGAAACCATCAAAGCGCGCCAACACGCCTTCAGCATCGGCTTGCTGCAAGCCATTAAACAGCACTACAAACTCATCGCCGCCCAAACGGGCAAAGATATCCGCGTGGCGGAAACTCACCTTCATGGCGTCGGCGAAGTCCATTAATGCGCGGTCGCCTTCGCGATGGCCGAGCGTATCGTTAATGGCTTTAAAGCGATCGAGATCGAGGAAAGTCAGGCTGGCCGGTAACTGCTTCACCTGGCACTCATTCAGCGCCAGCTGGCCGAGCGTCATAAAGCCGCGGCGGTTGGTGATTTGCGTCAGTTCATCGGACGTCGCGGTCTGGAACGCCACCAGCTCCGCTTCCGCCATTGCGGCCAAATCACGCAAGGTGTGGATATCGTCCGCATCGAACTGACGCGCATGGTGATCGATAATGCACAGCGTACCGACTTTCGCACCGGCCGGCGTGCGCAGCGGGCAACCCGCGTAGAAACGCACCGGATTTTCGGCATTTTTAACCAGCGGATTATCGTAGAAGCGTTCATCATCAAGCGCGTTTTCCACCACCATCACATCATCCTGCAGCACGGCATGGCCACAAAAAGAGGTATTGCGCGGTGCGGTGGTATCGCTTGATCCCGCAGTGGATTTGAACCACTGATGGTCCTCTTCCAGCAGGCTGACCAGCGCGACGGGCACGCCAAACAAACGACGGGCAAGGCGGGTTAAACGGTCGAAACGCTCTTCGGCAGGCGTGTGCAGAATGTTGAGCGCACGTAACTGGGCCAGACGATGTGACTCGTCCGCAGGCAGTGCAGGTGCTTTCATCGCGTTACTCTTATTAATTATGGAATTACAGAAACACTGGTGTTTGTGCCACAAAGGCTGAAAGCGCCTGGCAACGGTATGCGATGTCCGATGCCAGGCGTAACGATAATCAGAGCACTTTTTGCTCGGCGAGATCAAGGGCAAAATAGCTGAAAATGAGATCCGCGCCGGCACGTTTAATCGCGCCAAGGCTTTCAAGAACCACATTACGTTCGTCGATGGCACCCGCCTGCGCGGCGAATTTGATCATCGCGTACTCACCGCTCACCTGGTACGCCGCCAGCGGCAGCGTGGTGCGCTCACGGATATCGCGCAGGATATCGAGATAAGCGCCAGCCGGTTTTACCATCAGAGAATCTGCACCTTCCGCTTCATCAAGCAGCGACTCGCGCAGCGCTTCACGGCGGTTCATCGGATTCATCTGATAAGTCTTACGATCGCCTTTCAGCGCGGTGCCTGCGGCTTCACGGAACGGGCCGTAAAAGGAGGACGCGAACTTCGTCGAGTACGACATGATGGCGGTATCGGTGAAGCCTGCGGCGTCGAGCGCCTGGCGAATAGCTTTCACCTGACCATCCATCGCGGCAGAAGGGGCGATAAAGTCGGCGCCGGCTTGTGCCGCCACCACGGCTTGCTTACCGAGGTTGATCAGCGTTTGGTCGTTATCAACGCCGTGATCGCACAGCACGCCGCAATGGCCGTGGCTGGTGTATTCGCAGAAGCAGGTATCAGACATTACGATCATTTCTGGCACGGTGTCTTTGCAGATACGTGACATACGCGCCACCAAACCGTTTTCATTCCAGGCGTCGCTGCCGGTGGCGTCGGTGTGGTGGGAAATACCAAAGGTCATCACTGAACGAATGCCGGCTTTGGCGATACGTTCGATCTCATAGGCTAAACGCTTCTCGGGGATACGTACCACGCCCGGCATGGCGTTAATCGGCACGTAATCGTCCGCGCCTTCTTCAACGAAAATCGGCAGTGCCAAATCGTTGATGCTGAGGTTGGATTCCTGGAACATTTCGCGCATTGACGCGCTTTTGCGCAGCCTTCTTGGGCGCTGGATCAGATTAAATTCAGACATGCTCGACAACTTATGCAGGTTAAAAAAGTGGCAACAGTTTACCCCTTTTCGCGGTTGTGCATGAAGGATTGTGTGCGGAAACGAAAACTCCCGCCGGGCGGCGGGAGTGGGGAAGATTACTCGTTGATGTCCGGATGCTGCTGCACCAGGTTTTTACGTTTCGCCTCAAGCTTGGCGATCTCGTCATCAATATCTTCGATTTTCTGCTCGATGTTGTCGTGATGCTCCTGCAGGATTTCACGCGCTTCTTCGAGATCCGACGCCGCTGGAGTGGCACCACGCAGCGGTTTATTCGCGGTCTCTTTCATGTAGATACCGGTAATCAAACCAATCACCGCGACAACCATCAGGTAGTAAGCCGGCATATACAGATTGTTAGTGGCTTCCACTAAGTAAGCGGCGAGTGTCGGTGTTAAACCGGCAATCAGTACTGAGATGTTAAAGGCACTTGCCAACGCGCTGTAGCGGATGTGGGTTGGGAACATCGCGGGTAGCGACGACGCCATCACACCGGTAAAGGCATTGAGGATCACCGCCATCAGCAGCAGACCGGCGAAAATCAGGCCCAGCACGCCGCTATTGATCAGCATAAAGGACGGAATCGCGAAGACAAACAGCGCGATAGAACCAATGATGATAAACGGACGACGACCAAAACGGTCACTCAGCATACCCATCACTGGCTGCACAAATAGCATACCCATCATGATGGCGATAATGATCAACACGCCGTGATCTTCTGAGTAGTGCAGGTTATGCGACAGGTAGCTCGGCATGTAGGTCAGCAGCATGTAGTAGGTCACGTTGGTGGCAATCACCAGACCGATACAGGCCAACAGGCTTTTCCAGTGCTTGGTCGCGATCTCTTTAAACGACACTTTCGGGCCGTCGCGCAGGCCTTCACGGTCGCCCTGTTCCAGCTTCTCAACGTGCTGCTGAAACGCCGGGGTTTCTTCCAGAGCATGACGCAGATACAAACCAATAATGCCCAGCGGCAGCGCGATAAAGAAGGGAATACGCCAGCCCCACTCGAGGAATTTCTCTTCACCGATAATGGTGGAGATCAGTACCACGACACCCGCACCCAGCACAAAACCGGCGATGGAGCCGAAATCAAGCCAGCTGCCCATAAAGCCGCGCTTACGGTCAGGCGAGTACTCGGCAACGAAGATCGATGCACCGGTATATTCACCGCCGACCGAGAAGCCCTGCGCCATTTTTGCCAACAGCAGCAGAATCGGTGCCCAGATACCAATTGAGGCATAAGACGGTATCAAGCCGATACAGAAGGTACTGATCGACATGATGACGATGGTAATAGAGAGGATTTTCTGGCGACCATATTTATCGCCCAACATGCCGAAGAACAAACCACCAAGTGGACGAATCAGGAACGGAACCGAGAACGTACCCAGTGCGGCAATCATCTGAACACTTGGCGAAGCATCCGGGAAGAACACCTTACCCAGCGCATAAGCCACAAAGCCATAAACACCAAAATCAAACCATTCCATCGCGTTGCCCAGCGAAGCCGCGGTGATGGCTTTACGTAAACGGGAGTCATCGATAATCGTGACATCATCAATCCCGATAGGTTTTACACGCTTCCTACGTAGTTTCATGCAGATACCCTGTATTGGAATTCGAAAAATCCTCAACGCTGCGGACTCAAACAATGCCAACAGTCCGCGGCGTTGAGAAAATTAAAGCATAGCCGGGAAATAACGCTTTTTCCCTGGCCTGCCGGGCAATTATTAGGGGGGTAATGATTGCCAACCGCGACAGAGTATACCGATTTAGTGTGATATTTGTCATGTTTTCACCACTAACTGGCTATTTTTTAGCTAATGCTGTGGCTTATTAACCCCTGAAACGCGTCAAAAAAAAGCCACGATTTTACGTAGTGATTTGCAGTAAGCGTGCGCCATCTGGCGAAACTACATATACTTGCGTGAGTTGCTTTTTTGGAAATCAGGTTTCATATGGCGCGCTTTGTTTTATTTGCCAAAAGTCTCTGTTTTGATGCCGACCAACAGGTGTTTTATCCCCTCCATTCTCCTGCACAACGCGTGGCGTTATCGCCGCTGCAAAGTGCGGTATTGCGTCGTGTGTTAAATGCGCAGGGGAAACTGGTACGCAATCAGGCGCTGCATGCGCTGTTCCAGCGCGAACCTTCAGAGTTGGCCTTTGCCGATCGCTTAACCTCGACCATTGCCGAGATCAATCGCCTGGCGCAACAGGCGCACGCGCCGGGTGCGTTAGTGCATCAGGTGCCGCTGATTGGCTGCGTGCTGGCAGAGCAGGTGGACGTTGAATCCTTCAGTGATGATGCAGCGCCCGCTGCTGAAGCTGAAAAGCCGGTCACGGTGCCGCCCGAACCTGCTGTGAAAGCGGTCGCCGTGAAGAAAAAATCCTGGCTGTGGCGGGGTATTGTCCTGGCATTATTGCTGCTCAATGCGGTGCTGGCGCTGGTGGCGCGTCAGGAGTTTGCGCCGACAAAACATGCCGGTACGCAATATAAGTTTTATGGTCAGGAGGCGCAGACGCAGATTTTTATCGCTGAAGGCCTCTCCGCGAATTCGTATATCGTTAAAGATGCATTGCGTCGTTTCAACGAGTTAAAGCCGCGTCTGCCGGATGGTGCGATGCCGCCATTGCTGTATATCAATCTGGGACGCACCCGCGTTCATACCAGTGCTTTCCTCTGCGCCAGACCGATCGCGCAAAAGGATAATGAGTGCATATCGTGGATGGTGTTTGTTCAGGAGTTACCGGATGCGTAAAGCATGGCTAGGTTCAGCTATTTTTGTGGCGTTTATCCTTCCCTGGGCGTTGGTGATATTGGTCCGTCCAACCGTACCGGTACCCGAATGGTGCGAAGTACCTTATCGCATTGATAATCAGGGAAAACCAACGGGCACGCTGAATGCCACCATGCGCACTCGCTTTAAAGCGGATGGCAGCGGCACATCAATGCTCATTGGCACGGTCACCGTGCAGGACCGCCAATATCGGCTGAATCGCGTTTCTGTCAGTAGCTGGCATCGTCAGGGAGATTTCATGCTAGTGAATACCCGTAAAGTGCAGGCGATGGCCGATGATACGGTGCCCGAGGCACTCGCTGCGCAGATACTTTTCACCTCGGCGCGAGAATCCCATAATGATTATTATCAGATGTATCAACTCCCCAACGGCGATCAAATAATCAATTATTCTGGTATGCCGCGGCTTTATTGCCATACCTGATTGTTGCGCAAATAAATAAGAAAAACTTACCATTAAGCGAGGCGGCAACCTCTGCTTGCCAGCTCCAAAACATTGGGTAATACTCTGCCGCCGTGCTTTGGTGGAGTGTTCATGTCGAGGATAAACGCCCAGTCTTTTAAGAATCCCTGGCTGTCGATGATCGACAGTGTAGAAAGGAATCTTATCAATCTTGTGCCTGCGGCACAGCGTACGGCTGCGGTTTCCAGTACCTCGATGGCGTGGATTAACTGTGGCGAGCGGGCAGATGCGCAGCTGGTATTATTGGCGCAACAACCCGATGAACTGCTGCAGCGCCTGAAAAGCTGGCGTCAGGCCGGATTACTCTCCCGCCAGGCGACCGAGAGCTTGCGTCAGCTGCAACGGCTGACACAAACCAGCATCGCACGTAACCAACCCATCACGCAGCTTGATGAATATCAGCAATTAGTGGGGCAGTTAACGCCGACGCTGGAGCGTATTAATCAACGTCTTAACGCCCAACGCGATGTGCCGAATGGCGCGCTGGCGGAAGACAGCCTCGAAGTGGCGCTGCGTATTGCGGAAAAACGGCGCGCAGGCCGTTCAGAGTAGCGAGCGCAGCGGCGCACCGGTCAACCATCCCTTAATATCTTCCACCGCCTGCGTGAAGTAGGTGCGGTAATTGCTGTCGGCGACATAGCCGAGATGCGGCGTCGCCAGCACGTTCGGCAGCTGACGCAGCGGATGATCGGCGGGCAGCGGCTCCTGTTCAAACACATCCAATCCCGCACCGCCTAACTGACCCGACTGCAGCGCGGCGATCATCGCCTGTTGATCGACAATGCCGGCGCGCGATGTGTTAATCAGCAGCGCGCCTGGCTTCATCTGCGCCAGCGCCGCTGCATCAAGCAAATGGCGTGAGCGCTCGCTTAATACCAGATGAATGGACACCACATCGCTGCTACTGAGCAGCGCAGCCAGCGATGGCGAACGTTCTACGCCACACTCGGCGGCGCGTTCGGCGGTGAGATTCTGGCTCCACGCACACACGCGCATCCCAAACGCCTGCGCCACTTTTGCCATCTCGCCGCCAATTTTACCCAGTCCGAGCAATCCCAGCGTTTTGCCCTGCAGGCTCATGCCTAAACTGTGCTGCCACGCGCCGTTGCTGCGCAGCGCCTGATTCTCCGGCACGATATGGCGCGCCAGTCCCAGCAGCAATCCCCACGTCAGTTCCAGCGGTGCCGCGCTGCTGCTGGCGGTGCCGCACACCGCGATATAGCGTTCCGCGCAGGCATCCAAATCGATGGAAGCATTACGCATGCCGGAGGTGACCACCATTTTCAGATTAGGCAAGCGGCCAATCAGCTCGGCGCTGAGCGGCGTGCGTTCGCGCATCACCACCAGAATGTCGGCGTGGGCGATCTGCCTGACCAGTTCATCCTGGTCGGCGAGATGTTCAGTCAGGGAAGTGGTGTGCACCAGCGGGGCGAGAGACGCCCAATCGGCAAGCGACTGGGCGACGTTCTGGTAATCATCAAGAATGATGCAGTTCAGGCTCATGATGTTCCTCAACAAGAAGTGGCTTATGCCCTTGCTCGCTGAGCCAGGCACGCAGCCGTTCATTATCCAGCGGACGGGCATAATAGTAGCCCTGAATAAAGATCACACCACGCTGCCGCAGGTATTCAAATTGTGTGGCGGTCTCGACGCCTTCACCGAGCACATCCAGTTCCAGCTTGTGGCATAGATTAATAATCGCATCCAGCACCGGTGTTTCCACGTCGAGGCCTTCAATTGCGTTGATAAAGCCGCGATCAATTTTCAGATAATCCAGCGGGAAGGTGAGCAAGTAAGTCAGCGAACAGTGGCCGGTGCCGAAATCATCAATCGCCACCTTCATGCCCTGCGCGCGCAAATGACGCAGTTTGCGCGCCACCATTTCGCCATCTTCAATCAGGCTGCGTTCGGTCAGTTCTAGTGTAATGCACATCTGCTTGTCTTTAACGCGCGCTGCAAACTGCTCAATATCCGCTACAAAGTCGGCATGTTGCAGATGTTCCGCTGCCAGATTCAGCCCGATATGAAAACCCGGTTCAACCTGCCAGCTTTGGATATCTTCGGCCATTAGCTCAAGCAGATGTTGCGTCAGCGGCACAATCATCCCTTCGGCTTCAGCGGCGCTGATAAAGATATCCGGACGAATCATGTCGCCGTTTGGCCGTTGCCAGCGCAGCAAGGCTTCAGCACCGGCGCAGGCGTGTAATGTATTGCTGTAAACCGGCTGATAATGCACCGAAAACTGGCGGGCGCGGATGGCGCGGGCAATCTCATCGTGCCAGGAGATGCGGCGGCGCAGCCAGTTGGCGGTCAGCACCATCAACAGAATCGAGAAAATCGCTGCCATCGGCAGGAAGATAAACAGCGCCTGACGCCAGGCTTTGAGCAATTCAGAAGCCGGTACGGTCACATTTACGGTAATGGGATAACGGCTGGAATCGGCCTGAAAAGATTCACTTTTCATGTAGAGCTTCGGCTGCATGTCATTCGACCCGCTGGCAATCACTGCACCGCCACTAAATTGCAGACTCATGTGGTAGCCACGCGATCCGCCAATGGCGTTCATAAAGTCCATCAAATATTGGCCGTCAATGACCGCCCAGAAACCGCTGGTATCGGGGAGCTGGCGCACAAACACCACGGCGGGACGATTCGGTACTCCGTAAGTACCGCGCACCGAAATACTCCACCAGGCTTTGCCGGTAATTGGCGGCGGCTGCATCATCATTTCGGTTAAGGTGCCGTGTTTCAGGCCAAAGGCGGACGAGCAAGTGATGTCATCGCCTTTCAGCATACCAATTGAGCGAAAATAGGGATTGAGCGTACCGGCGCGCTGCAGCTGATCTTCAATTTGCGCACAAGGCTGGTAATGATACTGGCGCAGCTCAGTGATCATATCCCAGGCGTTATCACTCATCTTTTCAGCCTGAGTGATCAAGGTATTAGCGGTAGAGATCTGCTGTTGGCTGACGGTGTGGCGCGCTTCGATGGCCGTACAAAGGATACCGAGCACCAACGGTAGCAACCCGGCACAAACGATTAAGACCCAATCAAAATCGTGATGTCGTTTTTTCAGTGGCACCAGACAATCCTCAGTCGGTTTAAGCTGCGCTTACGGCGTCAGCAGCATACCATTTTCACAGGGCTGTGTAGGGTAGCGATTTAAGATTAAACCGGTCTGACACAGGTCAATGATCAATCCCACTTTGCGTTTATTGACAATGTTTTGCCGTTATTGGCATTTCCCAGCGGCAAAAACGCTATGCCACGATGTTAGGTAAGCACATTGACCTGAAATGAGGAGCGGAAATGAGCACGGAAACCCTGGATGTCACATCATTACGGCAGCGTATCAGCGAAGGCGAATGGCAGGCGCGCATCAAGCTAGCGCAGGCTTATCATCTGGCGGCGAAGCTACGCTGGACCGACCATATTTACACCCATTTTTCCCTGCGCGTACCGGGCGATCAGCCGCACTTTCTCATCAACGCTTTCGGGCAAACCTTCGATGAAATCCAGCCGGAAACGCTGGTGAAAATCGACATCGACGGCAATATTATTGACGACCCAACCGGGCTGGGAATTAACCTTGCCGGATTTGTTATTCACAGCGCGATTCACCGCGCGCGGCCAGATGCCCATGCGGTGCTGCATACGCACACCGCGGCGGGCATTGGCGTTTCGGCGCAGCGAAACGGCCTGCTGATGATTTCGCAACACAGCACGCGTTTCCATAATCGCCTTGGCTATCACGATTACGAAGGTATCGCGCTGGATCTCGACGAGCAGCAGCGCATCGTTGCCGATCTCGGCGATCTCAACGCGCTGATCCTGCGCAATCACGGCCTGCTGACCAGCGGCGGCAGCATTGAAGAAGCCTTCTACAACCTCTATTACCTCGAACGCGCCTGCCAGGCACAGCTGGCGGCACAGTCGGGCGGCGCGGATCTGATCATTTTGCCAGATGCGGTTTCCGAGAAAGCCGCGCAGGCGTTCGATAACAGCATTCGCAATCGCAAATATCAGCTGCACTGGGATGCTTACATCCGCCAGCTCAACCGCAACGCACTCTGAGAATCTCCCCGATGAAATGGCTGAAACCGGTAGTTTCTGCGCTGCTGCTGTGCGCGGCGTTTGGCAGTCAGGCGGCGCATGATTTGAGTAAGGTCACGCTGGTGCTGGGCGATCAGGCGCGCAATCTGCGATCGCTGATCGAAGCGGCAGATGTCATGAAAGACGCGCCTTATCACTATCGCTGGGCGAATTTCCAGGGCGCGGCGCCGCTGTTTGAAGCGCAGCGTGCCGGTGCGGTGGACACCTCGTACGCCGGGGATTTGCCGGTGCTGATGGCGGCGTCGGGCGGCGTGCCGCTGAAGATTATCGCCACCAACGTCGGTGACGCCGGTTCGAACGGGCTGATCGTACCCGCTGATTCGCCGATCCATAGCGTGAAGGATCTGGCAGGCAAGCAGGTTGTCGTCTCGTCGGCGCGCGGCAGTATCTCGCAGCACTTGCTGTATGAGGCGCTGGAAGAGGCGAAAGTGCCGCGTGATACGGTGCCGGTGCGTTTTGTGCTGCCAACCGACGCCAGCGCGGCGTTCAACTCAGGACAGATTGCCGCTTGGGCGACCTTCGATCCCTATTTAGGTATCGCGGAAAAGCATGGCGCGCGTCTGCTGCGTGACGGCAAAGGGCTGACAACCGCGCTGTCGTTTGTCACCGCCACGCAAAGCTCGCTCGACGATCCCGCCAAGCGCGCGGCGATTGCGGATTTCACCCATCGTCTGGCCAAAGCGCGCGAATGGGCGCTGGCGCATCCGCAGCAGTATAACGAGGTGTATGCGCAGTTAACGCGCCTGCAACCGACGGACGCGCAGCAAATTACTGCGCGTATTTCCCACGGCGTTCGTGGCGTGACGCCAGATGATGTGGCGAAGGTGCAGAAGGTGTCTGACCTGTTCAGCGAGTTGAATATCCTGCCAAACAAAGTCGATGTGCAGGCGATTACCGATAACAGCGTGTTTCAATAAGCGGCGTAGGGTCGCCATTCATGGCGACCTGGTGCGCATAAATGCGCACCCTACGAAAACCAGCATTAACGCGCCCGTTTGCCCGGCCGCCCATTACCCAGCATAATCGCCAATCGGCTTCCGCCTGGCGTGGTTTCCATCAAAATCTTAGTCACGCTGGTGAGCGGCACCGACAGCAACATGCCGACCGGACCCAGCAGCCAGCCCCAGAAAATCAGCGACAGAAACACCACCAGCGTCGAGAGTCCCAGCCCGCGCCCCATCAATCTCGGCTCCAGCATATTGCCGAACACCATATGAATGGCGCTGAACAGCGCCGCCACCAGCATGGCGTCATAAATATCATTGAGCACCAGCGCCTGAATAAACGGCGGAATACCGGCGATGATCGGGCCAATGTTGGGGATGAAATTGAGGATGAACGCCACCACGCCCCAGAACAGCGCGAACTTCACGCCGAGCAGCAGCAGTGACAGCCAAACGGCCACGCCGGTAATCAAACTCACCAATGTTTTCAGTGCCAGATAGTGCGTCACACCTTTCAGCGCGCGGTGCAGACCGGCGATACGGATCTGCGGATTGACCATCGCATTGCGCATCTTGTACGGCAGATGACGCACCTCAAACAGCATAAACACCACGGTGAGAATCAGCAGCAGCACGTTGGTCATCGCGCCAGACAACTGTTTCAGTACCGATGTTGCCATGTCCATCACCACGTTGGGATCGAGGCGCGCCGCCAGCGCTTCGGTAGAGATGTTGATATGAAAACGCGCGGCAAAATGTTGCACCACCGCCAGTTTCTGCTCCAGCATGGCGCGGATTTGCGGATAGGTATCGCTGAAGTCACTGGCCGAGCTGGCGAGTACAGCAATGAGTAATAGCACGACGATAAAAATCACGGTGATCACCAGCGTAATCGCCAGGCCGCGCTTGACGCCGCGTCGCATCAGCATCGTGACCAGCGGATTGAGCACAATGGCTAAAAAGCTGGCGAGTAAGAAGGGCACCAGAATGTCCGAGGCGGCGCGAATGCCCGCCAGAATAATCACCAGCATCGCCAGTTTTACCAGGATGTTCTGGCCAATTTTTTCCTGAAGCAGGTTATTCATTCTCTCTCCTGAGACAAAATTTCTCAGGAGAGTGTAGCTGATGAAAATTAACCTTATGTTTTTTAAGATAAAGAGAAGTCCTGGTCGTAGGGTCGCCATTTATGGCGACCGTGATTATCATCACCGGGCCTGACGCCGCATCAGCGTGCTGGCCGCTAACATCAAACTCAAACTGGCGAGCAGCGTCAGCGTGGCCATCGCCATGCCTTGTCCCACCGAGCCCTGTTCGAACTGACGCCAGATAAAGATCGCCACGGTTTGCGTGCCTGCCGGAGCCAGCAGCAGCGATGTCACCAGCTCGCGCGACGCCACGGCAAACACCATCATCATCGCCGCCAGCAAGCTCGGTGCTACCAGCGGCAGCACAATCAGACGCAGCGCCTGCAAACGTGATGCGCCGTGCACGCGCGCTGCCGGTTCCAGCGTCGGTGCCAGCTGGCGCAGCGCGCTACTGACATAGCGCACCGGCCACGGCAGCAGCAAACAGCTGTACGACAACAGCAGAATAAACATCGTGTTATAGGGCGAAACCGGCCAGAAACCGCGATTCCACAGCAGAATTAATCCCACGCCCACCACCACGCCGGGCATCGCCGCAGGCAGCAGCGCCAGGCCATCCATCATCGCCAGCAAACGGGTTTTCCCTTCCGACACGCGCCAGGCAATCAGAAAACCCAGCGCGCCGGTCAGCAGCGCCGCACCGAGCGCCAGGCCAATGCTGGTGGAGAAAGCCGCCAGCGCATCGCCTTGCTGGCTGAACAGCGCGCCGAAGTGGCGTAGCGTCAGATTACTCAGATGCAATCCGCCGGAGAGCGTATTCAGCAAGCCGCTCAAGGTCATCGCACCCAGCGGCAGCACCACGGCCAGCAGCACGGTGAGAGCAAACGGCAGCAGCATCAGGTTTTGTAAGCGTCCGGCATGCGCCAGTTCCTGACTCACCGGTTTGCCACCAACCGCCGTCACATCGCTGCTGCCGGTCAGTTTGCGCTGCAGCAGCCATGCCGTGAGCGCCACCAGGCTCAGCATCAGTGACAGCGACGCTGCGCCAGGCAGATCGATCGGCCAGTCGGCGAGTTTGGTTTCAATGCCGACGGTCATCAGCGTCAGATTCGCCTGCGCACCGAGCGCCGCAGGCACGCCGTACTCCTCAATCGCCAGCGTAAACGCCAGCAGCACGCCACCCGCCAATGCCGGTAAGGTGAGCGGCAAGGTAATGTGCCAGAAACCGCGCCACGCCGATGCGCCATGCACGCGCGCCACCCAGGCAAGGCGTTGCCCGCTGGCCAGCAGCGAACGCGACACCGCGAAATAGACCACCGGGAAGATGTTCAGCGTCATCACGCCAATCATGCCGCTGCTGCTAAACAGCAGGCTGTCGAAGTTGATGCCGGTGAGTTGTTCGATATAGCCGTTGCGTTGCAGCGCCAGCGTCCATGACAGCGCCACAATATAGGGCGGCGTCAGGAAGGGGATCAGAAACAGCAGATCCCACAACGCCGCGCCCGGCAGGCGGAACAGGCCGCGCAGTGCGCCGAGAGGTAAGCCCAGCAGCAAACTGCACAGCGCCACGCCGCCGCCGATTTTCAGCGTGCCCAGCCACATCGCTGTCAGCTGCGGATCGTCCAGCAGCGCCGGGAAAGCACTAAAAGCGCCGCGCCAGCTGCCTTCGCCGAAGTAGGGAAACAGCGCTTGCAGCACGATAAACAGCAGCGGCAGCGCCACCAGCAGCAATAACGCCAGCAGAATCACGCCATTCAGGGCACGCGACATCGCTTACTGTCCGAACAGGGCGCCAAAGCGCTTCAGCACCGCCGAACGTTCGCTGCTGCCATCCTGATTAGTCGGCAATAGCTTGATCTCGGTGAACAGCGGGCGTTGCGCTTTGATATCGGTACGCGCTGGCATCAGCCAGGCTTTCGCCACTTGTTCCTGACCTTCATCCGACAGCACGTAATCGACGAATTTCTTCGCATCATCTGCGTGCTGGCTGCTTTTCAGGATCATCATCGGCCGCGGCGCGACCACGGTGCCGTTTTCCGGGAAGATCACCTTCACGCTCTCGCCCTGCGCGATGTTGTTATAGGTGACGTAATCGACCGCACCAAACACCGCCGCTTTCGCGCCCTGCAGCACCGGCGTCACCGCCTGCGCGTTGGGGCCGCTCATCACCATGCCGTTGGCTTTCAGCTGGTCAAACAGCTGCCAGGCTTTTTCGCCTTCGCTGTTTTGCAGGCCAATCAGCAGATCGAGTGACGCGCCAGACAGCGCCGGATCCGGCGTGGTGACTTTATCTTTGAAGGCGGGCGCGGTGAGATCCTGCCAGGTTTTTGGCTCTGGCGTGTTGCTTTGCGTATTCCACACGATGCCGAGTGCGGAAATACCCTGCGCGACATAGTTGGCGGTTTTGAACTGATCCGGCACCTTGGCAGCATTAGCACTTTCGAAAGGTTGCAACCAGCCGCGCTGTTGCAGATCTTCGGCGGTATCCCACGAAGCCGAGATCAGCACATCGGCCTGCGGATTGGCCTGTTCCGCTTCCAGACGCGCCATCACTTTGCCGGTGGTGGCCTGGAAAATATTCACTTTGATGCCGGTCTGTTTTTCAAATCCGGCGGCAAGACTTTTCGATAGCGAACCCGGACCGGCGGTGTACACCGTCAGCGCCTGGGCGTCGTTGATCATGATGGCGGAAGTCAAAATCATCGCGCTGATGGCTCCTGTTTTAACTGACTTGAGAGATGGCATTGCGGTCCCCTGAGAGGTGAGTAACGGAAACAATCTGGCCCTGCGCCAGGTGAATGATGCGGTCGGCCAGCGTGTTGGCTTCGTCGCGATCGTGCGTAACGTAAACAGCGGTGATGCCCGCCGCGCGCAGCAAATCCGCCATGGTGTGAACCAGGGTTTCACGCAGATCGCGGTCGAGGTTGGAGAGCGGTTCGTCGAACAGCAGAATGGCCGGTTTCGCCACCAGCGCCCGCGCCAGTGCTACGCGCTGCTGCTGGCCGCCGGAGAGCAATGCCGGTTTACGATTGCCAAAATCAGCCAGGCCAACTTGTGCCAGTGCCGCATCCGCTTGTTCACGAGCAGCGGCTTTTTTGACGCCGCGCATGCGCAGCGGGAAGGCGACGTTTTGCGCCACCGACATGTGCGGCCACAGCGCGTAATCCTGGAACACCATGCCGAGATTGCGTTTTTCAGGTGCGTCGCAATGGCGTGCCGATGCCACGCAGCGTTGGCCGATCCACAGTTCGCCTGCGGTTGGCTGCAGCAAACCCGCCAGCAGTTTCAGCAGCGTGCTTTTGCCACAGCCGCTCGGGCCGAGCAGCGCAAGGATTTCGCCTGCGGGAATGGTCAGGGAGAGATCGTGCAGAATAGTCAGGTTACCCACCGACCATCTGAGATTTTTCAGTTCAATAGGCAGCGCGGCATGCGTCATCGGCCACCTCCCGCGAAGGAGTGAGCGTTACGCACGCGCGCCTGAGAAATCAGGGGCGTCATCAGATTGTTATCCTCTTTGGGATTTGATTGTGGGCGAGTCTACGAGCGCGATATGACGAAATGATGACCGTAAAAATGGGCATTTCACTGATGCGGATAAAACCAAAAGGCGTATAGTTATCCTCTTGTTATAAAAATTCCGTCACCCACGAGCGCAATCACTCATGCCTGACTCGCCTGCCGCCGCACCTGAACACGGCCGTTTTCGCCTCAATTTACTGATCCTTTCCATCGTGAAGTTCAACTTTGCCAGCTATCTCACCATCGGCTTGCCGCTGGCGGTGCTGCCCGGCTATGTGCATGACGGATTGGGCTATAACGCTTTTTGGGCCGGATTGGTCATTAGCCTGCAATACATCGCCACGCTGCTGAGTCGTCCGCACGCCGGGCGTTATGCCGATGTGTGGGGACCGAAAAAAGTGGTGGTGCTTGGGCTAGTGGGCTGCTTGCTGAGCGGCATCTGTATTCTGCTGTCGGCGCTCAGCGATGGGCAGGGCGTGCTGAGTCTGGTGCTGCTGTGTCTGGGGCGCGTGATTCTCGGTGTTGGGCAGAGTTTCTCCGGCACCGGCACCTCGCTGTGGGGCGTGGCGCGCGTGGGGTCGCTGCATATTGGTCGGGTGATTTCATGGAACGGCATTGTGACCTACGGTGCGATGGCGATTGGTGCGCCACTCGGCGTAGTGATTTTCCGCAGCGGCGGCTTGCTGTTGCTCTCCAGCATCATCATCGCCATTTGTGTGCTGGCGATTGCGCTGGCACTGCCGCGCGCGCCAGTCAAAGGCAGTAAAGCCAAGCCGCTGCCGTTCCGTGATGTGCTGAGCAAGGTGTACGGTTTCGGCCTGATTCTGGCGATGGGTTCCGCCGGATTTGGCGTGATCGCCACCTTTATCACGCTGTTTTATCAGGATAAGGGTTGGGATGGCGCCGCCTTCGCGCTGACCATGTTCAGCGCCGCGTTCGTCGGCACGCGCCTGCTGTTCCCGAATGCCATCAATAAGCTTGGCGGTTTGCGCGTGGCGAGTATCTGCTTTGCGGTAGAAGCGATTGGCCTGTTTCTGGTGGCCGGTTCGTTCGATCCGTGGATGGCGAAGATGGGTGCGTTCCTTACCGGCGCGGGTTTCTCGCTGGTGTTCCCGGCGATTGGCGTGGTGGCGGTGAAAGTGGTGCCGCAGCAGAATCAGGGCAGTGCACTCGCGACTTATACCGCGTTTATGGATTTATCGCTGGGCATCACCGGGCCGATCGCCGGTTTCATCATGAGTTATGCCGGCGTGTCGCTGGTCTATTTCCTTACCGCGCTGCTGGTGTGTTTAGCGCTGTTCTGCACGCTGCGCATGATTAAGCGGATGCCGGACGATCCGGTGGTGGAGGTTAGGGAGAATGCGTAGTTGTTGGCGGTCGCCATAAATGGCGACCCTACGAATAAAAAAAGCCACGCGCCTGACGACGCGTGGCTTTTTCATTTATAGGGATGAAGATTAAATCAGTTCGGTTTTAACACCCTGCTGGACCAGCAGTTCAGCGTCTTCGCCGTGGCTGTAAACCTGATACTCCACGCCTGCAACCGTGACGGTGCCGTCCATATGTTGCCATTCGCTGATGTGGCCGCCTTCAGGCAGGATATCTGCCAGCTGCACCACGTCACCTTCGTTGCCTTTGACCACCATCTGCGTTTTACCGTCTTCGATAAACAGATCCTTCTCGCCGTGCTGTAACAGCGCGTTGAGATCGATACGCAGCGTGTTATCGCCGGTGCCAGTGAGGTCAATAATGTTGACGTCAGCAACCTTATTTTGAGCGAGGGTCACATCGATAATCTGATTTTTACCGGTAAGAGTTAAGGTATCGGCAAATTCTCCGGACTGGTTATTTTCCGATGAGATGTCAGCTTTGGTTTGGGTTAATTCATAACGTGAATCTGGATCATTCTCATCAATCATGAGTGAGGCTGTTTTTCCAGTACCATCAGCATTTACACTTTTATCCACCCAAGGTATCTGATATTCCGGAACGGTTGTACTGTAATGCATATAGCTAATGAAAGTGTTATGAGTAGCAGCCGCTGCAGGGGTTAAGCCCCAGCCAATAACGGTCTGGTTTCCAATTTTGAAGTCATTCAGTGGTGCTGATGAGGGAATTTGGTAGGTCCAATCCCCGTTGCCATTCGTTGTAACATACCCAAGATGGTGTGCTTCAGCGCCATTATTAGCGAAATGAATGTAGAAGCCTGAATTTGGGAGATATGTTCCTGCTAGTAGAGGTGTACTATCATTGGTCACGGTCTGTGAATTCCACACTTTCCAGCCGATGTTGGGACCGACACTGTCGTAATAACGCGTAGCCTGAACAGTAAGCGTGCCAACATAGTCAACCTTGAGGTTAAAGTCATCACCGAAGGAGTCTTTTGTTTCACCAACAGCAAATGTCCATTCTCCCTTAGCAAGCTGAGGTGGCGTCCAGCTCCATGTCCCGTCTGCTTTCGTTTTTAAACTGGCATTACTGTAATTGCCGCCGTCTAACTTGTAGCGGATGAAAATCAACGTGTCAGATGGACCGGAGCCCTGCAATGTTGGCGTCGTGTCGTCAGTAGTATCGCCGCTATGCAGCGGGTCACGCACCGTACCTACATTATCATCGGCATAATCAATCGTCGGTTTGCGGTCAAATTCCGAATCGATTATCAGATCAAAGCTGTTCCAGTCTGTTTGCCCCGCTTTTTGTACCTCAAAAGCCCATGATCCATTGGACAGTTCAGCATCCGGCGTCCAGCTCCAGTTTCCGCCGCTGTCGGCATCAATCTGCACTGAGTCATAGCTGCCACTATCAGTGCGATAGCGCAGAGTCAGCTGGCTGTTGGCTTCGGCCCGACCATATAGAGTGGGTGTGGTGTCATCGGTTGTGTCGCCGTTTGCCAGGTTCTGGGTTGTACCCACGTCATCGTAAGCATGGGTAATTATCGGAGCAAAGCCACCGCCAGCAGCATCAGCAATATTCAGGACAAAGTCGCTGGTCCAGCCGTCCTGGCCCTGTGCTTTAACCGCAAAGCCCCACGTGCCGCCCGGCAGGTCTGAACCCGGCGTCCAGCTCCACTTACCGGCGCTGTCGGCGTCAACCACTACCGAGGCGGCAACGTTGCCAACCTGAGTATAACGGATAACGACTTTACTGTTGGCTTCAGCGCTGCCGCGGAAGGTTGGCGTGGCATCGTCGGTAATCGCACCGCTTGCCAGCAAGCCGGTGGCGGTGCCGAAATCGTCTTCTACCGCATCAATGCGGGTACGGCTGATGATATCGGCCGCAGAGGCGATATCGAGGGTGAACAAGGCAGACGATTTGTCCGCGATAGCCGCCTGAAACTCATACACGCCAGTAGGAAGCGCGCTATCTGGCGTCCAGCTCCAGCTTTCGCCAGTCACGGTGGCGGTAGCGCTCCCGGCCCAGGTGTTACTGCCGGCCAGGCGATAGAAAACTGTGACCACGCTGTTAGCGGAGACGCTGCCACTCAGGGTTGGCGTGGTGTCATCTGTCAACGCACCATTGCTTAGCGGGCCGGTAGCCGTGCCGGCATCGTCAAACGCCTGCGTGATGGTGATGGTGTCAGGTGGCAGGACGCCAGCATCCGGCGCGACATTAATGACAAACTCCATCGGCGTGCCGACACGATCGGCTTTAGCGAAGTTTTCCACCGCCACCAGCGTCAGGTTGTTCTCACCATCTTTCAGCTCGACGGTTGGAGTTATCACCCATTCACCGGTCTCTTTATCGGCGACGGCTGAACCGATAGTCTCGCCTTTATCATTTTTCAGGTATACGGTGCTGCCCCGTTGAGCATTACCGGTCAGCGTCGGGGTTTTGTCATCGCTGGTGCCACCCGGTAGAAAGAGGCTTTCTTTTCCCTGGTCATCGTAGATGCTGTACAGCCTTGGCGCTTCTGGCGGCGTGGTATCAATAACAAAAGTCGCCAGGCCAGCCTGAGAGTGGTTGCCCGCGCGGTCAACGATAACCAGCGAGAAGCTGTAGCTGCCGTCTTCCACCGCTTCCGGTGCGGTCCAGTTGAGCGTGCCTGTAGCCGGGTCGAGTTCAACGCGGTAAGGCTTGCTGCCAAAAGTGATAAGTGCATAACTGCCTGCTTTGCCGATCTCTCCTTTATCGGTATAGGTAAAGGTTGGAATGCTGGTGTCAAACTCGTATATGGCGACTTTTTTAAAATCATTGATGTTCATCATTCTTTTTTTCCTGATGTAAAAGAGAGGGGGTTGTTTGTAGCAATGAGCACGAAAGTGGCACGCCCGGGCAACGGGCTGAGAAGTCAGATTTTTCTCGTCGCGGGAAAATACCTGAAACGCTAACGCGGGGGTCATAAGGCCTGTCCCAAACTCTTTGAGTAAAGGGATGGCGCAGATAGCGTGAGAAGTGATGAGGAAAGGGAATAAAAAAACCACGCTCCTTTCGAAGCGTAGTTTGTTGACTGAAAAGTGTGAAGATTTACACCAGTTCGGTTTTTACGCCTTGCTGGACCAGCAGTTCAGCGTCTTCGCCGTGGCTGTAAACCTGATACTCCACGCCTGCAACCGTGACGGTGCCGTCCATATGTTGCCATTCGCTGATGTGGCCGCCTTCAGGCAGGATATCTGCCAGCTGCACCACGTCACCTTCGTTGCCTTTGACCACCATCTGCGTTTTACCGTCTTCGATAAACAGATCTTTCTCGCCGTGCTGTAACAGCGCGTTGAGATCGATACGCAGCGTGTTATCACCGGTGCCAGTGAGATCGATAATTTCAATTGAGTCAATGTAATCAGGATTAGCCGACAGATCTAATAAATGCGCTTTGCCGGTGAGTTCCAGGGTATCAATTCGTTCTTCACTACCAACGAGCGCGTGAGATGCCAGATCTTCAACATCAGAGATAGCACGTATACTGTCATCTACAACCGAGAAGGGTTGAACATAGTCAGGTTGTTCATCTATGTAGCGGACGTTCAATGCCTTAACTCCAGTTTGATCTCCGCGTACTGAGGATGCATTGGTGTTGGTAACGATAAAATAGCTGATAGCTTCACCTTCAGGGGCAAAAAACGTTGTAACGTTCATACCATTATTACCGCGTCCTATTTCTACGCCATCTGCATTATAGAATGTGACAAAACTAGAGCTATTTAACTGGTGGGTTACAAGGTGAACGTAATTACTCTCTTTTGGCAGCGAGAACTGTAAGTTCTGCTCGCCATGCAGATAAATGAAATCATTAACTGTACTTCCACTGTAATACATTGCACCCAGATCTGATGTTAGCGTTACACCATCTAAAATTTTCTCGCGGTAGTAATGATTTTCTTCAAATTTGAGTTCGATACTGGTCTCTATTGTACGCAATGAGTCGGGGGCAGATTTCCACTTTAAATTATCCAAAAAGGCATGAGATTTTGTCCCAACGGCTACTCTTCCAATTATTTCACCATTCGACGCAGAGTAGGTGAATGTTTCACGCGTATTCTTTTTATCAATCGGATAAGCCACTTCTTCAATGAGATTATTGTGAACGTCATAAATTGCAACGTTGACAACAGTGCCAGCATCTTCATTACTTAAGTCAAATGAGAACTTCTCTGCGCCACGAAAATCAAATTCCAGGTTGGTATTACCGAATAAATTAAGAGATTGGCTCCCCATGCCAGAAGTCTTAGCATTACTAGTAGACACATCTATACTGGCGATCGCAGTTGCTCTATCACCAATGTCGGTCATGTAAGCACCAATTTGTTTACTGACCTGGGAATCAGCGACCTCTCCCCAGCTTCGCTCATTTTCCATTCCCGAATCTAAGCCTTTCCACTGCACGCGATTCAGGAAGATGCTATCCGAAAGGCCAATGTTGCTGGCGATTTTAAATCCACCAATTAAATCATCGCTGTTTGTTTTGTACACATATTTAAAGGATTGATCGACAATAACCTCTACGGTCTCCATCTCAACACCTGCCGTGTTATATACGGTAACAAAGAGGGTGCCCGTTTTCAATTGACGAATTAAATCCAGACTAAAGGATTCACTGGGTGGAATTTCAAATTGTGGCTTAGTGTTTTCGTAAATCCTTACATTACCATGACCGATTGATCCGGCCAGAAGACCATTAGAGTAATCATATATAATTTTTAAACCATTATCGGTAACGTAAGAACTGATTCCACCATTGGCTATTGAACCCTGCGCAAAATACACGTCAGAAAAATCTTCCTCTTTTTCCTGGAACTCATATTCCAACACATTCAGCGCATAAGTTTTACTCCACGCACCAGCGCTGCTGGTTTTAGCCTTGAATATCCAGCGCCCCAGCTCAAGTTCCGGTGGTGTGAATTCCCAGTTGCCGTCTTTACCGACCTGAACTGTGGCACTGTAATTTTTGCCCGCACTGCTATATTCCACAATCACATGGCTGTTAGCTTCTGCAATGCCGCGTAGGGTTGGTGTGGTGTCATCAGTGTAGCCATTTTTAATCAGTCCCTTATAGCTCCCGGCGTCATCCCATGCACCGGTTATAACCGGCACGTTGCTGCCTGGATCAATCAGCGTCAGTCCAAAGGTAGAGCCCGGCGCGTTCACATCGTTAGTCGCAGTTGCCTTAAATTCTACCTTGCCATTCGCCAGCTCATTTGGGGTGATTTTCCATTGACCATCAGCACCTGCGGTGGCTGTGCCCATAGCGGTCCAGATATCACTATTTGCGGCGCGATAAAACAGATACACCGTACCGTTCGCTTCGGCACGGCCATGCAGTTCTGGCGTGGAGTCATCGGTGATCGCGCCGTGGGCCAGTTCACCAATGTAGAGACCCGCATCATCGAAAGCGTGAGTGATGTTAACGAGGGTTTCTGGGGAACCGCTGATATTCAACGTGAAAAGTTCTGATGATTTACCATCAGCGAGAGCCCTGAACTCCCACTCACCTAATGCCAGCGCCTGGCTTGGCGTCCATGACCATGCTTTGCCGCTGGTGGTAGCGGTTGCAGTCATCCAGATGCTGGTGCCGGTCTGACGGTACTGAATAGTCACTTCCTGATCGGTACTTACCGTACCGCGCAGAGTTGGTGTGTCATCGTCAGTGGTAGCGCCGCTCTTCACGGAACCTTTGCTGTTACCGACGTTATCGTCGGCATCAACAATTTTCAGATCGACTGGAGTTTTATCCACATCCGCCGCCACGTTAATCACAAACGGCTGCGTGGGCACGCCTTCACGGAATGCACCGGCAAACTTTTCTACCGCCACCAGCGTCAGGCTGTTAGCGCCATCCTGCAGCTCAACGGTTGGGGTAATTTCCCACACGCCGGAATCTTTATCGGCTACAGCAGTGCCGATGGTTTCGCCTTTATCATTTTTTAGGAAAACGGTGCTGCCTTTCTGGGCAATACCGGTCAGCGTTGGGGTTTTGTCATCGCTGGTGCCGCCGGACTGGAAATAACTTTCTGTGCCTTCATTATCATGAATGCTGAGGATTTTTGGCGCTTCAGGTGGCGTGGTGTCGACAACAAAGGTCGCCAGGCCAGCCTGAGAGTGGTTACCCGCACGGTCGACGATAACCAGCGAGAAGCTGTAGCTACCGTCTTTTACCGCTTCGGGTGCGGTCCAGTTGAGCGTGCCTGTAGCCGGGTCGAGTTCAACACGGTAAGGTTTGCCGCCAAAGGTGATCAGGGCATAACTGCCTGCTTTGCCGATCTCTCCTTTATCGGTATAGGTAAAGGTTGGAATGCTGGTGTCAAACTCGTATATGGCGACTTTTTTAAAATCATTGATGTTCATCATTCAATTTTTCCTGATGTAAAAGAGAGGGTGTTGTTTGTAGCAATGAGCACGAAAGTGGCACGCCCAGGCAACGGGGTGAGAAGTCAGATTTTTCTCGTCGCGGGAAAATACCTGAAACGCTAACGCGGGGGTCATAAGGTCTGTCCCAAACTCTTTGAGCCGATGGGATTGTGCTTAAGCGGGGAATGTCGTCAGGAAAAAAGCATAAAAAAAGGCCTCCGACCGAGGCCCAACACTAACAAAAAGTGTCTTGTTTTAGACACAGATAAGGGTTCGTTTAGGCTTGCAGCAACGCAATGCTGTAGCGAATTTGGCGTTCAATCTCGGCTGTGTTCCACGTCTCCAGCGATGAAGCAAAGGGTTCAAATGCATAAACGCCTTTGTAGCCCAGCATCTCCAGACGTTTCACCTGCGCCACGCTGTTCAGCACATCGCGCTCGCTGAGCATGATGCGTTCTTCATCGGTCAGCTGCGCCGTCGGGCGGGTATCTTCCACGCCAGACAAATGCACCAAGCCAATATGGTTGATATCAATCTCCTGCGGGAACTCGTTTTCGGCGTTCTCATACAGATGATGATGGAAAGTATCGAGCAGCACTTTGAACGGCACGTTGGCTTGTTGAATCAGCTTTTGTGTTTGCACCGCCGATCGCAGCGAGCTGACCGGGAAGCCCAGCGGTTCCACCAATCCCTGAATGCCATATTCGGCAAAGCGTGGGGCCAGCACTTTTAGCGCGGCCAGCGTTTGCTCCGGCGTAATTTCAATGCCTTCATTCAGCGGACACATCACCAGCGCCTTTGCGCCAATCGCTTTTGCTTCCTGTAACAGCGCGTCAGCTTTAGCCAGTAGCGCCTCATCAATACGATTAAACGGATACAGCGCGTTAATCGTGACGATCTCAATATGGTACTTATCCGTTAGCGTCCGCAGTTCTGCCACGCTCAACTCATCGCGTACCTTGCCGCTCTGCATGTCATTACGCAGTTCAACCTTGCTCAATCCCAGACGCTGCACCAGCTGAAAGAAGGCTTCCAGCGACAGTCTGGGCGCAATTTTGCGGTTAATACAGAAACGGGTTGGATCGATGGCCATGTGCGGCTCCTGTAAACGGATACGGATGAGGTGCTGCAAAGAGAACATTTATTTCATTATTATTGAATTATGAAATATCAGATATTGGATCTGCCTCGCAAAAATTTCATATTTCGTTTCGCGTTGCATGTGGAAGCTGGATTTAAGACACAAATTCTGTGCTCGCAACGGCTTAGCGGCAGAGCAGTTTGGCAAGCCATTAGCGCCAGCAGTGAAGCGCTACGAGCTGATTTGCACCCGGCTGTCAGCGCAGGCGGAAAAAATGCGATCTATGCCGCTAAAAGGAAATTTTCTAAAAATAAGTATTTGAAAAATTTATTTCATTGCTATAGCTTCATAGCACGCTTTAAGTATTGCCTGCACACGCAGCGTCGCGGTTCGAACGGGCTATCTGCAGGGAACTTCACATCTAAGAGGCAACGACATGACTATCGTAGGAAACTTTATCGGCGGCAAAATTACTCACAGCGCCAGCAATGAAACCATTCCCGTGTACGATCCGGCGACCGGCAAAGTCGCGCGTGAGCTGACGCAGAGCACCGCTGCTGAAGTGGAAAAAGCGATTGAAGTCGCGCATGCCGCGTTCCCGGAATGGTCGAAAACCGCGCCGTTGCGTCGTGCCCGTGTGATGTTCAACTTTAAAGCGCTGATGGAAAAACACCGTGAAGAGCTGGCGGCACTGATCGTCTCTGAGCACGGTAAAGTGTGGTCCGATGCGCTGGGTGAACTGACGCGCGGTATCGAAGTGATCGAGTATGCCTGCGGTATTCCACATCTGATTAAAGGTGAAAACTCACCGAGCGTGGGCACCGGCGTTGACAGCTATTCGCTGATGCAGCCGGTCGGCGTGGTGGCGGGTATTACGCCATTCAACTTCCCAGCGATGGTGCCACTGTGGATGTTCCCTATCGCGCTGGCGTGCGGTAACACCTTTATCCTCAAGCCACCGGCGCTGGATCCTTCAGCCTCAGTGCGCATGGCCGAGTTGCTGAAAGAAGCGGGCCTGCCAGATGGCGTGTTCAACGTGGTGCACTCGTCTAATGAAGACGCTGAACAACTGTACAAAGATCCGCGTATTGCGGCGGTGAGTTTCGTCGGTTCTTCTGGCGTGGCAGAGCACATCTACAAAACGGCCAGCGCGCACGGCAAACGTGTTCAGGCGTTCGGCGCCGCGAAAAACCACGCCATCGTGATGCCCGATGCGGATCTCGATGCCACCGTGAACGCCATTATGGGCGGCGCGTTTGGTTCGGCGGGCGAGCGCTGCATGGCGCTGCCGGTGGTGGTTGCGGTCGGCGACGACACCGCAGATAAACTGATTGCCCGTCTGACGCCGCTGATCAAAGCGCTGCGTGTCGGTCCTGGCATCCAGAAAGGTGCGGAAGAGAATGAAATGGGGCCGGTGGTATCTGCCGCGCACCAGAAGAAAGTGCTGGGCTACATCGACAAAGGTGAGCAAGAAGGCGCGAAACTGGTGGTGGATGGTCGCGGCATTCAGGTGGCGGGCCATGCAGAAGGTTACTACGTCGGTGGTACGCTGTTCGACAACGTGACGTCAGACATGACCATCTGGCGCGAAGAGATCTTCGGACCGGTGCTGAGCATCATGCGTTCCAGCGATTACGACAGCGCACTGCAGCTGGTTAACAGCCACGAATTCGGTAACGGCAGCGCCATCTTCACCAGCAACGGCCACACCGCGCGTGAGTTCGTGCAGAACGTCGAAGCCGGCATGGTTGGCGTCAACGTGCCGGTTCCGGTTCCGATGGCGTTCCACAGCTTCGGCGGCTGGAAGCGTTCAGTGTTTGGTGCGTTGAACGTGCACGGTCCAGACGGCGTGCGTTTCTACACCCGCATGAAAACCGCCACAGTGCGTTGGCCGAGCGGCCAGCAGACCGTGTCTGAGTTCAGCATGCCGACGCTGGGCTAATTTCGCTCAACAAGGAGGAACAGGATGTCTCTGATTTCGAAAGCGCAAAAACCTGACAGCAAAGGCCGCATCCAGCACGTCACGCCGGAAAGCGCGGGCTGGGAATATGTCGGCTTCGACGCTTATCTGCTGAAAAAAGGGCAGAGTCTGAAGCTGAGCAGCGGCGACAAAGAGTTGTGTCTGGTGCTGGTGGCGGGCTTCGCTTCGGTGAAAACCCGTCATGCCGAGTTCCCGAATCTGGGTAAGCGTCTGTCGCCGTTTGAACGCACTCCACCTTACTCAGTCTACGTACCGCATAACGATGAAGTGGAAGTGTATGCGGATAGCGACCTAGAGCTGGCGGTGTGTAATGCACCGAGCAGCGGCAACCTGCCGGCGCGACTGATTGCGCCGGAAGATGTTGGCGTTGAGCAGCGTGGTAAAGGGCGTAATCAGCGTCTGGTGCACAACATTCTGCCGGACAACAAAGAGGCCGACAGCCTGCTGGTGGTGGAAGTGTATACCGACGAAGGCGCGACCAGTTCGTACCCCAGCCACAAGCACGACCAGAAAAACAGCCCGGACGAAACCTATCTGGAAGAGACTTACTATCACCGTTTCGATCCTGAGCCAGGTTTCGCCATGCAGCGCGTGTATACCGACGACCGTTCACTCGACGAGTGCATGGCGCCGTATAACCGCGATGTGGTGACGGTGCCGCGTGGCTATCATCCGGTGGCAACCATTGCCGGTTACGACAACTACTATCTCAACGTGATGGCGGGTCCAAAACGTCTGTGGAAATTTACCTGGGAGAAAGATCACGCCTGGGTAAACAGCGACCAATATCCGCGTAGTTAAAGGGTTTTGTAGGGTGGGCATTTATGCCCACCAACAAAAAGGGCAGCCAAGTGGCTGCCCTTTTTGCTTGCTGGTCGCCATGAATGGCGACCCTACGGAGTAGTTATTCGCTGGTGACGTTGTTGTTCAGCGCTAACGACACGGCGAGAGTCTGCGCCAGACACAGCGAAGCGACCTGCGAACGGAAGCCATCCACCTGCGCTTCACGCACCACAAAGCACACATCACTGAAAGCGGCCAGCGGGCTGACCTGGCTGTCGGTGATGGCGATTAGATGCGCACCACGTTTGGCACCCAGCTCAACCAACTCCACCGCTTCACGCGCGTATGGCGAATAGCTGATGGCGATCACCACATCTTTCGGGTTCACCATGCTCAGCTGCTCGGTGAACATGCCGCCGAGGCCGTCGATCAGGAACGCACGACGCTCCAGATGACGCAGCGCATACACCAGATACGACGCCACGCTGAATGAGCGACGCAGGCCGATGATGTAGATGTTCTCGGCTTCATCGAGCATTTTCACCGCGCGATTCAGCTGGTCCGGATTGACCTGCATCGCCAGCTGTTGCAGCGCCTGGCTGTTGACCATGGTGAAGACGTTGAGGATTTCAGCTGGGCTTTCAGGTGAAGTGGCGCTGTCGTCGGTGGCGGTCTGGCGGAACAGACGCGCGCGCTCGGTGTAGTTAACGGTCTCTTCCATCAGGTGCTGACGGAAAACCTGTTTCATTTCGTTGAAGCCGCTGAAGCCAAATGCATTGGCAAAGCGGATCAGCGTCGAGGGCGGCACATCGGCATGTTGCGCGATAGAGGCAACGGTATCGAAAGCGATGCTGTTACTGTTATCAAGGATATAACGAGCCACCTGCTTCAGGCGTTTGCTCAGCGTCTCATAGCGACGACGGATCTCGTCCTGTAACAAGGTTAATTGCGTTGGATTATTGGTCATTACTTCGGCCCGCTAGAAAAGAAAATATGGCTGGATAATGAGCGCTATAGTACCAGATGGATGGAAAATTTCATTTGTTTGACATCATCGTGACGCTTATTTCATCGGTTTATGAAATGCTTCACAAAAAGAGGGGCAAAGAGGGCGGGAGTTATACCTTTGCCCGGTCGCCATAAATGGCGACCCTACAAATACACACGTAGGGTCGCCATTTATGGCGACCTGGCCAGGATGCACATTTCAGAACAAAAAAACGGCCCATCCGGGCCGTTCCAACAACTTCTAACGCATCATTAACCGCGCACAGCGCGCCAGTAACCGATCAGTCGCAGGTAATTGCCTTTCACGGTTTCAATCAGCGCCTTGTCATCCAGCTCGCCTTGCAGCCACTGGCGTGACGGCTGGCCGAAGATGGTGCGGCCTACCGCGAAACCCTTCACCCACGGCGCTTGCGCTGCGGCGGCGAAACCGGCTTTCAGCGTCTCTTCCGGGGCATCGAGGCCAAGCAGCAGAATGCCGCGGCAGTGCGGATCGTTCTGCTCGATCAACCCGCTGATCGCCTGCCAGCTTTCGGCAGACAGCGGCGGCAGTTTCCACCAGTCTGGCTGAATGCCAAGGCTGTAGAAGTGGCTCAGCATGTCGTAATAGTAAGATTCGTTACGGTCCGGATTGCTCTCCGGCAGAATCAGTTCCAGCAGCAGTTCGTGCCCGCTCTTGTTACAGCCATTCCACACATCCAGCACCAAATCATCCTGCTCTTTACGCAGCTCGGCGCTGTCGTGCGGATGGTAGAACACCAGACATTTAACCACGTGCTCGGCCGGCCAGTCGACCAGCTGTGAGCCGATGTTGCCGTGCTCAAGGCGCAGCGGACGCGAACTTGGCAGTTCAATTGGACGGCCAATCCACCAGTTTTTGCCGGTAATCGCGTTCAGCGCTTTCTGGCCGTAAGTGGTATCCGCGAGGATGCCGCTCTTCTCATTCAGGCCGGCTTCGTTGGCCGCTTCTTCCGCGGCACGCAGCAGCAGCAGTTTCAATTCTGGGATGCGCTCTTCGCTGACGCCCGCTTCGCGCGCCATATCAGCCAGCTGTTTGCGATGGTCGAAGGCGAACACATTCAGCTCTGGCCACTGCTGTTTACGCGTGGTGACGCGATGCAGGTGATTGAGACGCGCATCGAGATCCGGACGTTTCACCTCATTATCGCGGCTGAGGAAATCATCCAGCTCTTCTTTGGTTGGCATCGCCGGTGCGCAGCCGTGGCGCGAAACCACCAGCGCGCCACAGGCGTTCGCGTAACGGCACGCTTGCTCCCAGCTTTCATCATTCAGCCAGCCGCGCAGCAGGCCAGACATAAAGGCATCGCCCGCGCCCAGCACGTTCAGCACTTCTACGCGCACGCCGCTCTGCAGTTTGGTCTGTTCCCAGCTATCCGGGATCTCGCCCTCAAACACCACGCAACCCAGCGGACCGCGTTTGCACACTAATGTGGCCTGGCTCGATTTACGCACATTTTTCAGCGCGGTCAGCGTGTCGGTGCTGCCACCGGCAATATGGAACTCTTCTTCCGTTCCGACCACCAAATCGAAATAGTGCAGCACTTCCTGCAGCTGTTGCGTCACTTCGCCCGATTCAATGAAACGCGTTTCGCCGTCGCCGAGTGAGGTCAATCCCCACAGCACCGGACGATAATCGATATCCAGCGCGGTGCGCAGGCCGTTGCGTTTGGCGATATCCAGCGCTTTCAGCACGGCGGCGCGGGTTTGTGGATGCGACAGGTGCGTGCCGGTGACGGCGACCGCACGTGAAGAGGTGATGAACGCTTCGTTAATATCTTCCGGCACCAGCCCCATATCGGCGCAGTTGTCGCGGTAGAAGATCAGCGGGAAGCTCTCTTCATCTTTGATCCCGAGGATCACCAGCCCGGTCAGGCGATGCTTATCGGTAATCAGGCCATCGGTATTGCAGCCCGCACGTTGCAGCTCTTCACGCAAAAAGCGGCCGTTATGCTCGTCACCTACGCGCGCCAGCATCGCCGACTTCAGGCCCTGAATCGCCGTACCATAGGCCACGTTGCCGGAAGATCCGCCGAGATATTTGTTGAAGCTGGTCATATCTTCCAGGCGTGATCCAATTTGCTGACCGTAGAGGTCGACGGCGATGCGTCCGATACAAATCACATCAAGCCGCTTCTGTTGTGTACTCATACCTATTGTTTCCTTCTGTGATAAGCAGACACTGCGGGCGCTGCCGCCCAACGTCGAGCGCTTTGCTTCCGGGTTCTCAAGGTGCCTGATTGGCTTTGGTCGCAGTATGAGGAATAAAAATTCCAAATTCAATATGAAATGAAACATCCATCACGATTTTGTGAGCCAGGTAAAACTCTGACCAGCGTGCCATAAAGGTGGGCTACGCTATCGCTGTTTCAGGGAGATTCAGCCTTGTGAGCCAGGTCTCAGGAAACCAGCCGCGAATAAAGGAAGCTACTGAAGTGAAATGAAATTTCGTTATGACGGATAAATGGTATTTCGCTGTTCCACTTTCCCCCGTTTCTCCGCTCTCTTCGCCCACGTTTCATCGCTGAATTTGATCTCCATCGCAAAATGAAATGTTTCTTCTGTAATCGTATTTAATGAAAAAAATATTTGTTTATAATCGCCTCACGTTTCACTTAATCCGCGGGCGCCGTGAGCGGCAGTTTTTACCCGAACCGCGTTGTACCTCACCGCAGGTACCAGCATGTAAAGGAAGAAGCATATGGGCACAATCAGACTTACTACGGCGCAGGCGCTGGTGAAATTTCTGGATAACCAGTATCTGAACGTTGACGGCGTTGAAACCAAATTTGTGAAAGGCATTTTTGCCATTTTCGGTCACGGCAACGTGCTGGGATTGGGGCAGGCGCTGGAACAAGACAGCGGCGATTTGGTGGTGCATCAGGGCCGTAACGAGCAGGGCATGGCGCATGCGGCCATTGGGTTTGCCAAGCAATCGCTGCGTCGTCAGATTATTGCCTGTACTTCTTCTGTCGGACCGGGCGCGGCCAACATGATCACCGCCGCCGCGACGGCCACCGCTAACCGCATTCCTTTACTGCTGCTGCCCGGCGATGTGTTCGCCACGCGCCAGCCCGATCCGGTATTGCAGCAGATCGAACAGAGCCACGATCTCAGCATCAGCACCAACGACGCTTTCCGTGCCGTCAGCAAATACTGGGATCGCGTCAGCCGCCCAGAACAGCTGATGACCGCCTGCATCAACGCATTGCGCGTCCTGACCGATCCGGCCGAAACCGGCGCAGTAACCATTGCGCTGCCGCAGGACGTGCAGGGCGAAGCCTGGGATTTCCCGGAATATTTCTTCCAGAAACGCGTACACCGTTTGGATCGCCGTTTGCCAACTGCCGCGCAGTTAGAAGATGCGCTGGCGCTGATTGCGCGTAAACACAAGCCGCTGATCATCGTCGGTGGCGGTTTGAAATATTCGGATGCTGGCGATGCGCTGCTGAAATTTGCCGAGCGCTTCAACATTCCGTTTGCCGAAACTCAGGCCGGCAAAGGCACCATCGTTTCCGACCATCCGCTGAACGTCGGCGGCGTGGGCGAAACCGGCTGTCTGGCGGCAAACCTGCTGGCGAAAGAGGCCGATCTGGTGATTGGTATCGGCACGCGTTACACCGATTTCACCACCGCGTCGAAATGGATTTTCCAGAACCCAGAGGTCAGCTATCTCAACCTTAACGTCAGCAATTTCGACAGCTACAAGCTGGATGCCGTGCAGTTGCTGGCCGATGCGCGTGAAGGTTTGACGGCGCTGGAAAGCGGGCTGAAAGGTTTCGAAAACCATTGGGGCGGCCAGATTGAGCTGTCGCAAAGCAAGCTGCTGAAAGAGACGCAGCGCGTGTATGCCGCGACCTATAACACCGACGACTTCATTCCAGAAATCGCCGACCACGCCGATCGTGAAGCGCTGTTTGCGGAGTTCGAGCGCCTGACCCAATCGGTGCTGACGCAAAGCAGCGTGCTGGGCACCTTAAACGAGCAGCTCCCAAAGGATGCGGTGATTGTCGCGGCAGCGGGCAGTCTGCCGGGCGACCTGCAACGCGTGTGGCGCACCAAAGATTACAACTCGTACCACGTTGAGTACGGCTATTCGTGTATGGGCTACGAAGTGAATGCCGCGCTGGGCGTGAAGCTGGCGCAGCCGCAGCGTGAAGTCTACGTGATGGTGGGCGACGGCTCGTTCATGATGCTGCACTCCGAGCTGGTCACCTCGATTCAGGAAGGGGCGAAAATCAACGTGGTGCTGCTGGATAACATGACCAACGGTTGTATCAACAACCTGCAGATGGAACACGGTATGGACAGCTTCACCACCGAGTTCCGCTTCCGTAATCCGGAGGGTGGCAAGCTGGATGGCGGCTTTGTGCCGGTGGACTTCGCGGCGATCGCCGGCGGTTACGGCTGCAAAACCTACCGCATCACCACGCTGGAGCAGCTGGAAGCCGCGCTGATCGATGCGCAGAAGCAGACCGTTTCCGTGCTGTTCGACATCAAAGTGCTGCCAAAAACCATGGTGCACAAATATTTCAGCTGGTGGCACGTCGGCGTGGCGCAAACCTCGACGTCCACGCGTACGCAGGAAGTGGCCGACAACCTTAACGTGCATATCGAACAAGCACGTAAGTATTAAAACCTCTTTTAGGCCGGAGCTTTCCGGCCTTGTTTAACCCTAACTTATCCGACTCTACAGATTCGACTCTACAGGTGTAATTATGACGCTCAAACTCGGTGTAATTGGTACCGGTGCAATTGGTCAGGAACATATTCGTCGCTGCAATAACGTCTTGCAGGGTGCGAAAGTGGTGGCGGTTTCTGATATCAACGTTGAAGGGGCGCGCGCGGCGCTGCAACGTTTGAATATTGAAGCCGAGGTGTATCAGGATGGTCATCAGGTGATCAACTCGCCGGAAGTCGATGCCATTCTGGTGACGTCTTGGGATCCGACCCACGAAGAGTTCACGCTGGCGGCCATCGCGGCTGGCAAACCGGTGTTCTGTGAAAAGCCGCTGGCGCTGAGCGCCGAAGGTTGCCGTCGCATTGTCGATGCCGAGATCAAACACGGTAAACGTCTGGTGCAGGTGGGCTTTATGCGCCCGTACGATTCCGGCTATCGCGCGTTGAAAAAAGTGATCACCGACGGTGAAATCGGCGAACCGCTGATGCTGCACTGCGCGCACCGCAACCAGAGCGTCGGCGAGAATTACACCACCGACATGGCGATCACCAACACCCTGATTCACGAGCTGGACGTGCTGCGCTGGCTGACCGAAGACGACTACAAAACCGTGCAGGTAGTGTTCCCGCGTACCACCTCGAAGTCTCATGCCAATTTGAAAGATCCGCAGATCGTGCTGTTCGAAACGCAGAAAGGCATCCGCATTGATGTGGAGATCTTCGTTAACTGCGCGTACGGCTACGACATTCAGTGTGAAGTGGTGGGCGAAGAGGGCATCGCTAAGCTGCCGGAGCCTTCGGCGATCCAAACGCGCAAAAACGCGCGTCTCGGCGTGCCGCTGCTGACCGACTGGAAAGACCGTTTCATCGATGCGTATGACGTTGAACTGCAAGCGTTTATTAATGACGTGAAAGACGGCCAACTGACCGGACCTTCTGCCTGGGATGGATTCGCTGCCTCTGTGGCCGCCGATGCCTGCCATAAAGCGCAGAACAGCGGCGCGATTGAGCCGGTAACCATGCCGCCGCGTCCGGATTTCTACGCCAAATAACTGAGCTGTGCGCTAAATACTCCTCGGCGGCTCAGCGGCCGCCTCTGTGAATCAGGGACAAAAAGATGAACAAAGACAACGTTAAACTGGCGATTGCGCCAATCGGCTGGACCAACGACGACATGCCAGAGCTGGGCAGCGAAAACACCTTCCAGCAAACCGTGAGTGAAATGGCACTGGCGGGTTTTACCGGCAGCGAAGTGGGCAGCAAATACCCGCGCGATCCGGCGATTCTCAAGCCGATGCTGGATATTCGTGGCATTCAGATCTGCAACGCATGGTTCAGCACCTTCTTCGCCAACGGCGACAAAGCGAAAACCATCGACGAATTCACCAATCACATGAATTTCCTGCATGCGATGGGCGCGCGCGTGATTGGCTGCTCCGAGCAGAGCAAAAGTATTCAGGGCACCACGCTGGCGGTGCTGGAGCAGAAGCCGATTTTCAGCGATGAAGAGTGGCGCTTGACCGCGGAAGGCTACAACGAGCTGGCGGAGATCGCCGCGAAAAAAGGCATGCGTTTGACGCTGCATCATCACATGGGCACCGGCATTCAGACGCCAGCCGAGATTGATCGCTTTATGGAATCGACCAATGAGAATGTTGGCCTGCTGTACGATACCGGCCACATCTACTATTCCGAAGGTTCACAGCAGGCGATGTTGGATGTGCTGACCAAATATCTGCCGCGTATTTTCCACGTGCATCTGAAAGACGTGCGCGACAGCGTGGTAGCCGAAGTGCGCGAGAAATCGCTGTCGTTTCTTGATGGCGTGAAGAAGGGCACCTTCACCGTGCCGGGCGATGGCGTGATCGATTTCAAACCGGTGTTCAAAATCCTCGACGATTACGGCTATAAAGGCTGGATGGTGGTGGAAGCGGAACAGGATCCGGCGCTGGCCAATCCGTTCGAATATGCGGTGAAAGCGCGTAAGTACATCCGTGAGAATGCGGGGTTATAAGGTCAAATTCGCGCAATAAATTGCGCCGCTACAGTGTGTGCACGCATTCGTAGCGGCGCGATTTATCGCGCTGTTTTCCATTAAAAAGGCCGTTATCCAATCGAGATAACGGCCTTTTATTTGGCTGGGATTATGACGCTAACGACAGCGCCGGTTTCTGTGCGTTAACCGCCAGCCACTCGGCAATGCGCGCCTGCTCGGCTTCGCTCAGCCACATACCTTGTTTGGTACGACGCCAAATCGCATCATCCAGCTCGCGTACCCATTCGTTTTTCACCAGGTAACGCAGCTCGGCTTCGTAGAACTCGTGACCGAAGTTCTCACCCAGATCGTCAATGCTCTTCGCGCCTGCCAGCAGCTCTTCGGTGCGGCTGCCGTAAGTCCGCGCAAAGTGACGCGCCATACCTTCGCTGATAAACGGATAACGACGACGCAGGCTGGCGGTGTAATCATCGCGTGAACCGGAGAAATCCCCGCCCGGCAATACCGCGTTCTTCGTCCACGCCGGGCCGATATTCGGGTAATACTTGGTCAGTTTCTCCAGCGCATGTTCCGCCAGTTTGCGATAGGTGGTCAGCTTGCCGCCGAACACTGACAGCAGCGGCGCCTGGCCGTTGTCGTCATGCACATCCAGCGTGTAATCGCGGGTGATGGCCTGCGGCGAATCCGATTCGTCATCGCACAGCGGACGCACGCCCGAGTAAGTCCAGACGATGTCATCTTTGCTCAGCTGCTGTTTGAAGTGTCCGTTGAACACCTTCAGCAGGTAGCTGATTTCGTTGTCATCGATCTTCACGTCTTTCGGATCGCCTTTGTACTCCACGTCGGTGGTGCCGATGATGGAGAACTCATCCATCCACGGAATCACAAACACGATACGGTTATCTTCGTTCTGCAGGATATACGCCTGCTTTTCGCGATGGACGCGCGGCACCACGATGTGGCTGCCTTTGATCAGACGAATGCCGTACGGCGATTTCAGCTTCAGGCCATCGTCGAAGAACTCTTTTACCCACGGACCGGCCGCATTGACCAGACCTTTAGCACGCCAGGTGTAGGTTTTGCCGCTGTCGATATCTTCGGCTTCCACCATCCACAAACCGGCTTCACGCCAGGCGCGGGTCACGCGAGTGCGGGTGCGTACTTCGCCGCCCTGTTTTTCCACTTCCTGCGCGTTGAGTACCACCATGCGCGCATCATCAACCCAGCAGTCAGAATATTCGAATCCGCGCGTGATCTCCGGCTTGAGGGCCGAATCCGCGCCAAAACGCAGGCTCTTACTGCCCGGCAGCGTGGTGCGTTTGCCAAGGCGATCGTACATAAACAGGCCCATGCGGATCATCCACGCCGGACGCAGATGCGGGCGGTGCGGCAGACGGAAGCGCATCGGGAAGGCGATATGCGGCGCCATTTTCAGCAGCACTTCACGTTCTGCTAACGCTTCGCCCACCAGGCGGAATTCATAGTGTTCAAGGTAGCGCAGGCCGCCGTGAATCAATTTCGAGCTGTTGGAGGAGGTTGCACAGGCCAAATCCCGCGCCTCCAGCATTAGCACCGACAGTCCGCGTCCTGCAGCGTCCACTGCAATGCCGGCTCCGTTAATGCCGCCGCCGATCACGATCAGGTCTTTGGTTTCCACGTCATCTCCTCCGATGTTCGGAATAGTTCTAAAATGTTCGTTTTCGAGCGTAATAATAATCGGAAACCAACATCGATGCCAGCGGTTAACTGAATAAAAACATTTTTGCGTGATATAGCTAACATTCCGACAGGAAAAAAAACACATAGCCCTAAAATCTGTCAGGTTATTGCGGCGGGTTATCAAGGTAAACTAGGCGCAAATTGTGACGAAGTAATGAGAGACACCATGGAAAACTTTGAGTGTATTAATGTCCTGCAGGCGCAAGAGCATCTGGCACAAGGTGCGCAGCTGGTTGATATCCGCGATCCGCAGAGCTTTATGATGGGCCACGCCGCGGGCGCGCAGCATCTGACCAATGACAACCTGGCGGATTTCATCGCCAACGCGAATCAGGCATTGCCGGTGCTGGTGATGTGCTATCACGGCAACAGCAGCAAAGGCGCGGCGCAGTTCCTGTTGGGTCAGGGATTCAGCGCGGCGTACAGCATTGACGGCGGATTTGACGCCTGGCGCGCGGCATTCCCGGCGCAGGTTGCCCTCGGCGACGCCTAAGCCCATCGCATAAGGAAGGAGAGCACCGCATGATGCGCATCACCCAGTTCAACAATCCGCGCATGGCGCAGGCGTTTGTCGACTACATGGCGACACGCGGCGTGACGCTACGCATTGAGCGCGAAAGCCACTTTGTCATTATGTTGGATGACGAAAGTAAGCTGGAGATGGTCGAAAACGAACTCGCGCAGTTCGTGCGCGATCCCAACCATCCGCGCTATCAGGCGGCCAGCTGGCATAGCGGTAGCACCGAAAGTGGCTTGCGCTACGAGCGCACCAACATCTGGGCGAGCATTCGCGAACGCGCAGGTCCGCTCACCATGACCATCATGATCGCCTGCATCGCGGTGTTTATCCTGATGCAGATCGTCGGTGATGATGTGGCGCTGGATTGGCTGGCGTGGCCGGCGGATTCCTCGCAATATTTCCAGGTGTGGCGCTGGTTTAGCCATGCGCTGCTGCACTTCTCGCTGCTGCACATCCTGTTTAACCTGATGTGGTGGTGGTATCTCGGCGGTGCCGTCGAGAAACGTCTCGGCAGCGGCAAGCTGTTTGTGATTATGCTGATCTCGGCGCTGCTGACCGGCTGGATGCAAGCCAAGTTCAGCGGCGTGCTGTTTGGCGGCTTGTCGGGTGTAGTCTACGCGTTGATGGGATACTGCTGGCTGCGCGGCGAGCGCGATCCCGAAAGTGGTATTTATCTCGAGCGCGGCCTGATTGGTTTCGCGGTCGTATGGTTGGTGATTGGCTGGTACGGCGCATTTGGCTTGTCGATCGCCAACGCCGCGCACGTCACCGGCTTGCTGGTGGGTTTAGCGATGGCATTTGTTGATACGCGTAAGATTACGCGTCGTTAGCAGCACCAATAAAAGAAGCGGCTACGAGCCGAGGAGAGAGATGTGAAGCAGACGCAACGTCATGACGCCATTATCGATCTGGTCCGGCGTCAGGGATATGTCAGTACCGAAGAGCTGGTGGATCACTTTGAAGTCAGCCCGCAAACCATTCGGCGTGACCTGAACGACCTGGCCGATCAGAACAAAATCATGCGCCATCACGGCGGGGCGGCGCTGCCGTCCAGCTCAGAAAACACCGCATGGCAGGATCGTAAGATGATGTGGTCGGCGGAGAAAGCGCGCATCGCCGAGCGCGTGGCGAGCCAGATCCCCGATGGCGCCACGCTGTTTATTGATATCGGCACCACGCCGGAAGCGGTGGCGCATGCGCTGCTCAATCACAACAATCTGCGTGTGGTGACCAACAACCTCAACGTGGCGATTCTGCTGATGGCGAAACCGGATTTCCGAGTGATTATCGCCGGCGGCGAAGTGCGCACGCGCGATGGCGGCATCATGGGCGAAGCGACGCTGGACTTCATTTCGCAGTTCCGCCTCGATTACGGCATTCTCGGCATCAGCGGCATTGATATGGATGGTTCACTGCTGGAGTTCGATTATCACGAAGTGCGCACCAAACGCGCCATTATCGAAAATTCGCGCTGCGTGATGCTGGTGGTGGATCACTCGAAGTTTGGCCGTAATGCGATGGTCAACCTCGGCAATATGAGCCTGATTGATTACATGTATACCGATCAAAGCCCGCCGGCCAGCGTGCTGAAAGTGATTGAACAGCACGAAGTTCACCTCGAACTTTGCTAATGCCGTAGCGGCGCAATTTATTGCGCGATAAATCGCGCCGCTACAAAAATCAGCACCAATTTTTTTCACCGCACCTGCATTTCCCTGTCGCTTTTTTCTGCGCCCCCAGCTTTACTTATCCATTCACCTCTTGCGCTCGCCCGGCTTTACCGTTAACGGACTCGAAGGGATTGATATGTCGCAGCAAAAATTCAATAAAACACGTTTCGACGCCGCGCTCACCCGCCAATGGCAGCATCTTGGACTCACTTCCGCCCAGCAAATGACACCGCACCAATGGTGGCAAGCGCTGAGCAGCGTGCTGGCAGAAATGCTGGCGACGCAGCCACCTGCGCTGCCCAAACAAGGGCAGCGCCACGTCAACTATCTGTCGATGGAGTTTCTGCTGGGGCGTTTGACCGGCAACAATCTGCTCAATCTTGGCTGGTACAACGAGGTGCAAGCCGCGCTGGCGGAACATCAGGTTGAGCTGAGCGAACTGCTGGAAGAGGAAGTTGATCCGGCACTCGGCAACGGCGGATTGGGGCGCCTGGCCGCCTGCTATATGGATTCGATGGCGACCGTTGGCCAGGCTGCGATGGGCCACGGCCTCAACTATCAATACGGCCTGTTTCGCCAGACGTTTGCCGACGGACAGCAGCAGGAAGCGCCGGATGACTGGCAGCGCGATTGCTATCCGTGGTTCCGCCATAACGCCGCGCTGGATGTGCAGGTTGGCCTCGGCGGCAAGGTAAAAGAGAACCACGATGGCAGCCTTAGCTGGCGACCTAAAATTCACCTCAAAGGTGAAGCCTGGGATCTGCCGGTGGTGGGCTATCGCAATGGCATCACGCTGCCGCTGCGCCTGTGGAAAGCCAGCAGCGCGCAGCCGTTCGATCTCACCGCGTTTAACAACGGCCAGTTCCTGCAGGCCGAGCAGCAAGGCATTGCAGCCGACAAACTGACCAAAGTGCTCTATCCCAATGATAATCATGCCGAAGGTAAGCGGCTGCGCCTGATGCAGCAGTATTTCCAGTGCGCCTGCGCGGTCGGCGATATTCTGCGGCGTCATCATCTCGCTGGTCGCGCCATCCGCACCTTGCCTGATTTCGAAGTGATCCAGCTTAACGACACGCATCCGACCATCGCCATTCCGGAGATGCTGCGCGTGCTGCTGGATGAGCATCAATTGAGTTGGGACGATGCGTGGCACATCACCAGCCGCACCTTTGCCTACACCAATCACACGCTGATGCCGGAAGCGCTGGAGCGCTGGGATGAGAAGCTGGTGCGCGAGCTGCTGCCGCGCCATATGTTGATCATCCGTGAGATTAATCGCCGCCTGAAAAAGGTTGTGAAGCAGCAGTGGCCAGACGATAAAGCGACCTGGCACAAGCTGGCGGTGGTGGCTGATGGTCAGGTGCGCATGGCGAATCTGTGCGTGGTGAGCTGTTTTGCCGTCAACGGCGTGGCGGCGCTGCACTCCGAGCTGGTGGTGAAAGATCTGTTCCCGGAATATCACCTGCTGTGGCCGAACAAATTCCATAACGTCACCAACGGCATTACGCCGCGCCGCTGGTTGAAACAGTGTAATCCGCTGCTGTCGACGCTAATTGATGACAGCCTGCAGGTTGAGTGGGCCAACGATCTCGATGCGCTGGCGTGGCTGGCGCCTTTCGCCCGTAAGAAGGCGTTTCGTCAGCAGTTCCGCGACATCAAGCAGCAGAACAAGCAGCGCTTAACGCTCTACATCAAGCGCGTCACCGGCATTGATATCAATCCCGATGCGCTGTTTGACGTGCAGATTAAGCGGCTGCACGAGTACAAACGTCAGCACCTTAGCTTGCTGCATATGCTGCACTGCTATCGCCAGCTGCGCGACAACCCGGATAACCCCGACTTTGTGCCGCGCGTGTTCCTGTTTGGTGCCAAAGCCGCGCCCGGCTATTACCTCGCCAAAAACATCATCTATGCCATCAACAAAGTGGCGGAGGTGATCAACAACGATCCCCTCGTCGGCGATCGCCTCAAAGTGGTGTTTATCCCGGATTATCGCATCACCGCCGCAGAGCTGATGATTCCGGCCGCCGATCTCTCCGAGCAGATTTCCACCGCCGGTTATGAGGCTTCCGGCACCGGCAATATGAAGCTGGCGCTGAACGGCGCGCTCACCATTGGCACGCTGGACGGCGCCAATGTGGAGATTGCCGAAGCGGTGGGCGCGAAGAACATCTTTATCTTCGGCAACAGCGTGGACGAGGTCAAAGCGCTGAAGGCGGGCGGCTACAGCCCGAAAAAGCTGCGCAAACAGAATCCTTATCTGGATGGTTTGCTGAAGGAGCTGGAGAAGGGCAAGTTCAGCGATGGCGATAAGCACGCGTTTGATTTGATGCTGCAAAGCCTGACCAAAAATGGCGATCCCTGGCTGGTGCTGGCCGACTTTGATGCCTACATCGCCGCGCAGCAGCAGGTGGAAGCGTTGTGGAAAAATCAGGACGCCTGGACGCGCGCAGCGATCCTCAATACCGCCCACACCGGGCGCTTCAGTTCTGACCGTTCGATTCGCGATTATCAGCAGCGGATTTGGCAGGCGGCCCGATAAAGACACGATTGATGATTTTGGAGACACGATGACGCTTAACAAGCTGGATCAGGCGGCACAGGATGCCGGCATTTCGCTGCGCTTTATTAATGCTCACGGCGAGCCGGAAACCATCAGCGATGACACCAAACGCGCGTTGCTGGCGGTCATGGAAACGCCCACCGGCAAAGCGCCACCGCTGCCGCCGGTGCAGGTATTTGCCGCTCGCAGCAAGCGCCAACTGACGCCACAAGGCAGCGGCACCTTTTCCTGGCAGCTACAAACCGAACAGGGCAAAAGCTTCAGCGGCGAAGTGCCGGGAGGCGAACTGCTTACGCTGCCGCCGCGTTTGTCGCAGGGTTATCACCAGCTTACGCTGCGTAAAGGTCGTCAGCAGTGGCAAACGCGCATCATCATTGCGCCACGTCGCTGTTTTATCCCTGAGTCTGTCGAGCAAGGAGAGAAACTGTGGGGCGCGTTGGTGCAGCTTTACACGCTGCGATCGGATGACAATTGGGGCATCGGTGACTTCGGCGATTTAGCGCAAATGCTGGAGAATGTGGCCGATAATGGCGGTGATTTCGTTGGCCTCAATCCGTTGCATGCGCTTTATCCGGCACAGCCAGAAAATGCCAGTCCTTACAGCCCAACCTCGCGCCGCTGGCTCAACGTGCTGTATATCGACGTTAATCGGCTGGAGGATTTTCAGCGCAGCGAAGCAGCGCAGCGTTGGTGGCAAAGTGCGAAAACACGTAAAGCGCTGGAGCAAGCGCGCGCGGCCGAGTTTGTCGATTACCGCGCGGTGGCCGAACTGAAATTAGCCGCGCTGCGCTTTGCCTGGCAGCGCTTTCAGCCGCGCGCCGCTGAAGATGCCGGGTTCCAGCAATTTATCGTTGAGGGCGGCGATCATCTGCGTTATCAGGCGGCGTTTGATGGCATCCTCGCCGAACGCAGCCAGCAGCATCCCGATGAATGGGGTTGGAGCAACTGGCCGGAAGGCTGGCGCAACGCCTTGCTGCCGGAGGTACAGCAATGGTGTGCGGAACACGAAGATGAGATTCAGTTCTGGAGTTGGTTGCAGTGGGTAGCGCAAGAGCAGTTTGCTATCTGCTGTCAAATCAGCCAGCAGCTTGGCATGGAAATCGGATTATATCGCGACTTAGCGGTCGGCGTGGCGCAGGGCAGCGCGGAAACCTGGCAGGATCCGGAACTGTATAAACTCGGTGCATCCGTTGGCGCGCCGCCTGATCGTCTCGGGCCGCAGGGACAAAACTGGAGCTTGCCGCCGCTCGATCCACATGTGATGCGCGCACGTGGCTATCAGCCGTTTATCGAGCTGCTGCGCGCCAATATGCGCGATTGCGGCGCACTGCGTATCGATCACGTCATGGCGCTGCTGCGCTTGTGGTGGATTCCCTACGGCGAAAGCGCGGGTAAAGGCGCTTACGTGGCATATCCGGTGCAGGATCTGCTGGCGATCCTCGCGCTGGAGAGTCAACGCCATCGCTGCATGGTGATCGGCGAAGATCTGGGGACGGTGCCGAAAGAGATCGTCAGCCTGCTGCGCAACAGCGGTATTTTCTCGTGGAAAGTGTTGTTCTTCGAGCAGCACGGCGATGGCAGCTATCGTCAGCCGCACGAGTATCCCGCGCAGTCGATTGCCAGCGCCAGTACGCATGATTTGCCGACGCTGGCGGGATTCTGGGGATTTAAGGATCTTTCTCTGGGGCACAAACTGGGTTTGTACCAAGAGAGCGTGTTGTTGCCCTTGCTGGGACAAAGGGATAAGCAAAAACAGGCGCTATTGGATGCGCTGCATCAGATGAATACGTTGCCTACGCGCCACAGCAAAGTGGCCAGCCGATTGTCCTTCACGCCGGTGCTCAATCGCGGCTTCCACCGCTATCTGGCGCGGACTAACAGCGCCTTGCTGGGGCTGCAACCGGAAGATTGGCTTGCTATGTCTTCACCGGTCAACGTGCCGGGCACGGTAGATGAATATCCAAACTGGCGGCGCAAGTTAAGCGTCACAATCGAAGAGATGTTTAGGGGAAAAGTGCAGCACTTGTTGAATGCGGTTAATACCGGGCGCAGGAAGCGTTAGAGAACGCGCGGCAGCGTCGGGTCGCTGCCGCGTGCTTAATCAGTAGTACGAGTGTTCGCCGCGCTGATGCTCGGTCAAATCACGCACGCCTTTCAGCTCAGGGAAGGCTGCCAGCAGCTCTTTCTCGATGCCATCTTTCAGTGTGACGTCGATCATCGAACAACCGTTACAGCCACCGCCGAATTGCAGAATGGCAATGCCGTCATCGGTGATTTCCATCAGCGATACACGACCGCCGTGGCCAGCCAGCTGCGGGTTGATCTGCGCTTGCAGCAGATATTCCACGCGTTCCACCATCGGCGCATCGTCAGAGACTTTACGCATTTTGGCGTTTGGCGCTTTCAGCGTCAGCTGCGAACCGAGGTTGTCGGTAACAAAGTCGATTTCCGCGTCATCGAGGTACGGTGCGCTCAGCTCATCAACAAAGGCTGACAGTTTTTCGAACTTAAATTCGGTATCAGTCGCTTCTACTGCATCAGGTGGGCAGTAAGAAACACCGCATTCTGCGGTTGGCGTACCCGGATTAATGACGAATACGCGAATCTGAGTGCCATCTTCTTGTTTGGACAGCAATTTTGAGAAGTGCTCTTGCGCAGCATCAGTAATAACGATCATGGCGATTGCTCAATAGTTGACTAATTTACTTGGTTATAATACGCCCAACACCGACGCTCTACAAGGTACGGCACAGGCAACCAATGTGTACGCTGGCCGCGCCTTGCGCCAGCAGGATGCGGCTAATTTCCGCCACGGTACTTCCGGTCGTCACAACATCGTCGATAAGCAGGATATGGCGTCCGCGCACCGGCATTTCAAGGCGAAACGCGCCGCGCAGGTTCTTTTTGCGCGCGCTGGCGCTCAATGAATGCTGAACCGCGCCCTGTCGCACACGCTTTACCCCTTCGCGATATTCACAGCCCAGCCAGCGAGCCAGCGGTTTTGCCAGTAGCGCCGCCTGATTATAGCCGCGTTGCCAGGCGCGCCGACGATGCAGCGGTACGCTCAGCACCAAATCTACACGCGGCAGCCGGTAATCACGACGCATTGTTAATAATTTTAACAAAATCAGCCGCGCCAGCATCACCCTGAGTGCGGTTACGCGAGAAAACTTCAGCTGCTGCACCCAATCGCTCAGCGGCGGCAGGTAATCGCTTACGCAGCTCAGGCTCTGCCACGGCGGCGGGCGGCGCAGGCAGCGCCCGCAGGGTTGCGTTCCGCTGGCCGGTAAACCGCAGCACGGACAGAGTTCCGGCAGGCGCGGAATTTGCTGCACGCAGCGGCTGCACAAACCGTGGCTGGCAATCTGCAACGGCAGGCGGCATAGCCAACACAGTGCCGGGATTGGTAGCATAGCGACCTCCTTTTCACTTTTCCGGAGTGTAACCGATGAGTTCGCTTTACTGGCACACCACAGGCACGGGGGATCGCGATCTTGTGCTGCTGCACGGCTGGGGTTTGAACGCCGAAGTGTGGCAAAACATCGTTCCGCGACTCAGCTCGCATTTTCGCCTGCATCTGGTGGATCTGCCGGGCTTTGGCCGCAGCCAGGGTTTTGCGCCGCTGACCTTAGCGGAAATGGCGCAACAGTTGTTGCCGCAGTTACCCGATCGCGCAGTGTTGCTCGGCTGGTCGCTGGGTGGGTTAGTGGCTAGCCAGCTGGCGTTAACTCAGCCAGAGCGCGTTGCAGCGCTGATCACCGTCGCCTCATCGCCGTGTTTTACCGCGCGTGATCAATGGCCGGGCATCAAGCCCGAAACGCTGCAAAATTTTCAGCAGCAGCTGAGCACGGATTTCCAGCGCACCGTGGAGCGCTTTTTGGCGCTGCAAACCATGGGCACGGAGAATGCGCGACAGGATGCACGTCAGTTGAAAGAGGTGGTTTTATCCCAGCCGATGCCGTCGGTTGCGGTGCTGGAAGGTGGATTAGAGATTTTGCGTCAGGATGATCTGCGTGCCGCACTCGACGATCTGCCGCTGCCGTTCCTGCGTATTTACGGCTATCTCGATGGGCTGGTGCCGCGTCGTATCGCAGAAGAACTGGATGCACGCTGGCCAGCTTCATCCTCGGTGGTGATGGAGAAAGCCGCGCATGCGCCTTTCATCTCTCACCCGGATGAATTTACGCAGCTGATCATCAAGTTTACCGCAGCCACATAAACTGCCACGCAGCCAGCGTTAACGGCTGGCTGCCATCCAGCTTCACACCGCTAATCACATCCTGCATATGCCGCGCCAGCGGTAACTGCGTCGTCACCTCATGATGGCTGAGATTAAACACGCACAGCAAACCCTCTTCGCTATCCGGCTGATGGCGACGCAACACCAGCAAGGTATTTTCGCTCTCCATCAGCGTCATCGGGTTATCAGGATGGAATGCGGATTGTCGCGTACGCAGCTGAATCAGCGCGCTGAGGCGTTCATACACCTGCTGACGTAGCGGATTGCCGCCGCTGATCCACTGCTCCATCTCATGCAGATCGTACTTCTGACGATTGATGGCGCGGTTATGACCGGCCGCGCGCACGCCTTCGTTATCGTTGCGCGAGCCGAGGATGCTTTGAATGTAGATCGCCGGTACGCCGGGAAACGACAGCAGAATCGCGTGCGCCAGCAGGAAGCGGCGCAAACGCGTGTCATCGTCGTCGTCCTGCTGATTGAGCGCATCGAAATAGGTGACGTTGATTTCATATGGGCTGGTGGTGCCATCGGCATTGTTCTTGTACGAGACCAGCGCGCCTTCCAGCGCCAAATCACGAACCAGCGCCACAATCTCCACTTCCGACAAAATGCCGCGCGCCGGATTGAGTCCAATGCCGTCGTGCGAGGCGAGAAAGTTAAAGAAAGTGGTGGTGCCGCCGCCTAAATCCAGCGTGCTGGCCCACTGGCGCAGCGCACGCGCTGATCCGGAATGAATGGCGTGCAGCACCAGCGGCGGCAGCGAAAACTGATATACCATTTGCGCTTCATCTTTGCCGTTGCCGAAATAGCTGATGTTGTCTTTGTGCGGCACGTTGGTTTCGGTGACGATCACCGTACCGGGCGCCACTTCATTGGCAATGGCGCGAAACAGCTTCACCAACTGATGCGTTTTTGGCAGGTGAATGCAGTTGGTGCCCGGCGTTTTCCACATGTAGCCCACCGCGTCGAGCCGCACATAATCCGCGCCTTTGTTCAGGTAGTCGAGCAGCACATCCACCATGCGAATCAGTACTTCCGGATTGCCAAAGTTGAGGTCGATTTGGTCGGCGCTGAAGGTGGTCCAGATATAGCGCGTTTCGCCATCGGCCATTGCAAACGGCGTGAGCAGCGGCGAGGTGCGAGGACGCGTCACTGCGCTGAGATCGGTAGCCGGCGGCATGCTGATAAAGAAATCATCCCAACCGGGATCCTGCGCCAGAAAGTGCTGAAACCAGCGGCTGTGCGCCGACATGTGGTTGCAGACAAAATCAAACATCAGCCGCGTTTCGCTGTGCAGCGCGCTGATTTGCTGCCAGTCGCCGCAGATCGGATTGACCTGGTGATAGTCGATAACAGAAAAGCCATCGTCGGAAGAGTAGGGAAAGAACGGCAACAGATGCACCAGGCTGAAAGTGGATTGCAGATGCTGCTGATAAAAACGCGAGAAGCTGGCAAGGGTTGGCTGTTCGGGTTCGCGGAACTGATCGGCGTAGCTAATCAGCACCACATCTTTCTCGTCCCAGTGCGCCTTGCGCGGCAGTTTTACCGTATCGCGCGCGGCACGAATGTGTGAAAGCAGGCGTTCACGCGCCGCGACCGGAAAGCTGCCGTGATAAATCTCATCGATTAAGGCGTTGATAATATCCATTGGATCGCAGGGCCACGCGGCAGGTCATTTTTTCAAAGCGTAGATGGACGAGCAGATTTATCAAGGCGGTATGCGCGCGGAGACGGAATGTCTCCGCGCGTGTTTAAGGCAGGAACTTAACGTTTTTTGAAGGCGGCGGCGAGCGCATCACCCATCGCGCTGTTGCCTGCCGGAGCGCTGGCGGGTTTGCCGCGACCTTTATTATTGGCCGCCGGGCGGGCGTTTTCTTTGCCTGCGCTACGGTTGCTGCCGCGGGCATTGCTTTCACCGGGCTGCTCGTCCAGACGCATGGTGAGCGCAATACGTTTACGCTGCATATCCACTTCCATCACCTTCACTTTGACGATATCGCCGGCCTTCACCACCTGATGGGGATCTTCAACGAACTTGTCGGAAAGGGAAGAGATGTGTACCAAACCGTCCTGATGCACGCCGATATCGACGAAAGCACCGAAGTTGGTGACGTTGGTTACGGCGCCTTCCAGCACCATGCCCGGCAGCAGATCGTTGAGCGTTTCCACGCCTTCAGCAAATTGCGCGGTTTTAAACTCCGGACGTGGATCGCGGCCCGGTTTTTCCAGCTCTTTGATGATGTCTGTGACCGTTGGCAAGCCGAAGCGCTCATCGGTGAAGTCGCGAGCATTCAGATCGCGCAGACCGCCAGGATTACCCATCAGCTCATTCAGCGCCTGCTCGGTGGCGGCCAGAATGCGCTCGACCAGCGGATAGGCTTCCGGGTGCACGGTTGAAGCATCCAGCGGGTTGTCGCCGTGATTGATGCGCAGGAAGCCCGCGCACTGCTCAAAGGCTTTCGGCCCGAGGCGGCTCACCTTCAGCAGTTGCTGACGGTTCTGGAAGCGGCCATTTTCATCGCGCCAGCTAACAATATTCTGCGCCATCATGCGGGTTAAACCGGCGACGCGGGTCAGCAGCGCCACTGACGCGGTGTTGAGATCGACACCCACGGCGTTTACGCAGTCTTCCACCACCGCATCCAGCTTCTTCGCCAGCTGGCTTTGGCTGACGTCGTGCTGATATTGGCCTACGCCGATCGATTTCGGATCGATTTTCACCAGCTCGGCGAGCGGGTCCTGCAGGCGACGCGCGATGGAAACCGCGCCACGAATGGAAACGTCGAGATCCGGGAACTCCAGCGCCGCCAGCTCGGAGGCGGAATAGACCGATGCACCGGCTTCGCTGACGATCACTTTCTGCGCGTTGATTTGCGGGAACTGCTTCTGCACGTCGAGGAAGAAACGCTCGGTTTCGCGCGAGGCGGTGCCGTTACCAATCGCCACCAGTTCAACCTGATGTTTAGCGCACAGCGCCGCCACAGCCGTGGCCGCTTTCGCCGCCTGGCCGGTGTGCGGATAAATGGTATCGGTGGCGACCAGCTTGCCGGTGGCATCCACCACCGCAACTTTCACGCCGGTACGCAAGCCCGGATCGAGGCCCATGGTGGCGCGCATGCCGGCAGGCGCGGCCATCAGCAGATCGTGCAGGTTACGGGCAAACACGTTGATGGCTTCATCTTCGGCGCGTTCACGAATGGTGCCCATCAATTCGGTTTCGAGGTGCAGCAGCACTTTGATGCGCCAGGTCCAGCTCACCACCGCTTTACGCCAGCTATCCGCCGGCGCGTTATTCAGGCGCAGCTTTAGGTGTTCGGCGATCAGCGTTTCGCCATAGCTTTCACGCGGGGCTTCGTCGAACTGCGGATCGGCATTCAGCGACAGCTGCAGCACGCCTTCGTTGCGACCGCGGAACATCGCCAGCGCACGGTGCGACGGGACGCCGCTCAGCGCTTCGTGGTGATCGAAGTAGTCGCGGAATTTCGCGCCTTCTTCCTCTTTACCTTCCACCACGCGCGCCACGACATGCGCGTTCTTCCACAGATATTCACGCACTTTCGCCAGCAGCGTAGCGTCTTCGGCAAAGCGCTCCATCAGGATGTAGCGCGCGCCATCCAGCGCAGCGCGCACGTCGGCGACACCTTTGTCGGCATCAACGTAGCTGGCGGCCAGCTGCTCGGGATCCTGCGATGGGTCCTGCCACAGCGTGTCGGCCAGCGGTTCCAGACCGGCTTCAATAGCGATCTGTCCGCGCGTGCGACGCTTCTGTTTGTACGGCAGGTAAAGGTCTTCCAGCTCGGTTTTATTCAGCGTGCTGTTGATGGCGGTGGCGAGTTCAGGCGTGAGTTTGCCCTGTTCGTCGATGGATTTCAGAATCGACTGGCGACGATCGTCCAGCTCGCGCAGGTAACTCAGACGGCTCTCCAGCAAACGCAGCTGGGTGTCGTCGAGTCCACCGGTCACTTCCTTACGATAACGTGCGATAAACGGCACGGTGTTCCCTTCATCAAGTAAGCGAACGGCAGCATCAACCTGGTCGGCGCGTGCCTTCAGCTCACCTGCGATAATCTGGCTCAGTGAATCTTTCATCATCATTAACAATGCTTACACAGGGTTGGAAATAGCGGACAGTTATACGGAATGAGGCCGAAAATTGCCAGCCGGTGGCCTGCGAATCCGTCTTTTTCTGAATGCAGCGCGCGCAATCTTGCTGATGGTCAATCGGTCGCTTATTGTTAGCCTCTTTGCTGCGAAGAACCGCCGTCACCACGAGTTGAAGTCATGAAAACCCAACTGATTACCCGCGAAGGCTATAACAAGCTGCGTGCCGAACACGACCATTTGTGGAACGAAAAGCGTCCTGAAATAACCAAAATCGTCTCATGGGCGGCCAGCCTCGGCGATCGTTCGGAAAACGCCGATTACACCTACAACAAGCGTCTGCTGCGCCAGATCGATCGCCGGGTGCGCTATCTGCGCAAATGCCTCGCCGATCTGAAAATCGTCGATTACGCGCCGCAGCAGGAGGGCAAAGTGTTTTTCGGTGCCTGGGTGCAAGTGGAGAATGAGCAGGGCGATGTGAAGCGTTTCCGCATTGTTGGCCCGGATGAAATTTATGGCGAGACGATGAAAGAGTACATCTCGATCGACTCGCCGATGGCGCGCGCGCTGATCAAGAAAGAAGTGGATGACGAAGTGGTGGTCAACACGCCGGAAGGGCAGAAGTTGTGGTTCGTCAACAGCATCGAATATGTGAAAGAGACGCCTTAAAAAGGGCAATCGCCGTTGGTGTAGTACTCAACAATATTTCGCAAAACGCACACATCGTAGCGGCGCAATTTATTGCGCGATAAATCGCGCCGCTGCGAAATGTGCGGTATTGGATAGCAGAGATTAACGGAACGGCCGTGATGCGTTATTTGCCTGGCGTGGTTGCGGTGGTGGTTGATGTGCTGCTGCCACCTTTGTCGCCGCCGCCCATGGTTGCCAGCGCCACGCCGAGCAGTGCGCCTACTGCGCCAACACCGATCGCGTCTGAGTTACCCTTCGCCGTGGTGGATGCCTGCGCGCCCGCCGCTTCGCCCGCGCTGGTGGCCGCCTGAACCTGAGTGAAACTGGTCAGTACCAGAGCGCTCAGCAGAATTACGGTTTTTTTCATCTTTTTCTCTCCACATGAACTCAATAACCGCAGTGTCAGAGATTGCGTGGTGAGAAGAAAGGGCTGTTTATTGCCTGATTTATCAGCCTTTATTTAATGCTGGCCTTGTTTGTTTTCGTCGTGGAATTGTTCCGAGAGCAGTTGCGTGGCCGAAAGCGAAATCACGGGATTTTATACTGCCCATCACGCGCTGAAAGCGTATTCCGCACCGCATCCTTAAGCCAAATTGCGCTGCGCGCCGGTCTGCGCGTGAAAATTTCTGTCATGAACCAGTAACAGAAAGAAAACGCGCCAAATTTTCAGATAAGCGCTAAGCGGCTTGAAAGCACAGATAAAAAACGCGAAGCGAAGCGCATTTCAGGGCTAAAAATAAATATAAGCTGCTGTTTAATATGCTTTGTAACAATTTCGGCTAGAATATAAACCATTAATGACTGTCACACTGAGGCCTCTTTTTTTAACAATAATGGCTCAGGCAATGGCGCCTTTGGGAGTTGAACATGCAAGAGAACTACAAAATTCTGGTCGTCGATGATGATATGCGTTTGCGTGCGTTGCTGGAGCGCTATCTCACCGAGCAGGGCTTTCAGGTGCGTAGCGTTGCCAACGCCGAGCAAATGGATCGACTGTTAACCCGCGAATCCTTCCACTTGATGGTGCTCGACTTGATGTTGCCGGGCGAAGATGGTTTGTCTATCTGCCGCCGTTTGCGCAGTCAAAGCAACCCGATGCCGATCATCATGGTCACCGCGAAAGGCGAAGAAGTGGATCGTATCGTCGGTCTGGAAATCGGCGCGGATGACTACATTCCAAAACCGTTTAACCCGCGTGAATTGCTGGCACGTATCCGTGCGGTGCTGCGTCGTCAGGCCAATGAACTGCCAGGCGCGCCTTCGCAGGAAGAAGCGGTTATCGCTTTCGGTAAGTTCAAGCTGAACCTCGGCACCCGCGAGATGTTCCGTGAAGATGAGCCGATGCCGCTGACCAGCGGTGAGTTTGCCGTGCTGAAAGCGCTGGTTAGCCATCCGCGTGAGCCGCTGTCACGCGATAAGCTGATGAACCTGGCGCGTGGCCGTGAATACAGCGCCATGGAACGCTCCATCGACGTGCAGATTTCGCGTCTGCGCCGCATGGTGGAAGAAGATCCGGCGCATCCACGTTACATTCAGACCGTTTGGGGTCTTGGCTACGTATTCGTTCCGGACGGCAGCAAAGCATGAGGCGATTGCGCTTCTCACCCCGCAGTTCGTTTGCCCGCACCTTGTTATTGATTGTTACCTTGCTGTTCGTCAGCCTGGTAACAACCTATTTGGTGGTGCTCAATTTCGCCATTCTTCCCAGCTTGCAGCAGTTCAATAAGGTCCTCGCGTACGAAGTGCGTATGTTGATGACCGATCGGCTGCAGCTGGAAGATGGAACTCAGTTGGAAGTGCCACCGGCCTTCCGACGCGAAATTTATCGTGAGCTGGGCATCTCGTTGTATACCAACGCGGCGGCGGAAGAGAGCGGTTTGCGCTGGGCGCAACATTACGAATTCCTCAGTGAGCAGATGGGCCAGCAGCTGGGCGGTCCCACCGATGTCCGTGTCGAGGTGAATAAAAACTCGCCGGTGGTGTGGCTGAAAACCTGGCTGTCGCCGGATATCTGGGTGCGCGTGCCGCTCACCGAAATCCATCAGGGCGACTTCTCACCGCTGTTCCGCTACACGCTGGCGATTATGCTGCTGGCGATTGGCGGCGCCTGGCTGTTTATCCGCATCCAGAACCGACCCTTAGTGGATCTGGAGCATGCGGCGTTGCAGGTCGGTAAAGGCATCATTCCACCGCCGCTGCGTGAATACGGCGCGTCGGAAGTGCGTTCGGTGACGCGGGCGTTTAACCAAATGGCGGCCGGTGTGAAGCAGTTGGCCGACGATCGTACCTTGTTGATGGCGGGTGTCAGTCATGACTTGCGTACGCCGCTAACGCGTATTCGTCTCGCCACCGAGATGATGGGCGAGCAGGATGGTTATCTGGCGGAGTCGATCAACAAAGATATCGAAGAGTGCAATGCGATTATCGAGCAGTTCATCGACTATCTGCGTACCGGTCAGGAGATGCAGACCGAACGCGCCGACCTGAACAGCGTGTTGGGCGAAGTGGTGGCGGCAGAGAGCGGCTACGAGCGCGAGATTGAGAACGCGGTGATGTCCGAGGATTTGATGCTGGATATCAACCCGCTGTCGATCAAGCGCGCGCTGGCGAATCTGGTGGTCAACGCAGCGCGTTATGGCAACGGATGGATTAAGGTCAGCAGCGGCAAGGAGCTGAACCGCGCGTGGTTCCAGGTGGAAGATGATGGTCCGGGCATCAAGCCGGATCAGCTACAGCATCTGTTCCAGCCGTTTGTGCGCGGCGACAGCGCACGCAGCACCAGCGGCACCGGTCTCGGTTTGGCGATTGTGCAGCGTATTATTGATGCGCATGAAGGCTCGCTGGAGATTGGTGACAGTGACCGCGGCGGATTGCGTATTCGCGCGTGGTTGCCGATTCCGGAAGGCAGCGGCAGTACAGCGGTGGTGAGTATTAATCACAGCGCGTGATTGCAGGTTTTATTGCGGTTGATAACCAGGTGGGCATAAATGCCCACCTTACAAATGTTAGGTGCGGTTTTGTAGGGTGGGCATTTATGCCCACCTGGTTTTCACATCACAACTGCGGACCCGCCTGCACCAACGCTTTACCGGCGTCGTTATCCGTATACTTCTCGAAATTAGTAATAAAGCGCTGCGCCAGATCCTGTGCAGCTTGCTGCCAGGCCGCTTCTGTCGGCCAGCTGCGGCGCGGATCGAGAATCGCGCTATCCACCTGCGGCAGAACTTTAGGCATCTGCAGGTTGAACACCGGCAAAGTTTCAGTCTCAACCTCATCCAGCTCACCGGCCAGAATCGCATTGATGATGGCGCGCGTGTCTTTCAACGAAATGCGCTTGCCGCTCCCGTTCCAGCCGGTATTCACCAGATACGCCTGCGCACCTGCCGCTTCCATCCGCTTCACCAGCACGTCGGAATATTGCGTTGGGTGCAGCGTCAGGAATGCCGCGCCAAAACAGGCGGAGAAGGTGGGCGTCGGCTGCGTGACGCCGCGCTCGGTGCCGGCCAGTTTGGCAGTAAAGCCAGAAAGGAAGTGATATTGCGTCTGTTCCGGCGTTAAGCGTGAAACCGGCGGCAGCACGCCAAAGGCATCGGCGGTAAGGAAAATCACTCGCTTCGCGTGGCCCGCTTTCGAAACCGGCTGCACGATGTTCTCGATATGCTCGATCGGATAAGAGACGCGGGTGTTCTCGGTCTTGCTGCCGTCGGCATAATCAACAGTGCCGTCGGCGCGGACCACCACGTTTTCCAGCAGCGCATCGCGGCGAATCGCACGGTAGATTTCCGGCTCCGCCTGCTCAGACAGATTGATGGTTTTGGCGTAGCAGCCACCTTCAAAGTTGAACACGCCATCGTCATCCCAGCCGTGTTCGTCATCGCCAATCAGCTGGCGATCCGGATCGGTGGACAACGTGGTTTTGCCGGTGCCGGACAAGCCAAAGAATACCGCCACATCGCCCGCTTTGCCGACGTTAGCCGAACAGTGCATTGAAGCGATGCCTTTCAGCGGCAGCAGGTAGTTCATGATGGCGAACAGACCTTTCTTCATCTCGCCGCCGTACCAGGTTCCTCCAATCAACTGCATGCGTTCGGTCAGGTTGAAGGCGACGAAGTTCTCGGAGTGCAAACCTTGCGCCTGCCAGTCTGGATTGGTGCACTGCGCGGCGTTCATCACCACGAAATCCGGTTTGAAGTCAGCCAGTTCGGCTTCGCTCGGACGGATAAACATGTTTTTGACGAAGTGCGCCTGCCAGGCCACTTCCATCACGAAGCGCACGCTGAGGCGCGTGTCGGGATTGGCACCGCAGAACGCATCAATTACAAACAGACGTTTGCCGGAAAGCTGCTGAGTGCAGCGATCTTTCAACGCCTGCCAGGTTTCCTGTGACAGCGGCTGGTTATCATTTTTGCCGTTGCCGACATCGTTCCACCACAGCGTGTCGCGCGTGGTGTCATCCCGAACGATGTACTTATCTTTTGGCGAGCGACCCGTGAAGATGCCGGTATCCACGGCAATAGCACCGCTCTGCGTCAGAATGCCTCGCGCATAACCTTCCAGCTCTGGGCGAGTTTCTTCCTGAAACAGGGTGTCGAAATCAGGGTTGTACACCACTTCGGTGGTGCCGCTGATGCCCATAGAGGCGAGGTCTTGCGATGTCAGGCCGTTAACGCGCATGTGACTGCTCCTTTAATCGGTATCTGTTACTGCATATTTTTTATGGGGTGATTCTGCCGCCTGCCTGCATAGCCACGCAGGGCAGATCGCGCGCAGTGTACTCTTCTGAGCACAGCGGAAAAGAGAAGATAGTCAGAAATGCGAGCTGGAACGTGACAAGTAGAGAAATCTGCCACTTATGAAACTAAAGTCAGCGTTATTTAGCTAATAACCGTGATAAATGATAGGGATACGTTCAGCAGGAATGCGGGCGGAGGAGCCGCCCGGCAGGTAATTAATGCACTTGATCGCTGTTGTTGGTTGGCGCATTACGAATGGCGGCAATATCCACGGCATCGTAAACATAGTGCGAACCGCAATAGTCGCAATGCATGTCGATTTTGCCATCTTCTTCGAGGATTTCGTCCACTTCTTCAATTGGCAGCGTAGTCAGCACTTCGCCACAGCGCTCACGTGAGCAGGTGCACTTGAAGCTGACTGGCGACGGTTCGAACACAGTGGCTTCTTCCTGATGATACAGGCGCCACAGAACGTCGGTGGCCGGCAGCTCAATCAGCTCTTCGCTTTTCACGGTTTCGGTCAGAGTGGCGAGGTGATTGAAATCATCCAGGCTCGGCTCTTGCGCTGGCAGCACCTGCAGCAGAATACCGGCTGCGCCTTTGTCGCTGGTGCGGATAAACAGGCGCGTTGGCAGCTGCTCAGAACGCATGAAGTAATCTTCCAGACAACCCGCCAGCGTATCCGCTTCCAGGCCAACCACGCCCTGATAGCGCTCGCCTTTCTCTGGCGAGATGGTGATCACCAGATAGCCGTTACCGACCATCTCTTTCAGGCTGCTGCCCGGTGCGATCTCCGCGTCTTCTTTCACGCGCGCCACGCCACGCAACTCCTGACGGTTGTTACCGTTGATCACCGCCAGCGTCAGCGGACCGTCGCCCTGCAACTGCACCGTGATTTCGCCATCAAACTTCAGCGTCGCCGTCAGCAGGCTGGTGGCCACCAGCAGCTCGCCCAGCAAGGTTTTTACCGGCTCAACGTAATCGTGATTTTTGACGATTTCACGCCAGGTTTCGGTCACATTTACCAGCTCGCCGCGCACAGCGACGTTTTCGAACAGGTAACGGTGCAGTTGATCGTTTGCAGACATAGTGTTTCTCTCGTTGGGGGCGCGTTATTTATCGCCCGACAATTTAAATTTCATCAGATCGCGGCGCTCTTTCTTATCCGGGCGGCGATCGGGGTGCGGCATGGTTAAGGAATTCATCTTGCGTGCCAGCGCGGTTTTCTCGCGTTTGTCGATGCTGGCGGCGGTTTCGGCATACAGCGCCTGCGCTTCGCTGGCCGGACGCCGCTGATCGGTCACGGCGGTGATCACCACGGTGCGCTCATCGTTGCCCTGACGCAGCGTCAGTTCGGCATTCAGCTCCACCAGTTTGCTCGGCTTGCTGCGCTGGCCGTTGTAATGCACTTTGCCGCCTTCGACCATTTCGCGTGCCAGCGCACGCGTTTTGTAGAAGCGCGCGGCCCACAGCCATTTGTCGAGGCGCACGCCTTCGCTCACTTTCTCTTTCATGGTATTGCGGCTCCTGCTTTAACGCAGCGTCTCACACAATTGACGATAATCGCGTACCGCCGGATGACGCTGGAAAGTTTGATCGGGCCGACCGGAATCCGGATTGCTGACGCCTAAGCACCAGCGAATGCCCCAGCGTGTGGCTGCATCCAGAATCGCTTCGCTGTCATCAATGAATAGCGTGCGTGCGCTGTCAAACGCAGTGTGTTGCTGAACGGCCTGCCAGAGACGCGGATCCTCTTTCGGATATCCAAAGGTATGGGTGGAAAGTAATAAATCAAGGTGGGCAGCTAATCCGGTCTGCTCCAGTTTCACATCCAGATTGTAAGGATGCGCATTGGTCAGCAGAATCGTGCGTTTACCTGCGGCACGCAGCGCCTGCAGCAGCGGCAGCGTATCTTCCCGCATTGCCGCACGGTGGCGCTTCTCCCACGTCATGGCGCGAATATCCAGCGCCAGCTCCTGCGACCAGTAATCGAGACAATACCAGTTTAGCGTATGCACCACGGCCTGATACTTCTGCTCAATCAGCTGATGCGCTTCGCCCAGCGTGATGGCGCGTTCGCGGCTCAAAGTTTCCGGAACGTGTTCCAGCCAGAAGTGACGGTCGAAGGCGAGATCGAGCAAGGTGCCGTCCATATCCAGCAGTACGGTATCAATCTCTGACCAGTTAAGCGTAACCTGCATTTTCTTTCTCGCCGCAAAAAAGTGGGCGACAGGGTAGCACAGAAGGAGAGGGCTCAGAACAGCGAGCGCACGCTCTGCATAGTGTTCAGATTGTGGTTGAAGCACTTATCGTAATACTGCTGAATTTCCGCCATGCGCAGGCGATTACGATGAATACGACGCAGCGCCAGCAAGCCGTTGATCACCGCGCTGGCAATCAGCACCAGCATCAACAGCGCGGTGCCCAAATAGCGCCATTGCGCCATGGCATCCGGCTCGTTATGCAGCGCGATATGGCGTGTGCCGTTAGCATCGGTGGTAATGCTGGTGATGATGCCGCTGGCGGCGAACGGCGTATGCAGCAGCATGCCGGACATGCGTTGCAGTTCGCGCCATTGTGAAGGTGCATCAAGATCGAACAGCGGTACTGACGGCTGCGGCTGCGTTACCATCTGTCGCCCTTCATCACTGATAATCAGGAAGCCACCCGGCGGCGGGCTATTGAGGTTTTCCGCCGCGCGACGCGTTTCACGCGCGAAGAAGCTGGAGGTGGCGGTGTTAACCAGGTTTTCCAGCGCTTCCGCACTCACCGGACGCAGCAGCACGTTCATGCCATTCAGCTTGCCGGAATCCGCGCGATGGATCAGCGAATCCCAATCCTTGGCATTGCCCAGATTCACTAGCGCATTTTTCAGGCGCACACAATCTTGCTGCTGGCTGCACAGCTCCTGAGTTTTCAGCACCAGATCGGAAAAGTCATCCAGCAGAATCATACCGGATTTTTGAATCGCCGAGGCCAGCTGCGGGTTGAGCTTGGGATCGGTATTGGTTTCCGGATGCAGCTGGCGCGTGGTGGTATCAAGTAACGCCGAGGCTTTATCGATGATGTCCGATTGCGGCAGCGGCAGCGGCACCGCGTTGTTCCAGTAAATGGCTGAGCAATCGAACGGCATATAAGCGTAGCTGCGATTACTTTGGTAATTGCCGGGCACCGAACACATGCCGGTACCGGCGACTTTCAAACTGTCGCCGATGTGCAGCGGCAGCGTATTCAATTTATCAACGCTATTCACTTCAATACTTTCAGTGCCTTTCACCCACGCCAGGCTGAGTTTGATCGGCATGCTGAGGGGAATCCAGGTGAACAGCATCACCAGCACCAGTAGCGAACCGCACGCCAGCACCAGATTTTTGCGCCAGCGTTGCACCGGGAAATTACGCACTTCGTCCTGCAACGACAGGAAACGACCCTGACGCACCACCTGACGATTGAGGTACATATCGACATCGGTGGTTTGGCCTAAATCGTGCGCCACATACGGCTGCCAGTGCGCGGGGTAGATTAAATCGATAATGCCCAGCGAGATGTTGCTCTGCTCCTGATTGGATTCACCAAACAGGCCCCAGCGCTTGGGCGCACCGCGCAGGCAATGCACATCGCGCAAGCCTTTGGCGCCAGGGAAGCGATAGAGGAACCACAGGCTAACGGCGATCATCAGACAGCCGAGCAGCGCAATCCAGCCCATCAGGCTGCCGGGCAGCACCAGACTCAGGAAGAACAGCAGGAAAGCGAAACAGATGGCGACCGCTTCACGCGTGCCGTCGGCGCGAGACAGTTGATATTCTTCCGAGGTCTCTTTGCGTACCTGCAGCAGCTCAACGTTTTCGCTCTCTTCTTTGCGAATCGACGCGTTGGTGGACATCGGACGCACCAGCGGTGGCAGCGCCGGTTGTTCCACCGCGTAATTCACCAGCGAATGGCCGTTGAGCGAAATCACCAGCGGCAGCGTTTGCGTGCGGATCAGCTCTACGTAGTTCTCTTCGGCGATGTACTGTTCCCACAGCGGCGGCAAATGCACTTCGACTTCATCGAGATAGTAGCGCCACTTCTGCGGATCGTCGGTCGAGAGGCCATAGCGGGTGATGGAACGGGTGACAGGATAAACATTGTTGCTTTGTGCGGTGAGCGTCAGCGCTTCAGGCTCGCGCGGCTTCTTTGCGGATCGCGCGCTGCTGTTTTGCTGCTGTTTCGCCAGTAGCGCGATGTACTTTTCAACGGCAGCGCGTTCTTCGTCGGTGAGCTTTCTATTAGGCGGACTGATAAACGGCAGTGGTTTCGCCAACGGCGGACGATGCCGCATAGCGTACCAATAGCCGATACCTGCTAATAAGGAACAGGCGAGCATGACAGCCAGAATGACAATATAAGTGCTCATGCTTTGCTCAATCCAGCCAAAAAACTGCCTTCACGTTAACGAATTACTCCCGGTGAATCCATCAATACAAGTCAATTTTGGCGAGCAGATGTCATTCTGACAAGGGAAAAGTCAGATAAAATAACGCGCAAAATCATTTAATTATAGTTTGTTAGATTATTCCTTAACGGGATGTTAACCAGACATAACTCAATTAAATATCGGTATTTTCTGAATTTACCCCAACCCCGTTGACTTATTGTGAATTTTTAACTGCATAGATAACAAGAAGTTGTTAGCAGCCGTAAGTGAATGTGTGTCACCATAGTTTACTTACGCTGCGTGTCGCACAATAGTTCTGGCTTCGGTATGCTGGCGTCATCACGTTTCACAGGGTTGTGCTAAGTTTGAGGCTGATATGAAAACCCCAATGAAAAAACCTGACATCCTCAATGTGGCAGCGGTGGCCCGCTCCCGCCTGTTCACCATCGAAGCGGTCGATCTCGCTTTCAGCAATGGCGCGCGCCGCGTCTATGAGCGCATGAAACCTTCCGATCGTGAAGCGGTGATGATTGTGCCGATTATTGGCGATGACGTGATCCTGATTCAGGAGTACGCCGTCGGTCTGGAAAGCTACGAACTCGGCTTTCCGAAAGGTCTGATCGATCCTGGCGAAAGCGCCTTTGAAGCGGCCGATCGCGAACTGAAAGAAGAAGCGGGATTTGGTGCCACCAAACTCGAAGCGCTGGGCAAGCTGACCATGGCGCCCTCATATTTCTCCAGCAAGATGAATATCGTGGTGGCGGAAGGTTTGTATGAAGAGAAGCTGGAAGGTGATGAGCCGGAGCCGCTGATTGTCCATCGCTGGCCGCTGAATAATCTGCTGGCGCTGCTGGATGAACCCGACTTCCGCGAAGCGCGTAACGTCAGCGCGCTGTTTATGGTGCGCGAGTGGCTGGTGAAACAGGGCCGTTTAAGCTACTAAATCGCCTGTGTATGCAGGTGCGCATGAATGCGCACCCTACGAAAACCTCGCCATTCATGGCGACCGATTCACGCTAACTGACAAAAAAGCCGGCACATTTGCCGGCTTTTTTGATCAGAACAGTTCGTGGCTTTGGCCGTTGTCCATGATGGTGGTGCCCACATCATGCACCGAATACTCGGTCGGCTGGGTGCCGTTGATGAAGTACTCCTGACGCGAGTTGCCGCCGTTGGCCAACTTGCCGGTGCCGCGATCGATATTGACGGTGACCACGCCATCTGGCGGTGTCAGCGGCTGTACCGGCACGCCTTCCAGCGCGGATTTCATGTAGTCATCCCACGCTGGCTGGGCACTCTTCGCGCCGCCTTCGTAACCGGAGATTTGATCCGGAATCGCGCCTGACATGGTGGAGCGACCCAGCGCGCGTGAATCATCGAAACCAATCCACACCGACGTCACCACGCCCGGACCGTAACCGGAGAACCACGCATCTTTCGAGCTGTTGGTGGTACCGGTTTTGCCGCCGATATCGTTACGCTTCAGGTCACGACCGGCACGCCAGCCCGTTCCCATCCAGCCCGGCTCGCCGAAGATGTTGGTGTTCAGCGCGCTCTTGATCAGGAATGACAGCGGCGTGTTGATCACGTGCGGAGCATACTGTTGCTCGCCACCCGGCTGCGCAGGCACCTGCTCCAGCTCTGGCTGCGGCACGGTTTGGTTCTGCGATTGATCGGAGGTCGCGACATTCTCGACGCTCTCTTCGTTCAGCGCGACCGACTTTTTGGTATCGCCATAGATCACCGGCAAGTTGCACTGCGGGCAGGCAATTTTCGGTTTCTCTTCAAAGATCACGCCGCCTTGTTCGTTCTCAATCCTGGTGATGAAGTACGGATCAACCAGGAAGCCGCCGTTCGCCATCACCGCGTAGCCACGAACCACCTGCATTGGGGTAAAGGACGCCGCGCCTAACGCTAACGATTCGGTATGCACGATGTTCTGTGCCGGGAAGCCGAAACGCTGCAGATATTCCGCCGCGTAATCCACGCCCATCGCACGCATCGCACGCACCATCACCACGTTTTTCGACTCGCCTAAGCCCTGACGCAAACGGATTGGACCCGCATAGGTTGGCGGTGAGTTCTTCGGACGCCAGTCAGCACCCGCACCGGCATCCCAGCGCGAAATCGGCACGTCGTTGAGAATCGATGCCAGCGTTAAACCGCGATCCATCGCTGCGGTATACAGGAAGGGTTTGATGTTGGAGCCGACCTGACGCAGCGCCTGGGTTGCACGGTTGAACATGCTCTGGTTGAAGTCGAAACCGCCGACCAGTGCGCGAACCGCACCATCTTCTGGATTGAGTGACACCAGCGCCGAGTTCACCGCCGGAACCTGGCCGAGCCACCAGTCGTCATTCACTTTACGCACCCAAATCTGCTGGCCGGTTTGCAGTACCTGCGTCACGCTGCGCGGCGTTGGGCCTTGCAGGGTGTCAGATTTGTAAGCACGCGCCCAGCGTACGCCGGCCATATTCAATGTGACGCTGCTGCCATCTTTCAGCATCGCCGTGGCTTGATCGGCGCTGGCGCTGGTGATTACCGCAGCATTCAGCGGTCCGTAAGTCGGCAGATTTTTCAGCGCATTCTGGATGCGGGTTTGATCCCAGCTCGCTTCGCCCACTTTCCACAGCACGTTGGTTGGACCGCGATAGCCGTGGCGCATGTCGTACGCCATCACATTGTTACGCACCGCCTGCTGTGCGGCTTCCTGCAGATGGCGAGTGACGGTGGTGTAAACCTTGTAACCATCTTCATACGCTTTATCGCCATAACGCTTCACCATCTCCTGACGCACCATTTCACTTAAGTAAGGTGCAGAGAAGGCGATTTCCGGGCCGTGATAGCTGGCCGTCAGCGGCGTGTTACGCGCTTCGTTATATTGCTGCTGCGTGATGTAGTTTTGATCCAGCATGCGCGCCAGCACCACATTACGACGCGCCAGCGCACGCGTGTGCGAATAGAGCGGGTTGAACGTCGAAGGGGCTTTTGGCAACCCAGCAATCATCGCCATTTCACTCAGCGACAGTTGATCAATAGGTTTACCAAAGTAGACCTGCGCCGCCGCGCCCACGCCGTATGCGCGATAGCCGAGATAAATCTTGTTGAGATAGAGCTCAAGAATTTCATCTTTGCTCAGCAGCTGTTCGATACGGATCGCGAGGAACGCTTCCTTAATCTTACGCATCAAGGTGCGTTCCGGGCTGAGGAAGAAGTTACGCGCCAGCTGCTGAGTAATGGTACTGGCGCCCTGCGAGGCGTGACCGGACATCAGCGCAATGCTGGCTGCACGGAAAATCCCCACCGGGTCGACACCGTGATGCTCGTAGAAACGGCTATCTTCGGTGGCAATAAACGCTTTGATTAACTCAGGCGGCATCTGTTGTAGGGTCAGCGGGACACGGCGTTTCTCGCCGTATTGGGCGATCAAATCGCCATCCGCGCTGTAAACCTGCATAGGAGTTTGCAGGCGCACATCTTTCAATGTGTTCACATCAGGCAGCTGCGGCTCTATGTATTTGTACAAACCATAAACCGTGCCGGCTCCCAGCAAAATGCAACACACTGCAAGGATCAATAAATACTTTACGAACTTCACCTGAGAATTCCCATCTGTTGTCGTTTGAGCAGTTTATAAGCAACCGCGCGGTAGTATAAAGACAAGCCTGACGCATTCATATACCCGCCATAATTGAAGTTGCCGGGGTAACAGCACTCTTACCTTTTAATGATAAGGAGATCGCGCGTATGGCTTTTCAGCGCTGGCAAATTGGACTGGATATCCAAAACGGGCAACTGTGTGCCCTTGGCATCGAACGCCGACGTCATGGTTGGCAATTGCGACACTGGTGGCAACAAACGCTGCCGCAAGATACGTTAAGAAACGGCGTGCTGCAAACCACGCCTGCGTTACTGGATATGTTAGGGCGCTGGCAGCGCCATCTGCCGAAGCGCTATTCACTGCGTGTTGGCCTGCCGCCGCAGTTGGTATTGCAACGCACTTTGCCGCTGCCGGAAACCTCGCTGCGTGAGCCCGCGCTGGGCCGCTATGTGGCGGCTTCCGCGCAGCGTTTGTTTCCCGTCGAGCCCGCTTCGCTGTCGCTGGATTATCGCTCACCGGGCAAGGATGCAACGCTGTACGTCACCGCGGCACGGCGCGAGGTGATTGCGCAATGGCTGACGCCGCTCAAGCAGGCAGGTCTGCGGCCGGACGTGTTCGAACTGAGTAGCCTGGCACTGACGCAGATCGCCATGCGCCTGCCGTTACGTCACAACCACTTATTGATTCATCCGCTTAGCGATCATTGGCTGTGGACGCTGGCGGGCGAAAGCACCACTTCAGGCGCGGCCACTGAACCTCTCACCCTCGCGCAGCTACGTGAAACCTTCCCGCAGATGGAAAGCGTATTCTGCACCTCACCCCAGGTTCTGCCTGAGGAGCAGGTTAAACGCTGCAAGCCGTTTTCGCTGCTGCACTATCTGCAGCCGCCGTTGCCTGCGCAGGAAGGTGTTTTCGCCATCGCGCTTGGGCTGGCGCTGCGTCCGGAGGATGTCTGATGCTGGCGGTCAACCTGCTTCCCTGGCGCCTCCAGCAATCGCAGCGGCGGCGCCAGCAGAGCCTCTCGCTGCTATCGCTTACGGTGGCCTGCACCTTGCTGATCCTCTCATTACTGTGGTGGCGCGGCGTCATTGCGCGGCAGCAACAGACGGACGCGCTGATGGATATCACCTCTCTTCTCAGCACACTGCAGCAACAGCTGGAGCAGCAGCAATTGCTGTTGAAGCTGCGTGAATCACTGCTTCAGGCGCAGCAGGAACGGCGGCAACGGCAAGATCAGCATCAGCGCTGGCAGCATTTTTGGCAGCAACTGCCGGAGTTGATGCCTGACACCTTGTGGCTGAATCGCCTCGAACGTCGGCAAGGGCAACTGGTGCTGGAAGGGCAGGCGCAGAGCATGGCGGCTGTCAGTGATTTTCGTCATCAGCTAATGACTCAGCCGCTGTTCAGCAGCGTAAAGCAGGGCGGTGTGAAGCGCGAAGCGGGCGGCGACTATCGTTTTGCTTTGCATGCGCGCGTGCAGGAGGTAGCAGATGAATGAACTCCTGCAGCGCTGGCTGATGCTAACGCTACCGCTGCGCATACTGTGGCTGCTGATGTTATCGCTGGGGCTGTTTGCGCTGACGTGGATCGTGCTGCTTCGTCCGCAGCAGCAGATGCGTGAAGCGCAAGCGCGGCAGCTGGAACAGATGCGGCAACTGCAGCAACAGCGGCTGCAACAGCTGGCTTCACTTCCGGCGATTGATGTGTTGCAGAGCGAGATTAGCCTGCTGCAGCAACCCACGAAAGATGCCGGCACTCAGCAAACGCTGGAGCGAATCGTGGCGGCGCGCGGCAGTCAGCTGGAAGCCTGGCATCCGGATAGCCAGCCGCAGCAACTGCAGTTAAGGCTTGCCTGGCCACAATTTCTGCCGCTGTTTAGTGAACTAGCCAGCACCCGATTACCGGTGCCACAACGCTTTCAGCTGCACGCCGAGCAGGGCGTATTGAACACGCAACTGTGGCTGGAGAGTGACGATGCGGAGTAGCGCCTTGCTGTTGTTGCTCTGTAGCTCGCTGGCGCTGGCGCGCGATCCTTTCCAGCCGCTGGCAGCAACGCAGTGCCAGGCGCAGGTCGCTGCGCCAGAAGGCTGGCGCTTGCAGGGCATTATTGGCACGGCGCCGCACTACGTGGCGTGGCTGGTGTCACCTCAAGGCAAAAGTCATCGGCTGGATGATCAAGCGCCTTTCCCCCAGCCGCCCTGGCAAGTCGTGCAACTTACGTCGCGCATGCTGGTGTTGAGTGCAGAACAAAGCTGCACGCCACAGCAAATCACATGGGTAATAAAAGGAGGTTTTTATGAAATGGATGACGTTACTGATGCTGCTGTGTCTGAGCATGCCGCTGCGCGCCAATGACGATCGGTTAAGCCTGACGTTTGATGATGCTCCGGTTGAACGCATTTTGCAGGCGCTGGCAGATTATCAACAGACCAACCTGCTGATTGCGCCGGGCGTTGAAGGTCGGCTGTCGTTGCGTTTAGACAATGTTGGCTGGGAGCGCGCGCTCGCGCTGGTAACGCAGCTGGCAAAACTCACCGTGGTGCAGGAAGAGGGCGTTTTGCTGGTCTATCCGGAAAGCTGGCAGCAGCTGCAGGCGCAACAGGAAAAAGTGGAGCGTGAGGAGGAGAAGCAGCAAACGCCGCTGGAACAGCAAACCGTGACGCTGCATTACGCCAGCGCCAGCGATATCTACCGGAGCCTGCAAGCCGAGCGTTCGTTGATGACACCGCGCGGTAGCGTTACGGTCGACAGCCGCACTAACAGTTTGCTGCTGCGCGATACGGCTGAGGCGTTGCGTGACACCGAGCGCTGGGTAAAAGCGCTGGATTTGCCGCTCGAGCAGGTTGAGCTCGCTGCGCACATTGTCACCATCAATGAAGAGCATCTGCGTGAGTTGGGTGTTAATTGGGGCACGTCACCGGCAGAAGTGGTAACGCAGGCGCTGCGCAATCCGCTGCTCGAGATTCCTCTGGCGGTGAGTAATCCGGCGTTTCGTGCGGGCGTGACGCTGGGCCAGGTCAGCGGCGAGTTGCTCAACCTCGAACTGAGTGCGCTGGAGCAGGAGAACCAAATCGAAATCATTGCCAGCCCGCGCTTGTTTACCTCGCATCAGCAAACCGCCAGCATCAAGCAGGGCACGGAAATCCCTTATGAGGTGAAATCGGGCAACAGCGGCGCGACGGCCATTGAATTTAAGGAAGCGGTTCTGGGCATGGAAGTGACGCCGGTGGTGCTGGGAAATGGCCGCATCCAGCTCAAACTGCGGCTGAGCCAGAACTTGCCGGGACGCAGTCTTAACATTGGCGACAATCAGGTGCTGAGTATCGATAAGCAGGAGATCGAGACTCAGGTGACGCTGCGCGATGGCGAAACCTTAGCGTTGGGCGGCATTTTCCAGCAGCAGCGCACACAGAGCGAAAAACGCGTGCCCTGGCTGGGCGATATGCCGTTACTGGGGAATTTGTTCCGTCAGCAAACTGATGAGCAGAAGAAAAAGGAGCTGGTGATCTTTATTACTCCCAGACTGGTCAGGGAAGCAGCGCTTACTGCCGGATAAAGCGGAAAATTCGTTCTGTGAGGCCAACTGCGTTGACGCAGGGCTGGAATTAGCTTACAAGGTTTAGCGATTTTCAAAACGGTGTAACGGAACGCGGCAGAATAACCTTCCGAATGACGTTGGTCACAAGCGATACTGACGTCAAAAGAAATATCTCCAAAATAATTCGAGCTCCAGTAAGACGTTAAATGAGTGATTGCACTGTGCTTACATCGGTAAGCGATTACAGTGGATGACCCCGGCCAGCGTGCCTGTAGCACGAAATATAGCGGATTAGCGGAGGTGCGTTACCGTCTCGCGAACCACAGACCGGTCCTGTTAAGAGGTCGCCGGGGGCAATTTATTCGGTTGCCAAACGGCCATGAGTGTTGAGATAATTTTCCGTCTGACTCTTGTTAACGCTCATGAGGTCTCAGTTCCTGTCCCGCCAGCTACGCTGAACGCGGGGTATCATCAACGAATTCTTAGTAATACCGATAAAATGGCAGAGAAACGCAATATCTTTCTGGTTGGGCCGATGGGTGCCGGCAAAAGCACTATTGGTCGTCAGTTGGCTCAGCAACTCAATATGGAATTTTTCGATTCCGATCAGGAAATTGAGCGACGCACCGGAGCGGATGTAGGCTGGGTATTTGATGTGGAAGGCGAAGAAGGCTTCCGCGATCGTGAAGAAAAGATCATTAATGAGCTGACCGAGAAGCAAGGCATTGTCCTCGCGACCGGTGGCGGCTCAGTCAAATCCCGCGAGACCCGTAATCGTCTCTCCGCCCGCGGTGTGGTCGTATACCTTGAAACCACCATCGAAAAGCAACTTGCTCGAACCCAGCGTGATAAAAAGCGTCCGCTGTTGCAGGTTGAATCACCGCCGCGCGAAGTACTGGAAGCGCTAGCTGGTGAACGTAATCCGCTTTATGAAGAGATCGCTGATGTCACTATTCGCACTGACGATCAGAGTGCAAAAGTGGTGGCCAATCAGATCATCAACATGCTGGAAAAGAACTAATCCAGCGCCCTGAGGGCTCAGCAATAGGTATCGGTCATCATGGAGAAGATCACTGTCTCACTCGGGGATCGCAGTTACCCCATCACCATCGCTGCCGGACTGTTTAACGATCCGGCTTCTTTTTGGCCGCTCAAAGCAGGCGACAATGCCATGCTGGTGACAAACCAGACACTGGCGCCGATCTATCTTGAATCCCTGTCAGCGCTGCTCAGCAATGCCGGCATTAAGGTAGATCAGGTAATTTTGCCTGATGGTGAGCAGTACAAAACGCTGGCGGTCATGGACGAGGTATTCACCGCGCTGCTGAAAAAGCCGCACGGTCGTGATACCACGTTGATTGCACTCGGTGGTGGCGTGATTGGTGACTTGACCGGATTTGCTGCAGCCAGCTATCAGCGTGGCGTGCGCTTTATTCAGGTGCCGACCACGTTGTTGTCTCAGGTTGACTCCTCCGTCGGTGGAAAAACCGCGGTAAACCATCCACTCGGCAAAAACATGATTGGGGCGTTTTATCAGCCCGCGTCTGTCGTGGTGGATACTCATTGCCTGGCCACTCTGCCACCGCGCGAATTAGCGTCCGGTCTGGCGGAAGTGATCAAATACGGCATTATCCTTGATGGCGAATTCTTCCAGTGGCTGGAGCAGAACCTTGATGCTCTGCTGGCGCTGGATGAAAAAGCCCTGGCTTATTGCATCCGTCGCTGCTGCGAGCTTAAAGCTGAAGTGGTTGCGGCTGATGAGCGCGAAACCGGCGTACGTGCACTGCTCAATCTGGGCCATACTTTTGGCCATGCGATTGAAGCGCACATGGGTTACGGCAACTGGCTGCACGGCGAAGCGGTGTCGGCTGGCATGGTGATGGCCGCACGTACCGCTGAACGTTTAGGGCAGTTCACCTCGGTTGAAACCGATCGCATTATCGCGCTGCTGCTGCGTGCTGGTTTGCCTGTACACGGCCCGGCGAACATGGCGGCGGAAGATTATTTGCCACACATGATGCGCGATAAGAAAGTGCTGGCGGGCGAGCTGCGTCTGGTGCTGCCTCTCGCTATTGGCCGCTCTGAAGTGCGTGGCGGTGTGGCACATGATATGGTGCTGGCAGCAATTAACGATTGCCAGAAACCCTGATTATTAGAAGTGATGAGTGGTGATGCGGCGTGTGGGAAGCGCGTCGTTTTACGGAGGAGGCTAAATGGATGAGTTCAAACCGGAAGACGAGTTAAAACCTGACGCCAGTGACCGCCGTCCGACGCGGCCACGCAAATCGTCTTCTGCGCCGAAAGTGAAAGTACCGGTTTCTCGTCAACATATGATGATGGGCATTGGTATTTTGGTTCTGCTGTTGGTGGTGCTGGGAATTGGTTCAGCATTAACCGGGCCAGACGAGAAGAAACCCGCAACCAATACCGCAAATAATGGCGCGGCACCTTCTGCCGGTGGCAGCGAAAAGAACATCGACCTTTCGGGATCGACGTCCATGAGCGGCCAGCAAAACGCCACGCCTTCTGCTGAAGGCAGCGCAGCGCAAAACACCGCGGGCACAACTGCTCCAGCGGGCAGCGATGGCCAATCCATCTCGATGCCATCGGTCTCCTCGACGCCGACGCAAGCTGCGCCTGTGGATACGCCAGCCAACCAACAACGTGTCACGCTGCCGGGCGATCTCAATACTGCGCTGAACAATCAGCAAGGTTCTGTCGATGCAGCAGCACAAGGCGCGCAGGGAAGTAGCTCGCTGCCAACCGCGCCGGCCACGGTCAGCGGCAACGGTAAAGCGATTACGCCGCCAGCCATGCGTTCAGAAACCCCCGCGCGCACCAGCAACAACGGTACTCGCGAGACGCACGCGTCGACTCCGCACAAAACACCGGCCGCCACTAAACCGGCACCTGTAAAAGAGAACAACACCCGCACCACCGCGACGCGTAATCCAGCGCCTGCCAGTGCGAGCGGTGCCAGCAAATCGCTGCCATCGGGCGGAAACTACACGCTGCAGTTGAGCGGTGCGTCGAAAGAAGAGAGCCTGAACGCCTGGGCGAGAAAACAGAACCTGAGCGGTTATCACGTGTATAAAACCACGCGTAACGGCGAGCCTTGGTATGTGTTGGTGAGCGGCGCTTACGCCACGCCAGCCGATGCAAAACGCGCCGTGGCATCGCTGCCAGCGGAAGTGCGTGCAGCCAATCCGTGGGTAAAACCGCTTAGCCAGGTGAAGAAAGAAAGTCAGTAATTGATGTGGGGCCGCGCAGGTGCGGCCCCGTTTAAAGCGCAGAGCTGCTGTCGGTTCCACCACAGCCAATAATTAAGATGTAATAACCACGACAGCATGAAAAAAAATCGCGCTTTCCTGAAATGGGCCGGAGGGAAATACCCGCTCCTTGATGACATCCGTCGTCATTTGCCACAAGGTGATTGTTTAATCGAACCCTTTGTCGGCGCCGGTTCCGTGTTCCTCAACACCGATTATGACCGCTATCACCTGGCGGACATCAACGGTGATCTCATCAATCTGTATAACATCGTCAAAACGCGTACCGCGGCTTTTATTGAAGACGCGCGCCAGCTTTTCAACGCTGAAGGCAACACGGCAGAAACCTACTACGCGCAGCGCATCGCCTTTAATGCGAGCAAAGATGAATATCAGCGCGCGGTGCTGTTCCTGTATCTCAATCGCCACGGTTATAACGGTCTGTGCCGCTACAATTTGCGCGGTGAATTTAACGTGCCTTTTGGCCGTTATCGCAAGCCGTACTTCCCGGAAGCGGAGCTGCTATGGTTTGCCGAACGGGCGCAAAAAGCGACCTTTGTCTGTGAATCGTACGATGTTACTCTGAACAACGCCGTTGAAGGCTCAGTGGTTTATTGCGATCCGCCGTATGCACCGCTTTCGGCGACAGCGAATTTTACCGCTTACCACACCAACAGTTTTAGTCTGCGCGAGCAGCAGCATCTGGCTGAGTTAGCCAATAAGCTTTCGCAGCAAAATCGCATCCCGGTACTGATTTCTAACCACGATACGGTGCTCACACGTGAGTGGTATCAGAATGCGGATTTACACGTAGTCAAAGCCCGGCGTTCCATCAGCCGAAGCATAAGTGGTCGCACGCAAGTCGACGAACTGCTGGCGCTTTTCCGCTAGCCTGTTTCGTCCGCGACCAAGGCATTACGCCAGCTCAGGCTGGCGCACAAAATTGGGAGAATCGGATGAAACAATTTTTACTGGCCCCATCAATTCTGGCTGCTGACTTCGCGCGTTTAGGTGAAGACACGGCCAAAGCGCTGGCGGCAGGTGGTGATGTGGTCCATTTCGATGTGATGGATAACCACTACGTTCCCAATCTGACGATGGGGCCGATGGTGCTGAAAGCGCTGCGCGATTACGGCATCACTGCACCTATTGATGTGCATCTGATGGTTAAACCTGTGGATGCATTGATCCCGGAATTCGCTAAAGCGGGCGCCACCTTCATCACTTTCCACCCGGAAGCCAGCGAGCATGTTGATCGCACGCTGCAGCTGATCAAAGAGCACGGTTGCAAAGCCGGTCTGGTGTTCAACCCTGCGACGCCGCTCGACTACCTCGATTATGTGATGGATAAGCTGGACATCATTCTGCTGATGTCGGTAAACCCAGGCTTCGGCGGTCAATCCTTCATTCCCGGTACGCTCGACAAACTGCGTCAGGCGCGTCGCCTGATTGATGAGAGTGGCTACAACATTCGTCTGGAAGTGGATGGCGGCGTGAAGATCGATAACATCGGCCAGATTGCTGCCGCAGGTGCCGATATGTTTGTTGCCGGTTCCGCGATCTTCGGTCATCCGGATTACAAAAAGGTAATCGATGAGATGCGTGGCGAACTGGAGAAAGTTAATGGCTCATTTCACTGATATCCGCGCGCTGGCGTTTGATCTCGACGGTACGCTGGTCGATAGCGCGCCGGGCCTGTCACAAGCCATCGATCATGCGCTGAGCGATCTGCAACTGCCGCCGCCGGGTTTGGCATTGGCTTCTACCTGGATTGGTAATGGCGCCGACGTGATGATGACCCGCGCGCTGACCTGGGCGCTGGGACGCGAGCCGCATGCCGAAGAGCAACGCGATGCGCGTGCGCTGTTTGATAAATATTACGCGCAAACGGTAGAGGCGGGCAGCACGCTGTTCCCGCAGGTAGTCGAAACGCTGGCGGCCTTGCAGGCGAAAGGCCTGCCGCTGGCGATCGTCACTAACAAGCCCACGCCGTTTGTGGCTCCGCTGCTGAAGTCGCTCGGGATTGCTGATTACTTCACGCAGATTATCGGCGGTGACGACGTGATTGTGAAAAAGCCCCATCCGGCGGCTATTTTCCTCGTCCTCGGCCATTTTGGCGTGCTTCCGGGACAATTGCTGTTTGTCGGCGATTCCCGCAATGATATTCTCGCGGCCCAGGCGGCAGGCGTACCGAACATCGGTATGACATTTGGCTACAACTACGGCGAGCCAATTGCGACAAGCCTTCCCGATTTAACTCTCGACTCTTTTGACGAACTTTTGCCCGCTATCGGGCTGTGATTATCAGGACATAACATGAGCAAACCCATCGTTTTCAGCGGCGCCCAGCCTTCCGGTGAACTGACCATTGGCAACTATATGGGTGCGCTGCGTCAGTGGGTGCAGATGCAGGATGATTTCCACTGCATTTACTGCATCGTCGATCTGCACGCCATTACCGTACGTCAGGATCCTGTTGCGCTGCGTAAAGCCACGCTGGATACCTTAGCGCTCTATCTTGCCTGCGGCATCGACCCGGCGAAGAGCACCATCTTTGTTCAGTCGCACGTGCCAGAACATGCGCAGCTGAGTTGGGTGCTGAACTGTTACACCCAATTTGGTGAGCTGAGCCGCATGACGCAGTTCAAAGATAAATCAGCGCGTTATTCAGAAAACATCACTGCTGGCCTGTTCGATTATCCGGTGCTGATGGCGGCGGATATTTTGCTGTATCAAACCAATCAGGTGCCAGTGGGCGAAGATCAGAAGCAGCATCTGGAGCTGAGCCGCGATATCGCGCATCGTTTCAATGCGCTGTATGGTGATGTGTTCAAGGTGCCTGAGCCGTTCATTCCGAAATCGGGCGCACGCGTGATGTCGCTGCTTGAGCCGACCAAGAAAATGTCCAAGTCAGATGACAACCGCAACAACGTGATTGGTCTGCTGGAAGACACCAAAGCGGTGGTGAAGAAGATCAAGCGCGCGGTGACCGATTCCGCCGAGCCGCCAGTGGTGCGCTATGACATCAAAGAGAAAGCCGGGGTTTCAAACCTGCTGGATATTCTCTCGGGTGTGACGGGGAAAAGCATTCCTGAGCTGGAGCAACATTTTGAAGGCAAAATGTACGGCCATCTGAAAGGCGAAGTGGCAGACGCGGTTTCTGGCATGCTGACCGAGTTGCAGGCGCGTTATCATCAGTTCCGTAATGACGAAGCGTTCCTGAACCAGGTGATGCGTGATGGCGCAACCAAAGCCCGCGCTTATGCGCAGGTTACGCTGAAGAAAGTCTACGAAGCGGTTGGTTTCGTCGTGCAGCCATAAGCAGCCAGCACACTAAACGTAGCGGCGGGTCCTTGTGACCCGCCGTTTTTATTTGATGCGATGTAACGCCAGTTCAGCGCCATCCCAGAACAAGCGGGCATTGCCATCGGCCAGCACGCTCAGCACTGCGCCTGGCGCCGGTCCCCAAGCCTGATCACCGCAGCTGACGTTAAAACCGTAACGGAAGGTGAAATCCCGATCCTGCCCTGAACCATTAGCGGCGCTGAGGCGCGGTTTCCCTTTGCAGTTATCGACGGAAGGATTGATGCTGCGCTCGGCGGTGCCGCGCGTCCAGGTGATTGCATTCGGCTTAAACGCCACGCGCGCACCCATAAACTGCGGGTCATTCTTGATATACAGCTGACCAACTTCCTTCTTAGGCGTTACCGCCACCACTTGCCATTCACCCACCACGTTCGACCAGGTAACGTGTGAGGCGGTAGCAACCGCGCTCAACGGCAATAACAACGCACAAACCAATGAAGCAACGCGCATGGAAATTCCTTAATTTTCGAAAGTCAGCCCACATACGGAAACAGAGAAATATTTTAATACAGTATAGAAGGCTGTTCACTCATTATCGAAAAATAAGTTATTTTAATACATTTATTTTAATAAAGTCATTCATGGCACAGTATTTGAGAGTGCTCTCATTTATCATTTCCATCTGATTATTCAATTATATTGATTAGGAGAGTATTGGTAACTTATTACTTTTCTACTTTATTTTTATAAATATGTTTTTTAAAGAGAATGGATTTTAAATTAATGTTTATAAAAAAATTCTGATTGATTTTAATGGAGATTTAAAATGACTAAACAAGCAATGACCATGGAACAGTGCCAGCAGATTCGCGGTGGTATCAGCAAACCTGTTCTTGGAGCATTAATTGGTGCAGGTGTTGGTGCAGCGTTTGGCGGCTTTGGCGGCGGACCTGTCGGGGCTGTTACGGGTGCCGTTTCCGGCGCAGTCGTCGGCGCAGTAGGTGGTAGCGCCGCTAGTAAGTCTTGATTTAACAGATTGAGAATTTAATGAGAGTTGCTAGCTTGGCTGGCAACTCTTTAAATTCATTTTATATTGCTGCAATGAATTATATTTGCCATGACCTGTGAATTTTTTTATGAAAATTATGGAATTAGTGAATGAACATTAAGCTCACTGAGTGTGTTCAGAAATCTCCATTGAGCTTTAGAGTTTATGCCTGGGTTCTAACACTTGTCACATTGGTAACGATTGTTTTGCTCATGCAAGGTCGATACGGCAAGCAGGAGATAGTTCAAGGAGTAATTAGAGAGGGGGCTTATTATCGCGTTTCACCAAATAAACCTGGAAATGTAGTGGAGGTCTATGTAAAGGAAGGTGACACAGTAAAAAAAGGAGATAAATTGCTCCGGGTTTCTTTGCTTTGGCAAGATTCGAATAACAAAAATACAAATGAAAGTATTTATGATGAGACCGCTACTCGCCTTGGGAAAATTAAAGAGACTCTCCTTGAGGAAAAGAATAACCTACATAAAGAACTAATTGAAATAAATGTCAGGAAAGTTAACTATGCTAAGAATTATAGAGAGGCGATAGAGAAAATAGATTTAATAAAAAGCGATTATTCAAAAAAGAGAGAAATTTACAAGTCACAACTTGCTGACTATAACAGGTTAATTAAAAGCAAGGCAATAACTAAAGCTGAGCTAGAGAACACAAAGCAGAATGATGTCGACAACGAATTAGCAATAAAGAAAGTCGATATTGAAAAAAATGCTTTGGAAAAAGAACGAGAAGAAAAAGAGTTGAGTTTTCATAGAATTGAAAGGGAAATTATTCAGAGTAGAAGTGTTCTTGAAAAACGTATTAGCGATAACGAAAATGAAATGAACAATATTGCATTGCAACAAGATTATATTGTTACGGCTCCAGCCGATTCTATTGTGCACGATATTGGCATCAGGCAAGGCGATTATATAGATGGTGCCATGCCATCTGTAATATTAAAAGGTGAGAGTAACACTCAGTCTTTTGCTATTTTGTATCTTACAACTCAGCAAATAGGTTTGCTTGATAAAGATGAAGAGCTTTTTATCCGTATTGATACTTTCCCATATGAAAATTATGGCACACTAAGTGCTCGTGTTACAAATGTTTCAGATACCCCAATAAAACTTAGTCTTGATCAAAAAGAATCACTTTTCCGCGTTAAGGTAAATCTTAGCGAAGGACGTGGACGTATTCCATTGTTTGCATTAAAAGATGGCATGACACTGACAACTTCCTTAAGGCAGCCGCCTTTAACCCTTTTAGAATGGCTATTCTTACCTGTGGTTAAAACGTTTAAAAGAAACCCGGATATTCTTGAGAAATGATTAAAATAAGAGAAAAAGATATTATTCAGGATGAAGCTTCTGAATGTGGTTTGGCGTGTTTAAGCTATATAACTAACCTATTTGGTAATGGCGTTAGGTTAGAGCAACTTCGCGATGAATATGATGTTAATCAGGATGGACTTTCATTTCATCATTTAATGCGAATTTGTTCTGATTACAAAATGATCGCTAAAGGTGTGAAAGTTTCATCTGAAGCATTACATGAGTTATCCAGGCCAGCGATACTGCTATGGAATAATTGTCATTTTGTAGTATTGAAGAAAGTGAATAAAAATGGCATTGAAGTCATGGATCCTGCGGTAGGTTCCAGAACATTTTCACATCAAGAAATGATGATGTTTTTTTCCGGTTTTGCCCTGGAGATTACACCGTCATCTGAATTTTCCACCCAAAATAAAAAAGACAAAAAAAAGAGAGAAAACACTGATTTTTACAGTTTAAGCTCATTCCGCAAGGGACTAAGTCGCTATGCGAGCTACCTTCTTCCGTTATTAGTCTTTGCGATTATTATACAATTGACTAATATAGCAGTGCCAAAATTTCTTTCTTTAGTATTGGACGAAGTTCTACCTAAGAATGATGAGGATTTTCTCTTTTTACTGATTTACATATTTTCGTTTGTATATATTATTCAAACCATAAGTAGCTATTTGAAAATTGTCATTTCACAACGTCTGAGACGAGTGATTTCTCAGATGGAGGGTGTGAATTCTATTCAAAAGCTATTCAAGATGGATTTGAAATACTTTAATAAGCGCATGCCATCTGATATTCTAAGAAAAATAAAGTCTATTGATGTTTTCCATGTTATCTATACACATGGTTGGATAGATATTGCTGTCGAAATTTTCTTTGCTGCTGTTTTCATGATGCTACTTTTCCTTATAAGTTTTGAGTTAGCGCTCATCACTGTAGCAATCACCGGAGTGATGGTCTTTGCTAGAGTATTACTGGTGCCGAAAATTATGTCGCATCAATACTCGGCATTAGATTCTGAGATTCGCCGTGATAATAAGCTGTTAGAATCTCTTGATAACATAGTTCCTATTAAAATTAATCGTTCTGAACACAAAAAAATAAATGACTGGTTCAGCGAGCATGCAGACCTTGAATCTAGCCGTTCATCAATTGAAAAAATCAATGCTCTAATTCAGTTATCACTAAGTACTGTATCGCATTTTCAGACCATGGTGATTATCGGCTACGGATCCTGGAGCGTCTTAAAGGGAGACACTACGGTTGGACAATTGATGACATTCGTATTCTATAAAGATTATATGATTGGTAATATACAATCTGCAGTAGAGAACCATGTAAATATTAGAATATGTTCAGTTGAAGTTAAAAGATTGATGGATATTAATCCTAACGAAGAGGATTCTAAAGAGAGTTTTAAACTTTTAGCCTCTAAATCTCATGAGAGAGTTAATAATATCGCTCTTTCCAATGTTAGTTTTGGCTATTCTAATCTTGATAAGTATATTGTTTCCGATGTCAATTTTTCCGTCTCGCAAGGACAGAAACTCGTCATTACTGGCCCTTCCGGATGTGGAAAAACGACGATCTTAAACTTACTTTCAGGACTGCTCAGGTCATCTGAAGGATCTGTTCTTATTAACGGTATTGAATTGCAGCGTTTTGGACTCAAACAATACCAGGACCAGATTGCTATTGTATCTCCAGATGACAAGATTATATCAGGAAGTGTTACTGAGAATATTATATATGAAAGTAATAACATAGATATGCAACTTCTTGATAGTTGCATTGAGTCAGCGGATCTTAAAGGGGTAATAAAAAGTCTTTCAGCTGGCCTCAATACAAGGCTTGGTATTAATGGTGCAAGGCTATCATCGGGGCAGCATCAGCGCGTTATGTTGGCAAGAGCTTTGTACAGAAAGCCGCATGTAATATTGATGGATGAGCCCACTTCTCATTTGGATAGAAAATCAGCTGCAGAAATAATAAAACTGATCAGTGAGTTACCAATGATTTGTATTATTGTTACTCATGATGAATATCTTATTTCTTCATTTCAAAATAAGTTGTTTTTAGGCAAGGTGGAATAATGAAGAAAATAGTTTGGTTATGGTTGTTTATAACCAGTAACATTAAGGTACGAAGTGCTACCTATTTTGCTGTATTCATCGCGTGGTTAATGCGTCATGATAAAACCTATGCGATAGCAATTAAGTTAATTAATTTATTCATTATTGTTTTCAAAAGAAAACTTAATTCATTTTATTTTGTGAGTACCGCAGAAGAACTGTCATCAAAAATTATAAAACCTGAGGTTAAGCTATTAAGCTCTGATTTTTTGAGAAATAAATTGCTTACAGAGGTTATTAGACAATATATGGATAGATTCCCATGGGAGAATATGTCATCTTTGGTTGAAAGAAAAAGTCATGAGGTTTTTGAGAAAGAGGAAGAATTAAGTAATTTGTTGTTTTTTACCCATACCGGGGATTACTGGATCTCAATCCTGACAGCGATAAGACAATATCGATGGAAAAATTATAAGTTCATTGTTCCTATCTATCAGGAAATTGATGCTGCATCTCAGGCAATGTATGACAAAATTGCTTATGAAGGTGTTAATGTCACATTTATGCACATTCATGCCCCAGGTGCACTACTCAAACTAAGTAAGCACTTTAAAGATCCCCATTGTGTTATCGCTATCTTTTATGATCTCTCTTGTTATATAGGCGGTATTTATAATGGTAATGTGGAGCCCGTTTCTTTCCTGGGAAGAAAAGGCTGGATGACGACGGGGATTTTACGTTTAGCTTCTAAATATCGCTCTCATGCCAATTTTGTTTGTTGCCACTATTCATATGAAGATCAATTTTTCATTACTCAATTTTCCCAAAAACACAGCTTAGAAAATACAACTGAGATGAGCCGCTTAATGGTTGCGCATCTCGAGTTCTTCCTGAGAACATGGCCAGCACAATGGCACTTTATTAGTAACCTGGATAGTTATTTCCATTTCCCCTGGAGCCAGATATCCACAAAACATACTAATCAAATAGCCCACTACGCACAGCTCGAAAAAAAATATTGCCCGTCAGGAGAATGATTTTATGCTCAAAATTATCATGATGACTACCATTGCATTATCATTGAGCGGATGTATTTTCACCCCAAAATATGAAAAACCAAAAAGTGTGATAGATGAAAATATGCTATTGAAATCAGGAAATACCGGTAGCACATCTTCATTAGTCGATATACTCGCCCATGATCCGATTTTAACGAATATTATTCATAATGCACTGATTAACAACTACGATTTGCAGCAAGGGATGATCAAAGTTCAATCTTCAATTCTGCAAACTAACAGCGCTACTTTGGATTATATTCCCGCAGTTGCATTTGGTGCGAGCAAGAATATAAGCATGACGAGACAGATCTCACCCTTCGATGGCAGCGCTGTACAGCAAAAAAGTAAATCGTACCAAAGCAGTCTGTCACTTAATTCATATGAAGTTGATATTTGGGGAAGGAAATTTAATGAGATAATGTCCCTGAATGATCAGAGAAAAGCATCCGAAAGTGCTGTTGCAGCCATACGTTTGACCTTGATTTCAGAGTTGAGCCGAAATTGGTATGAATTAAAATCGCTGATTAAAAGCTGGCATTTAATGAGTGCTAAACTCTCTCGCTTAAATGAAATTGAAACAACCCTCAAAGAGATTGACAGTTTAGGCCGAATTGATCCTGTCTCAATCGCTAAATTCTCACGTGGTAAAGCTAATGACGAATCCTATTCTTTGACACTTGAAAAAGAGATTAGTACGCGCATAAATAAAATTGAATATCTTTCTGGGATGTACCCTATACAGATAAATGCGATTAATTGGAAAACAGAATCTGGAGATTATCGAATACCGCTTGTCAATCAGAGTATATCATCAAAAGTGATCTTTAACCGGCCAGATGTTATCCAGGCCGAGATGAATATCACTGCGGCTAATGGCACCATCGGCGCGGCGCGGGCATCTCTTCTTCCTGTTTTTAACCTGTTTGCCAATGCCACACACACTTCCTCATCTTTTGACAATATTCTGGGTAACCTGACCAATAACTGGACGTTGACACCGTCGATGGTTATACCAATATTTAGTTTACCCAAAAACTATAGCAACCTAAAACTGGCGGATAAGCAAAAATCTTTAGCGGTGATAGAATATAAAAATACTGTGGCTCAAGCTTTGATGGATATTAAAGATTCAATTAGTGAAGTAGATGTTGCTGATAAGATTTCACAATCGTTTTCCGCTGAAGTTGTGCGTAGCAAGCAACAGATGGAGAAAATTGATTTTCGCTATCGAGCCGGATATGGAGATATCTATTCTCTTTACGAATCGGTTGATATTTTTCACAGCGCGCAATTAGAGCTTGAGAATGCGCGCCGTCAGAAAATGAGTAACACCTTAATTTTACTTAAATCTATGGGTGGCTGACACTCTAGTTTGAATGTCAGAACCAGCGTAACTGTGAACGCAGTTCCACTACGCGACCAACAATAATCAGCGCCGGACTGGCAAACTGCTGCGCCAGCGTGGCCAGCTCCGCCAGCGTTGCGGTCTCGACACGCTGCTGCGGCGTGGTGCCGTTCTGCACGATCGCCACCGGCATCGCGGCATCCATGCCGTGTTGCAACAGCTGCTGCTGGATTTCCGGCGCCTGCGCCAGCCCCATATAGAACACCAGCGTTTGCTGTTCGGCCGCCAGCTTGCGCCACTCGATTTCGCCATGCTGCTGCAAATGGCCGGTGACGAAACGCACGCTCTGCGCGTGATCGCGATGCGTCAGCGGAATGCCGCTGTAGGCGGAGCAGCCCGATGCGGCGGTGATGCCCGGTACCACGCTAAACGGGATGTTGTGCTGTGCCAGCAGTTCCAGCTCTTCACCACCGCGGCCGAAGATAAAGGGATCGCCGCCTTTTAGTCGCACCACGCGCTTGCCGCTCTGCGCCTGCTCAAGTAAAACCTGGTTGATCTGCGATTGCGGTACGCAGTGATTACCGGCTTGTTTGCCGACAAAGATGCGCTCCGCATCGCGGCGGACCAAATTGAGAATCGGCTCGGAGACCAGGCGGTCATACACCACCACATCGGCCTGCTGGATGTGCTGCAAACCTTTCAGCGTCAGTAGCCCCGCATCGCCAGGCCCGGCGCCCACCAGCACCACTTCGCCTTGCTGCGACAGCGGCGCATCGAACAAGGTCTCGACGATGTGCTCGGCGCGTGGCCGATCGCCATTCGCCAGGGTTTGCGCCAGACGATCGCTCACGAAGAAGCGCTCCCAGAAGGCGCGCCGCTGCGCCATGCTGTTAAAGCTACGCTTCACGCGATTGCGCAACGATCCGGCCAGTGACGCTAACTCACCAAGATGTTGTGGCAGCATCGCTTCGAGTTTTTCACGCAGCAAACGCGCCAGCACCGGCGCGCGGCCACCAGACGACACGGCGATCATCAGCGGCGAACGATCGACAATCGACGGCATAATCGCGCTGGCTTCCTGCGGCGCATCCACCAGATTGCAGAAGATGCGACGCAGCTCAGCCGCATCGCCAACCTGCTGATTAACCGCATCATCATCGGTGGCGGCAATCACCAGCCAACAATCCTCAAGCCAGCGCTCGTCAAACGCGCCGGGTAGTAAGGTCAACTTTCCCTGTTGTGCCCACTGCTGAAAAGCGGGGGAGAAATCCAGCGCGCCAACCTGTAAATCGGCACCGGCGTCCAGCAGCAAACGCGCTTTGCGTTCTGCCACATCGCCACCGCCCACCAGCAAACAGCGCTTGCCTTGCAGGCGGCAAAACAGCGGAAAGTAGTCCATAGCTCATCCTGAAAAAAGCCCGCGCAAGGCGGGCTGAAAAAGTGTTATGCCGTTTTGAGCGGCGCGGCTTGCGCTTCGGCCTGCGGGCGCTGCGCCTGAGGTGTGGCGTACCAGTAACCGAGGCCCATCAGCACCATGCCGGAGAACATATTGCCCAGCGTCACCCACAGCAAGTTGTGGCCGATGCCGCTTAGAGTGAAGTCCGCATTATGCTGACCAAACCACGACAGCGCAAAGACCGTCATGTTGGCAATCGAGTGTTCGTAGCCGGAAGCGATGAACGCCAGCAAACACCACCATATGGCGATGAACTTCGCCGTTCCTTCGGTACGCACCGCCATCCAAATCGCCAGACAGACCAGCCAGTTACAGAGCGCGCCTTTAAAGAACAGCGCCATGGCTGTCTGCGTGGTTTTCGCCAGCGCCGCGCTGTGCAGCAGCGATCCGGCATTCGGCAGCAGCGGACCTGCCGCATAGTAATAAATCAGCGCGACCAATACCGAACCGACAAGATTGCCCAGCCAGGTTTGCGGCAGCACGCACCACATCTGGCCTTGCTTGATGCTGCCGGCTTTGACGCCGATGGTCAGGAACATGGTGTGGCCGGTGAACAGCTCGGAACCGGCGATGATCACCAGCGTTAAGGCGATACCAAAAGTCGCGCCCATCAGCAGCGGACGATAAGCCGGATCGACCAGATTGCCGAGCGTGAAAATCAGGATAATCGCCAGGCCAACGTAAGCGCCCGCCATCGCCGAGCTGATCCAGAAGGCCAGCGGGCTGTGCTGCGCGGTACGCACAATGCGCGCCGCGTTGGCGGCGCATTTATTCAGGGTGTCAGTAAACATAGTGACGTCTCATAAAGTGAAGGAATGCTGTCAGGCGCAGATCTCAACCTTGCCATCGCGAACGCGCACCGGATAGCTGGCCACCGAGCGCGCTTCGTCTTCCAGACACAAGCCATCGCTCAGGCGGAAGCGCTGTTTTTTCAGTGGACTTGCCACCCACAGCGCCTGCTGGTGCTCCGCAATCAGACCGCGTGACAACACGCTGGCCTGGGCGAAAGGATCGATATTGCTTAAGGCGTAGAGTTGCTCATCGTCGTGCGGACGGAAGAGGGCAATCTGCTGGCCTTTGATCAGCGCGCATACGCCGGTCGCAGGCAGAATTTGGCTGAGTTCACACACCGAATGCCACTGGCTCATGCGTCGATCTCCTCAATCAGAGTGACCGCAATGCGCTCGGCGGGTTGCGCCGGACGATGCTGATCGCGTTGGTTGATGTGCTGTACCAGCGGATCGCGGCGATCGCTGTTGATGAAAGTGCTGAAGTGGCGCTGCTGTTGCGGATCCTGCACCGTCGCGGTCCATTCACATTCCACTGCCGCGCGCAGACGCGCCAGCTCCGTTTCCAGCTGCGTATTCAGACCGAGTTTGTCATCGATAATCACGCTGCGCAGGTAATCGATGCCGCCGTCCATGCTTTCCAGCCACAGCGAGGTGCGCTGCAGGCGATCGCCGGTGCGGATGTAGAACATCATGAAGCGGTCGAGATAGTGCAGCAGCGTATCGCGATCGAGATCGGCAGCCAGCAAATCGGCGTGACGTGGCTTCATGCCGCCGTTGCCGCACACATACAGGTTCCAGCCTTTCTCGGTGGCGATGACGCCGACGTCTTTGCCCTGCGCTTCGGCGCATTCGCGCGTGCAGCCGGAGACGCCAAACTTCATCTTGTGTGGGGTGCGAATGCCTTTGTAGCGATTCTCCAGCTCAATGCCGAAGCCGAGGCTGTCGCCTACGCCAAAGCGGCACCAGACGCTGCCGACGCAGGTTTTCGCCATACGCAGCGCTTTGGCATACGCTTGTCCGGTTTCGAAACCGGCATCAATCAGCTGTGTCCAGATAGCCGGCAGATCGTCACGCTGCGCGCCAAACAGGCCAATACGCTGCGAGCCGGTGATTTTGGTGTAGAGATTGTATTGCCGCGCCACGGCACCAATCGCCATCAATCCTTCCGGCGTGATTTCGCCACCGGCCGAGCGCGGGATTACCGAGTAAGTGCCATCTTTCTGAATATTGCCGAGGAACAGATCGTTGCTGTCCTGCAGCGGTGCGAGCTGTGGCTTCAGCACATATTCGTTCCAGCAGGAAGCCAGCAGTGAACCGACCGTCGGTTTACACACTTCGCAGCCGTAGCCCTGACCATATTTCGCCAGCAGCGCGTCGAACGATTTGATCTCTTCCACGCGAATCAGGTGATATAGCTCCTGACGCGAATAGGGGAAGTGCGCACACAAATGATTGTCCACTTCGATGCCCTGACGGCTCAGTTCAGCGTTCAGCACCTGAGTAATCAACGGAATACAGCCGCCGCAGCCGGTTCCGGCGCGGGTTTCGGTTTTCAGCGCCGCGACGGTGTGGCAACCGCCTTGCACCGCTTTGACGATATCGCCTTTGCTGACGTCGAAGCAGGAGCAGATTTGCGCGCTGTCCGGCAGCGCATCAGCGCCCATCACCGGTTTCTCGCCGCTGCCCGCAGGCAGGATCAGCAAGGCTGGATTTTCCGGTAGCGCGATGTTATTCAGCGCCAGCTGCAGCAGATTGCCGTAATCGCTGGTGTCACCGACCAGCACCGCGCCCAGCAGCGTGCGGTTATCTTCGCTGACGATCAGGCGCTTATAGATATTTTTCTGCTCGTCGAGCCACACGAAGCTGCGCGCGCCCGGCGTGCGGCCATGCGCATCACCAATGCCACCGACATCAACGCCCAGCAGTTTCAGCTTGGCGCTCATGTCCGCTCCGGCAAACGCGTTATCGCGGCCAACCAGCCGGTCGCTGGCGACCTGCGCCATTTTGTAGCCCGGCGCGACTAAGCCATAAATACGGTTCTGCCAGGCGGCACACTCACCAATGGCGAAGATGTCCGCATCGCTGGTCTGGCAATGATCGTCAATGGCGATACCGCCGCGCGCGCCCAGCTGCAGGCCGCACTGTTTGGCTAGCTTGTCCTGCGGGCGAATGCCGGTGGAGAAGACGATGAAATCGACATCCAGCGCGCTGCCGTCAGCAAACTCCAGCGTTTTACCGCCTTGCGCGTGATGGACGATCTGCTGGGTGTTTTTGCCGGTGTGAACGCGCACGCACATCTGCTCGATCTTACGGCGCAGCTGCTCGCCGCCCTGAGGATCGAGCTGTTCCGCCATCAGCACCGGCGCGAACTCAATGACGTGGGTTTCGACGCCGAGGTTTTTCAGCGCGCCTGCCGCTTCCAGCCCTAACAGGCCGCCGCCAATCACCGCGCCGCGTTTGCTGCGGCGTGAACAGGCTTCAATGGCGTTGAGATCTTCAATGGTGCGATAGACATAGCAATCGCTGCCTTCCGCGCCTTTGATCGGCGGAATCCACGGATAAGAGCCGGTGGCGAAAATCAGCGTGTCGTAATGCACCGCGCGACCGGTATTCGAGTGAATCAGTTTTTCGTCGCGGTTGATGGTGATGGCGCGCTCGCCGAGCAGCAGCTTTACCTGATGCTTTTCGTAATACCCTTCGCGAACCAGCGAGAGTTCTTCGGCGGTGTGATGGGAAAAATAGGCGGAAAGGTGGACGCGGTCATAGGCGACGCGGGGTTCTTCACAGAAAACGGTTATCGCAAACTGACTGGATGGATCTTTGTCGATAAGTTCTTCTATAAAGCGGTGGCCGACCATGCCGTTGCCAATAATAACGACACTGTGCTTGCTCATGCTTGCCTCAAAAATTGCGGTATCTGCGCCTACCTTAACGCGGCGCTTTTGGCGCTTATTGATGTACATCAAGCGCGCCCTTATATACCTATTTTGAGGTATGTAACTGATTTTGAACGAATTAGTTAAGTGGCTTATTTGGTTGATAATTACCCAATCTTTTTCTTCGCCGCACATTCCGTAGCGGCGCGATTCATCGCGCAATAAATTGCGCCGCTACGGAATGTGCCCACGGTGACATTGGTTTTCATGCTAGCTTTAGGTTTTGTGTTTTACAGGAGTACGGCATGGCAAACCCGTCACTGAAGTGGATCAACAACCTGCGCTTAGCGGGCCAGCAAGGCTTGTGGCAGATCGAAATCGACAACGGCAAGATTGCGCAGATTCGCCCGCAGCCGCCGCAAACTGCAGCCCAGCCTGACGCGCTGGATGCGCAGGGAGGACTGGCCAGCGCGCCGTTTATCGAGCCGCATATTCACCTTGATACCACGCAAACCGCTGGCGAACCCGCCTGGAACCAATCCGGCACGCTGTTTGAAGGCATCGAACGCTGGGCGGAGCGCAAAGCGCTGCTGAGCCATGACGATGTGAAACAGCGTGCGCAGCAAACCCTGAAGTGGCAAATCGCCAACGGTATTCAGCATGTGCGAACTCACGTCGATGTCTCCGATCCCACGCTGACCGCGTTAAAAGCGATGCTGGAAGTGAAAGCGGAAATGGCGCCGTGGATCGACATCCAGATTGTGGCGTTTCCGCAGGAAGGCATTCTCTCTTATCCCAACGGCGAAGCGTTGCTGGAAGAGGCGCTGCGCATGGGCGCGGATGTGGTGGGCGCGATTCCGCACTACGAATTCACCCGCGAATACGGCGTGGAGTCGCTGCATAAAACCTTTGCGCTGGCTAATCGCTACGATCGGCTGGTGGATGTGCACTGCGACGAGATCGACGATGAGCAGTCGCGCTTTGTGGAAACCGTGGCGGCGCTGGCGCATCGCGATGGCAACGGCGAGCGCGTCACCGCCAGCCACACCACGGCGATGCACTCCTACAACAATGCCTACACGTCGCGGCTGTTCCGTCTGCTTAAGCTCTCAAAAATCAACTTTGTCGCTAATCCGCTGGTGAATATCCATCTGCAAGGGCGCTTTGATAGCTATCCGAAACGTCGCGGCATCACGCGGGTGAAAGAGCTGCTGGAAGCGAATATCAACGTCTGCTTTGGCCACGATGATGTGTTCGATCCCTGGTATCCGCTCGGCACCGCCAGCATGCTGCAGGTGCTGCACATGGGATTGCATGTCTGTCAGCTGATGGGCTACGAGCAGATTGATAATGGATTGCAGCTGATTACCACCAACAGCGCCAAAACGATGCAGCTGACGAATTACGGCATAAGCGCAGGTAATGATGCCAGCCTGATTATTCTGCCGGCGGAGAGTGGATTTGATGCGGTGCGGCGTCAGGTGCCGGTGCGTTATTCGCTGCGCAAAGGTGTGTTAGTGGCCGCGACGCAGCCCGCCAGTAGCGAGATCTATTTAGCAGAAAAAGAAGCGGTGACGTTCAAACGCTGAAGAGCAGGGCGGACCGAGGTCCGCCCGTTAAATTTAGTGGGTGACGTGGCCGTGCTGACGATGTTTGGTCACAAAGCCGAGCAGAACACACATCACAAACACCACCGCGTACAAACCGTTAGCAGTTGAGAGCGCTGCATGTGCGCCACCTTGCGCCACGATTGGGCCGGTTACCACGAACGTCAGCATGGTGCCGACGGTGCCGCAGGTCAGGATGAAGTTCACCAGCTTTGGTGAAGAGACCTTGGTTTGCAGCGATCCCAGCGTGATGATGGTGGTGTAAATCGCGCTTGAGCTGAAGCCCAGCGTCATGATGATCCAGTGCAGCATGCTGGCGTCTTTAGAGGTGACGAACCAGTACATCAAACCGGTTGCCAGCGCGGCCAGCACCATCAGGATGCGCTGCAGATCGAAGAAGCGCAGCACGAAGCTGAACACCCACATGCCGACCATGTACGCGGTCCAGAAGTTACCCACCAGCTGACCGGCAGCGGCGATATCCATGCCCATCGATTTGGTGGCGTATTCCGGCACCCACGAGATGAAGCCGAGCTGGCCGAGGATGTAGCAGAGTGCCGCAATCGACAGGAACAGCACGCCGATGCCCCATTTCTCTTTCTCAACGCCTGGCTTAGCCGCTTCGCTTTTCAGCACCGGGAACTCAATGAACAGCGTCAGCACAAAGATGGCGACATAAATGATGCCGATGCAGGCGTAAACCCAATACCACGGCAGCGCGCGCGCCAGCAGGATACCGGCGATGATCGGGAAGATGGTGCCCGCCATGCTGAAGAACGAATCGGTAAACAGCAGACGTGCGCCGCGCTGACGGCCATCGTACAGATGGGTGATCAGGAAGGTACCGATCGACATCGTGATGCCGCTGACGACGCCAAGGATGAACATGCACAGCGAGAAGACGGTGAGATCGTGGCTGGTCATCAGTCCCGCAACGGCGAGGATCATCAGCACAAAGCCAAAGATCAGCTGGCGCTTCAACGGCACAATCACCATCAGCCAGGCGTTCAGGAACACCGACACCAAAATGCCCGCATTAAGGAATGTGAAGGTGTTGCTCATTTCTGAAATAGGGCGCTGGAAATACTGCGCGATATTGTCCAGCACCATACCGGTAACGATCACCAGTGCGCCGGTGAGCGCATAGGAGAAATAGCTAATCCAGGTAAGGCCAATGCGATTACGGTTTGTCATGTTCTGAACCTGTTAAGCGCCGAAGTTGGCAAAAAGTGTCATGAATTGTAAATGCAACTGTGATCTTAATAAACAACGAGTGAAACAAGCGGGAACTATTTCACCAGTAGTGTGATTTTCATCACGCAAATGATTGCGTGGCGGCAAAAGTATGACAATAGCAACATCCGCGTAAATATCGGTAAAACGCTGGCTCTTGGATCACATGCTCTTTACAATCAATCTCGTTTTTGAGCTAGCTCTCCATGGTAAGGAATCTTTCATGCTTAAACGTACTTTGACAGCGGCGGTTGCCCTGTTAGCGCTCTCTTCCGTATCGTCTGCCGCGCTTGCCGCAAAAGGCGATCCACATGTGCTGCTCACCACCTCTGCGGGCAATATTGAACTCGAACTGAACAACCAGAAAGCCCCGGTTTCGGTGAAAAACTTCGTTGATTACGTCAACAATGGTTTCTACAACAACACCATTTTCCACCGCGTTATTCCTGGCTTTATGATTCAGGGCGGCGGTTTCACTACCGACATGCAGCAGAAGCAAACGGTAGCGCCGATCAAAAACGAAGCCGACAACGGCTTGCGTAATCTGCGCGGCACCATTTCGATGGCGCGTACCGCAGATAAAGACAGCGCCACCAGCCAGTTCTTCCTCAACGTGGCCGATAACGCGTTCCTCGATCACGGTCAGCGTGATTTCGGCTATGCGGTGTTTGGTAAAGTTGTGAAAGGCCAGGATGTGATCGACAAGATTGCGCAGGTCCCGACTAAAGACGTGGGACCGTACCAAAATGTGCCGTCAAAACCTATTGTTATCCTCTCCGCCAAAGTCCTGCCTTAATTCTTAAACGCGCCATTTTCGCATGGCGCGTCATTTGCACTCCGGCAAAGCAAAAAATTGCTGCTTATACTTAGGGCTCATTGCTTGCCGGAGGCGCTATGACCAGCAAACTCACCGAGAAACAGAAAGCCACCTTGTGGCAGCAGCGCCGTGCTGCGAGCTATCAAGCCAGCTGCCGCCTGGCCGGTTACACGTCCAGTGAGCCGCTAATCGATGCCGAACACGCCGAAGAACGACTGGCGTCACTGAGGAGGCAATATGGCGGATAACAGCTTAGCGGTACGCGATCCCTATCTGTGGCATAACGACAGCGTGCTGAAGAATCGCCTTGATATTCATGATGAAGCCCAGCTGCGCAAAGCGGAACTGGCTTTCAGCACCGCGCGCCTGGCGACGTTAGAACTTGGCCAGCGCAGCATCGGTTTGCCACGTCTGTGCCACATTCATCGCACGCTGTTTCAGGATCTCTACAGCTGGGCGGGAGAATTGCGCACCATCGATATCTGGCGCGATGAAACGCCCTATTGTCATTGCGAATATATCGAGAAAGAGGGCAACACGCTGATGCAGGCGCTGGAGGAAGAGCGCGGCCTGGCTGACCTTGAGCAGGAAGCGTTCGTGGCGCGTATCGCGCATTACTACTGTGAGATCTTCGTGCTGCATCCGTTCCGCGCCGGCAACGGCCGCGCGCAGCGCATCTTCTTCGAGCAGCTAGCACTGCATGCCGGTTATCAGCTTTCGTGGGAAACACTCGAACGCGATGCGTGGCGCGCTGCGATCTCGGCTGGCGTCGCGGGCGATCTGGCTCCGCTTATCGCGCAGTTTGCGAAAGTGGTGAGCCCGGCAAAGATTTTACAGTAATACTTCAAGCCCGTGTTTTTGCACCACGCACAACAGCTTTAGAGAGATTCCGCCGGGGCGTTTAGCGCCGGTTTCCCACTTCTGCACGGTTGACACACTGGTGTTGAGATAGCGGGCAAAAACCGGCTGGCTAACATTCAAATTCTCGCGCAGGTTCTTAATCGCCTGCGCATCGAGCGCGGTGACATCGCTCAGGCAACGTTCATCAAAGTCACGCATGCTCTGTTTGCTGATGGCATCGGCTTCAAACAAACCGGATGCGGCGCTGTGAATGGCTTCCAAGGCCGGACTTTTAAATTTACGCGTTATGGTCATGACACATCTCCACCAATTCCCGAACGGCGAGTAGCCGATTCAGAGCCTCATTTGAAATAAGCGAGTATTGTTTTGCCAGCTCATGAAAGCCCTCAAGTTCGCTTTCACTCAGGTCACTCTGATCCTGCTTGGCGAATAAGAAGGTATAAATCCAGTTTTTACCCCCTTTGGCCAGAATGATGGCGCGATCGCGATTTTGCTGCAGACGCTTTTTAAATACGCCACCCCCCAAATCATCGACATAACCCAGTTTTACTGCTGCAATTGCCCGACAAAGCTCCTTATCGCCAATGAGATGCCGACGGGCTTGCTTACTGAACCATTTGGTTTTGAATACTCGCGTTGTAACTGACATAGTCACTCTCCAAAATATAGCACTGAGTGCGAGAGTAATCAGAATCTTTTTCGTCAGCTAGCGGGTATTAAGATTGAAGATGTTAACATGGCTTTTTTGCGACCTTTCTTGCGCCGGTTGCCCGCAATGACACACTGCTACGACCTACTATGCTGCTGTTAATCGATAACTACGACTCCTTCACCTGGAATCTCTACCAATATTTCTGCGAGCTGGGCGCGGAGGTGCGCGTGGTGCGCAACGACGCCATTACGCTGGATGAGATAGCCGCGCTGCCGCTGACGCATCTGGTGATTTCGCCGGGCCCGTGTACGCCGGATCAATCCGGCATCTCGCTCGCGGCTATTCGCCATTTCGCCGGACGCGTGCCGATCCTCGGCGTTTGCCTTGGACATCAGGCGATTGCGCAAGCTTATGGTGCGCAGGTGGTACGCGCGCGCCAGGTGATGCATGGCAAAACCTCGCTGATCCAGCACACTAATCAAGGTGTGTTTCGTGACCTGAATAATCCGCTTACCGTGACCCGCTATCACTCATTGATTGTGGCGCGCGATACGCTGCCCGCTGAGTTTGAAGTCACCGCGTGGAGCCTGCGCGACGGCCAGCCGGATGAGATCATGGGTTTCCGCCATCGCAGCTTGCCGCTGGAAGGCGTGCAGTTCCATCCGGAAAGCATCCTCAGTGAGCAAGGGCATCAGCTGCTGGCTAATTTCCTCAACGCGTAACTTATGTTTGCCTTCGTGTGATTTTTTATGCATATTTTGTGATTATAATTTCACATCAGCTCAACAAATAACCCGATGAGGTCGTCAATGGCAGCGGAAAAACTAGCGGTAACCCGGGAAACGTTCGATAACGTAATTTTGCCTGTTTATGCACCTGCGCAGTTTGTGCCGGTAAAAGGCAAAGGCAGCCGAGTGTGGGATCAGCAGGGCAAAGAGTATATCGATTTCTCTGGCGGTATCGCGGTGACTGCATTGGGCCATTGTCATCCGGCGCTGGTGGAAACGCTGAAAACGCAGGGCGAAACGCTGTGGCACACCAGCAACGTGTTCACCAACGAACCGGCGCTGCGTCTGGCGAGTAAACTGATTGCCGCGACCTTTGCCGACCGCGTGTTTTTTGGTAACTCCGGCGCGGAAGCCAACGAAGCGGCATTCAAGCTGGCGCGTTATTACGCCTGCAAAAAACACAGCCCGTTCAAAAGCAAGATCATCGCCTTCCATAACGCCTTCCACGGTCGCACGCTGTTCACCGTGTCGGTTGGCGGTCAGCCGAAATATTCTGATGGCTTCGGTCCAAAACCAGCGGATATCGTGCATGTGCCGTTCAACGATCTCGACGCGGTCAAAGCGGTGATTGACGACCATACCTGCGCCATCGTGGTCGAGCCGATTCAGGGCGAAGGCGGCGTTGTGCCGGCTACGCCAGAATTTATGCAAGGCCTGCGCGCGCTCTGTGATGAACACCATGCGCTGCTGGTGCTGGACGAAGTGCAGAGCGGTATGGGACGTAGCGGCAAACTCTTTAGCTACGAACATTACGGTATCAAGCCCGATATTCTCACCACCGCTAAAGCGCTGGGCGGCGGTTTCCCGGTGAGTGCGATGTTGACCACCAACGAAATCGCCTCAGTAATGGCGCCGGGCGTACACGGCACCACTTACGGTGGTAATCCGCTGGCGTGTGCCATCGCTGAAACCGCGCTGGATATCATCAACACGACAGAAGTGCTGGAAGGCGTCGAAGCGCGTCGTCAGCAGTTTGTTGAAGCGCTGCAAGCCATCGACAGCAAATTCGCTATCTTCAGCGAGATTCGCGGCAAAGGTCTGCTGATTGGTGCCGCGCTGAAGCCGCAGTTCGCCAGCAAAGCGCGTGACATCCTCAACGCTTCCGCCGCGGAAGGGCTGATGATTCTCACCGCCGGAACCGACGTGATCCGTTTTGTGCCGTCTCTGGTGATTGAACCGACCGATATCGCCGAAGGCATGACACGTTTCGCCAGTGCGATTGAAAAGGTGCTGGCCGCTTAATCCGCTTTCGGACGTAACACCTTGAGCCAGCGGCCATGATGCGGTCGCTGGCTCCACGCCAGCGAAGAGATGGTGTGCATTACGCTAAGGTGCTGCAAAATCCGCTTCACATGCTGTTCGACAATCGTTACCGGCCCTTCATTGAGATTCTCCGGCGCTTCCAGAATATTGCTGTCGTTACCTGGCCCGTCATACGCCAGCCGCTGCTGACAACGCTGCAGCGCGATTTCACAGGATTGCAGATAACGTTCTGCCAGCTTCGATGTCAGCATGGTGTGCTCGCGCGCCAGAATCGTCATGGCGTTAATATGCTCGACGATGAACTGACTGTGCGTGACCCACATGCGCATATCTTTCAGATATTGCAGGTTAAAGCCCGGCTCGCTCGATGCCTGGTTCAATGAGTTGAACAGCGCGTTGTGCGCCTGATTAACCTTCATGCGCTGATAAGCCAGTTTCTCTGGCGACTGTTCCGGCCCCAGCAGCAGTCGCAGCGCTTCCTGATAGGCTTCCAGCGCATCGTGCGCGTTCTTACGCAGCAGCCCGCTTTGCCACTGCGGCCACAGCCAAATCATTCCGGCAAAGGCAATTAAACAGCCCATCAAAGTATCCATCATGCGCGGCAGCAGAAATTGTGCGCCGTTAAGCGACAGCAATTGCAGCGAATACACCGCAGTGACGGTGAAGCCAATCATCGACCAGCCGTAATATTTCCGCGTGATCAGATAACTCGCCAGCGTGATCCCCAGCATAAACAGCAGCGTGATCGATTCCGGCACCGCCAGCTGCAGCGACGCGGCGGCGATCAGCAATCCGGCGAAAGTGCCCAGCGCACGGTGCTGAATACGCACGCGCGTGGCGCTGTAACCGTTCTGGCTGACGAACATGATGGTCATCAGAATCCAGTAAGGTTTGGGAATGTTGAAGAACAGCGCCAGCGAGCTGCCAAACATCAGCATTACGGCGAAGCGTGCCGCGGTGCGTAACGCGGTGGATTTGAACGACAGATAACTGCGCAGCGCCGGTAATAGCGGTAAGCGGCGCTGGCGATCGGCCATCAGGTCACGCGTATAGAGCGGCTTCTGCGTACGCAATACGCGGGCGATGCGGCTGAAGTGATACAGGCAGAAGTTGCCGACCGGATTATCCGGATGCTGGCGCGCAATTTTCTCCAGCGCGCCGAGCTGTTTCTCCATGTGAAAACGATCCGGCAGCTGATGGTAGAGAATCGCGTCCGCCAGCACGCGCAGCCGCGCCGAGATGATTTTCGCGTTCCAGCGAATCACCGCTTCGGCGTGGCTCTCCTCAACCAGCTTCTGCACCTCTTCGGGCTGATGCAAACTCACCGAGATGTGTTCCTGTAAATCCAGCGCCACCTGGAAAGCGCGCGTCAGGCGTTTGTGGCTGTTATCGCGGCTCGCCGACAGCATGTGCATTTGCTGGTAACAGGTGGTGATGAGATCGACCGCCTTTTGCTGGCGCGCCAGCAGCGGCGGCAGCGCTTTCTCCGGATCGGTCAGCTGCGTCAGTAAGGTGTATTTGGCATCGCAATAATCGGCCAGCTCGCGGAACAGCAGGCTGAGCGATTCGCGCATCGGCTGCTCTTTCCACAGCCAGAACCAGAACCAGTTGAACAAGCCGTACCACAGCGTGCCGCCAATGTAGAGCAGCGGCGGCACCCACATCGGCATACGTCCCACTAAGCTGAGCGTAAAGATGGCGGCGATGAGTGTGGCGGGCAGCAGGCGCGCGTGCAGCGGGCCGATTTCGCCGGTTACGCCAATCAGCAGCGGCAGCGCCAGCAAAATCAGCGGCAGCGGAATCTGGTAAGCGGTGAGGATCTGCATCAGGAAACTGCCGGTGGCAAACAGCGAACCACCCACAATCAGGCGTTTGAAGAAGCGTTTGTGCGGCGTATCCAGTCCCGCCATGTTGCAGCAGGCAGGCACTAACGAGAACAGCAGACCTTTTTGCAGATCGCCAAACAGCCAGCCGAGAGCCACAGGCAGGCACAGCACCAGCGTTTGCCGCAGCGCATAGTTAACTTCGGGATGATAGATGATTCGGCGCCACATCAGCTCATCGCAAATAGAAACGGCGCGATGTTGCCATCACGCCGTGGGTGAGAAGAAATTAGCGGGTGCCGTAAACGACGATGGTTTTACCGTGTGCGGAGATCAGGTTCTGATCTTCCAGCATTTTCAGGATACGACCCACGGTTTCGCGTGAGCAGCCCACGATCTGACCAATCTCCTGACGGGTGATTTTGATTTGCATCCCGTCTGGGTGAGTCATCGCATCTGGCTGTTTGGCCAGATTTAGCAGCGTTTGCGCAATGCGTCCGGTGACATCGAGGAAGGCAAGGTTGCCCACTTTCTCAGATGTCACTTGCAGACGACGCGCCATTTGCGACGAAAGTCGCATTAAAATATCCGGGTTTACCTGAATCAGCTGACGGAATTTTTTGTATGAAATTTCAGCCACTTCGCAGGCAGACTTCGCACGCACCCAAGCACTACGTTCCTGGCCTTCTTCGAAAAGACCGAGTTCGCCGATGAAATCTCCCTGATTGAGGTAGGAGAGAATCATCTCTTTGCCTTCTTCATCTTTAATCAGTACCGCTACGGAACCTTTTACGATGTAGTACAGCGTTTCCGCTTTCTCACCCTGATGGATGAGCGTGCTTTTGGATGGATATTTGTGAATATGGCAATGGGACAGGAACCATTCGAGTGTAGGGTCTGTTTGCGGTTTGCCGAGAACCATTCGCTATTATCCTCTGTTGTAATCGTGCCCAAAATACAGGGGGCATTTTTCCCTGTCAGGCGGTTTAATCGTCGAGCGTTTCCAGTAAAGGAAAAATTATTCCGGGTGGACTCTTAAGCTACGCTTTTGATTCTTCCGGCCTTCGTCTGTGATGACGAAAATATTTTCAGCACTGTTTGTAGCACAGCTTTTGCGAGCTGTCTTGTGTTGTCTCGCTTCAGCAGAAGGGGGATTACTCTGGATTGCTGTTTGTCAGGTGAAAGCGTACTCTGGCGGCAAAACCGCCGCTTCAGGAGAAAGAATAATGCAGGCACGAGTGAAATGGGTGGAAGGTCTTACCTTTCTCGGAGAATCCTCATCCGGCCATCAGGTATTAATGGACGGTAATTCCGGTGATAAAGCGCCAAGTCCAATGGAGATGGTGCTGATGGCCGCGGGCGGCTGTAGCGCCATTGACGTGGTGTCAATCCTGCAAAAAGGGCGCAGCGATGTGGCCGATTGCGAAGTGAAACTTACTTCAGAACGCCGTGAAGAAGCGCCACGCATTTTCACCCACATCAACCTGCATTTTATCGTTAGCGGTAAAGCATTGAGCGATAAAGCGGTTGCGCGCGCGGTTGATCTGTCAGCGGAAAAATATTGCTCGGTGGCGATCATGCTGGGTAAAGGTGTGGAAATTACCCACAGTTATGAGGTTGTCGAGTTGTAATCGGTCGTAGGGGAGGCATTCATGCCTCCCTTTTCACAGCCCGCACCAAACCTATTCAATCCGCTTTCCTTCAATCAGTCGCTGCACCAGCGGCAGCATAATCAGCTCCATCGCCAATCCCATTTTGCCGCCCGGCACCACCAGCGTATTGATGTGCGAAATAAACGATCCCTGAATCATCGCCAGCAGATAGGGGAACGCGATGCCTTCCAGACCACGGAAATGAATCACCACGAAGCTTTCGTCGAGCGACGGAATTTCGCGTGCGGCAAACGGGTTTGAGGTATCAACGGTCGGCACGCGCTGGAAGTTAATGTGGGTGCGCGAGAACTGTGGCGTGATGAAGTTAATGTAATCCTCCATCGAACGTACCACCGAATCCATCACCGCTTCGCGTGAATGGCCGCGCTCGCCGGTGTCACGCACCAGCTTCTGAATCCACTCAAGGTTAACAATCGGTACCACGCCAACCAGCAGATCGACATGCTCCGCCACATTTTGCTGCTGGGTAACCACGCCGCCGTGCAAGCCTTCATAGAACAGCACATCGGTGTTTTCCGGCAGCGGCTGCCACGGCGTGAAAGTGCCCGGCACCTGATTCCACGGCACCGCTTCGTCGTAGGTATGCAGATATTTGCGCGATTCGCCGAGGCCGGTTTGGCCATAATGTTTGAACGTCTGCTCCAGCAGGCCGAAGTCGTTGGCTTCCGGGCCGAAGTAGCTGATGTGACGACCGAGATCGCGCGCCTTGCGGATCGCCATGTCCATTTCCGGACGCGTAAACCGATGGAAACTGTCGCCTTCGAGTTCCGCCGCATGCAGATTCAACTGTTGGAAAATCTTACGGAAGGCGAGGCTGGTGGTGGTGGTTCCGGCGCCGCTGGAACCGGTGACGGCAATAATTGGATGCCTGGCTGACATAACAGAGCTCCCTGTGAAGTCCGGCGATGAGCATTGTTACCACGAATTGCCGCGGGGCGCATCAGCCGCGGAATTCACCCTTTGGCATAATATTGATCGATTCATGCAGTTCCGACCACACCAGCACCACGTCGCCGCGCTCCAGCTGGCGGCGCACGTCGGCGACTTTTTGCAGCAAACTGCGTTCCTGCTCGCCGTAATCGGTGCCTTCGCGTAACACGAAGGTTTCAATCAGGTTTTCCAGCGTGTCCGCTTCGAGTTCTTGCCAGGGAATAATCACAATTACACATCCAGATAGGTTGAGAGCCAGTCGGGCACGCGCTGTTCCAGCCACATTTTCGGTTTAAGCAAGGTGCCGCCAACGAAACCGACGTGGCCGCCTTGCTGCGTCAGCTGATATTGGATTGAGGCTGACAGCTGGTCAGGTTGCGGGATCACGGCGTCGGTCATAAAGGGATCGTCTTGCGCATGGATGATCAGCAGCGGTTTACGCACGCCGGTCAGCAGCGGCATCGCGCTGGCACGTTGATAATAGTCGTTGGCGTCAATAAAACCGTGCGCACGTGCGGTTATCGCATCATCAAACTCGCGTAAGCGGCGGAAAGCACGTAACTGGCTGAGATCGACCGGCAGCGTGCCGGGCCAGGCGCGCAGTTTGCGCGTGGCGTTCTTTTTCAGCTGCGTCAGTAAATAGTGCTGATAGAAGCGCGAAAAGCCGACATCCAGCTTGCCGCTGCACGGCTCAAGCGCCAGCGGCGCTGAGATGGCGATGCCGGCATCAATCGGTACATCGTGACCTTGCTGACCCAGCAGGCAAGCGAGCATGTTGCCGCCCAGCGAAACGCCGACGGCGGCGGTGGGCACGCTGCCCCATTCGCGTTGCAGCCAGTTAAGGAAGTAGGTGGCGTCTTCGGTTTCACCGGAGTGATAGATGCGCTTTAAGCGATTAGGCTCGCCGCTGCAGCCGCGAAAGTGCATCACCACCGCCAGCCAGCCGCGTGCCTGACACGCCTGCATCAGGCCGTGCGCATACGGGCTACGAAAGCTGCCTTCCAGGCCGTGAAACATCACCATGCGCGGTTTATGACGCGCCTGCGCCGGATCTTCACTCCACGCTAAATCGACAAAATCGCCGTCCGGCAGGTCAAGACGCTGCCAGTGCGGACGTAACGTAACGCGGCGACGCAGAATACGCGGCAGCAGCGTTTGCAGATGCGCGTTACTGAATCCGCGCAGTGGTTTAAAGCGCTCGCCGCTGGGGCGATCAAAATAGCTTGGGTAAAGGCTTGTCTGATGCATAAGTCGCTGATAGCTTCGATGGGTTGTTCGCTTTACTGGGTGAGGAGCACCCGAATATACATGGAACTGAGTCTTTTTTTATCAATGTTAGGTTTTCTCTGGGTCGCGGCCATCACGCCCGGGCCCAATAATATGTTACTTACCGCCTCGGGTGCTAATTTTGGCTTCCTGCGCACCATTCCGCTGCTCATTGGTATCATGATTGGTATGCAAGTCATGTTGCTGATGGTGGCATTTGGTATCGGCGGTCTCATCCTGCTTTATCCCTCGCTGCATCTCATCCTGAAGATTGCCGGTAGCCTTTACCTGCTGTGGCTGGCATGGAAAATCGCCAGCGCCGAGTATGAAAAACTGGAAACCGACGATGTCACGGTGAAGCAGATGCCGTTCTGGCAAGGCGGCTTGCTGCAGCTGATCAACCCGAAAGCCTGGCTGATGGCGCTCGGCGCGGTGGCCAGCTTCAGCCTGGCGGGCAGCGAATATCTGCATTCGGTGGTGGCGATCAGCATCGGCATGTTCATGGTGAACGTGGTTTCCGGGGTGATCTGGATGGGCTTTGGCTCGCTGATTGGACGTCTGCTGCGCAGCCCACGCGCGTGGAAAATTTTCAATCTGGCGATGGGCTTGCTCACCGCGGCGTGCGTATTGCTGATTTGGCGCTGAGTTAACTGGAAGCACGTTCAACGCGCTTCCACGGCAACACTTCATGTACCACCGACGAGTTTGGCTGGCGGATGCGTTGCAGCAACAGTTGTACGCTGCGCGCCCCCATACGATTCATCGGCTGCTCAATCGTGGTCAGCGGTGGATTCAGGCTGCTGGTAAAGTTGATGCCATCAAATCCCACCACCGCTAAATCTTCCGGCACGCGCAAACCCGCTTCCAGCGCCGCGTGTATGACGCCGACCGCCAGCACATCCGATACCGCAAACACCGCATCCGGCCGTTCCGGCTGCGTCAGCAGTTCGCGCAAGGCCGCACTGCCCGACTCGCAGGTGACATTCTCGGCGTAGGCCACGCCGCCCCAGTTGAGTTCCAGCTGCTCCAGCGCCGCGCGATATCCCTCTTCGCGCTTATGCGAATAGAGGTAGCGCATATCACAGTTCACCAGCGCAATACGGCGTCGGCCTTTGCTCGCCAGATAACGCACGGTTTCGAAAGCTGCTTCTTTATTATCAATCGCCACGCTTGAGGCAGCGATCGATGGATCGTATTCCGCGCACTGCACCCAGGGCGCATCGCCAATCAGTTCTTTCAGCTCATGCAGGCTGCTGGCGGCATCCATAGTGATCACGCCGTCGACCACTTTGCCAGTAAGCAGCGCAATGTAGGCCGCTTCGCGCCGCAGCTGCGATCCCGAGTTACACAACAGAATGTGGTAACCCTGCGCTTCCGCTTCGGCTTCAATGCCCTGAACCACGCGTGAGCAGAACGGATTGGTGATGTCGGGAATCAGCACTAACAACATATGGCTTTGCGAGGTGCGCAACTGACGCGCCAGTAAGTTGGGCTGATAGTCGCAGATGTCGATGGCCGCCAGCACTTTGGCACGCGTATCCGGGCGCACGCCGGGATTCTGGTTCAAAACCCGTGAAACGGTGGCTTTTGACACGCCAGCCAGGTGCGCGACTTTCTCAATCGACATGGATTCAGGACCGTTAGTAAAGAGTGAAAAATGAGATCTCTATCAATATCACAGCTGCTATGTGAGCGTGTGACATATTTACCGCTTTCCCTTTTCTTTCCATTTGCACTTTTTGCATAGCCTTGCCCGATGTTGATCTAAGAACGGATCGTCATTAGGGATAATTTTTAATTCCTTTATGAAATTACTGTTGCTGGAGAAACTGCCCTGACAAAAACACATTGGGGTGAATGATGATGGCAATGAAAAAAACAATAACGGCGGTCACAGCGGCTCTGGCCCTGATGGCGTTCCAGGCGCAAGCGGTCAACGTTACCGTGGCGTATCAGACGTCGGCTGAACCGGCCAAAGTGGCGCAGGCGGATAACACCTTCGCCAAAGAGAGCGGTGCCACCGTCGACTGGCGCAAATTTGATAGCGGAGCCAGCGTGTTGCGTGCACTGGCGTCGGGCGACGTGCAGATTGGTAATATCGGTTCCAGCCCGCTGGCGGTCGCCGCCACGCAAAAGCTGCCGATTGAAGCTTTTCTGCTGGCCTCTCAGCTCGGTAACTCCGAAGCGCTGGTGGTGAAGAAAACCATCAAAGATCCTAAAGACCTGATTGGCAAGCGCATCGCCGTGCCGTTCATCTCGACTACGCACTACAGCTTCCTCGCCGCCCTCAAGCATTGGGGCATCAAGCCTTCGCAAGTGACCTTAGTCAACCTGCAGCCACCGGCGATTATTGCTGCCTGGAAACGCGGTGACATCGACGGTGCTTACGTCTGGTCTCCGGCCGTCAATGAGCTGGAGAAAGATGGCAACGTGCTGACGGACTCTTCGCAGGTTGGCAAGTGGGGCGCGCCAACGCTCGATGTGTGGGTGGTGCGTAAAGACTTCGCACAGCAGCATCCAGAAATCGTCACCGCCTTTGCCCGCAGCGCCGTTGAAGCGCAGCAAGCTTACATTGCTAACCCGGATCAATGGCTGAAGCAGTCAGACAACCTGAGCAAGCTGGCGCGCCTGAGCGGTGTACCCGAAGCTGATGTGCCGGTGCTGGTGAAAGGCAATACGTACCTCACCGCGCAGCAGCAGGTGGAACAGCTCGGCAAGCCGGTGAACAAGGCGATTGTCGATACTGCCGGCTTCCTGAAAGAGCAGGGCAAAGTGCCAGAAGCGGATAGCGATTACAGCAGCTTCGTCACCACGCGCTTCGTTGCACCCTTAGCCAAATAATCGGAGGCCGCATGCTCAACATCACCAACTTAAATGCACGTTACGCCGGACAACCCGCGCTGCAGGACATTAATCTGCAACTGGATCAACGCGACCTGCTGGTGGTGCTGGGCCCATCCGGCTGTGGCAAAACCACGCTACTGAACCTCATCGCCGGCTTTCTGCCGCTGGAATCCGGCAGCATTACGCTGGATGGCAAAAAGGTGGAAGGACCGGGCGCTGAACGCGGCGTGGTGTTTCAAAATGAAGGATTACTGCCGTGGCGCAACGTGATCGATAACGTTTCGTTCGGTTTGCAACTGGCGGGAATGGCGAAGGCGGAGCGCCATACCATTGCACGCCGTTTGATCCGCAAAGTAGGACTGGAAGGTGCAGAGAAGCGTTTTATCTGGCAGCTCTCTGGGGGTCAACGTCAGCGCGTGGGCATTGCGCGTGCGCTGGCGGCTGATCCTCAGTTGCTGCTGTTAGATGAGCCGTTTGGCGCGCTGGACGCCTTTACCCGCGAACAGATGCAAACCCTGCTGCTAACGCTGTGGCGTGATACCGGCAAGCAGATTCTGCTGATCACCCACGACATCGAAGAAGCGGTGTTCCTCGCCAGCGAACTGGTGCTGCTGTCGCCGGGACCGGGCCGCGTCGTGGAACGTTTGAAACTCGACTTCGGGCAACGCTTCGCCGCCGGGGAACCGTGCCGCAGCATCAAATCCGATCCGGCGTTTATCGAACGTCGTGAATATGTACTGAATCAGGTGTTTTCCCAGCGTGAGGCGTTTATATGAGTGCGGTGATTGATGAGAAAACCCAAACGCGTCGTCGCGGACTGCGCTGGCCGTTCTCGCGCCAGTTCTCACTCAGCCTGCTCAGCGTGGGCTTATTGCTGCTGTTGTGGTGGGCGATAACCGCGCTCGGCTTAGTGGCGCCGTTGTTTTTACCGCCGCCGCAAGTGGTACTGCAGAAGCTGATCTTGATTGCCAGCCCGCAAGGCTTTATGGATGCCACGTTATGGCAGCATCTGGGTGCCAGCCTGGCGCGTATGCTGGTGGCGCTGTTCTTTGCCGCGCTGATTGGGATTCCGGTCGGCATCGCCATGGGCCTAAGCCCGGCTATTCGCGGCCTGCTTGATCCGCTGATCGAACTCTATCGCCCGGTGCCGCCGCTGGCCTATTTGCCGCTGATGGTGATTTGGTTTGGCATCGGTGAAACCTCGAAGATTTTACTGATTTATCTGGCGATTTTCGCGCCGGTGACCTTATCGACGCTGGCGGGTGTGAAGAATGCCCAGCAGGTACGGATTCGCGCGGCGCAGGCGCTTGGCGCATCGCGCTGGCAGTTGCTGCGCTACGTGATTCTGCCTGGCGCGCTGCCGGAGATTCTCACCGGCTTGCGCATCGGTCTCGGCGTAGGTTGGTCAACGCTGGTGGCGGCGGAACTGATTGCCGCTACGCGTGGACTCGGCTTTATGGTGCAGTCGGCCGGTGAGTTCCTCGCCACCGACGTAGTGCTGGCCGGTATCGCGGTGATCGCCCTGATTGCTTTTGGCTTAGAACTGGGTCTGCGCGCCTTGCAGCGCCGACTGACGCCCTGGAATGGAGAACAGCAATGAACGAACGACTTTCTTTTACCGCTCTGGGCCCGAATATCGGGGCGCAGGTTAGCGATGTCGATCTCAGCCGTCCGCTGAGTGATGCCCAGTTTGAACAGCTCTATCATGGCCTGCTGCGCCATCAGGTGCTGTTCCTGCGCAATCAGGTGATTACCCCGGAACAGCAGCGCGCGCTGGCGATTCGCTTTGGCGATCTGCATATCCATCCGGTCTATCCGCATGCGGAAGGCGTGGAAGAGATCATCGTGCTGGATACGCATCAGGATAATCCGCCGGATAACGACAACTGGCACACCGATGTCACCTTTATTCAAACGCCGCCGGCGATTGCGATTCTGGCTTCCAAACTGCTGCCAGAGAGCGGCGGTGATACCTTGTGGTCAACCGGCATTGCGGCCTATGAAGCGCTGTCTGAGCCGTTTAAGACGCTGTTGAATGGGCTGCAGGCGGAGCACGATTTTAAGAAGTCGTTCCAGGAGTACAAATACCGTAAAACCGAGGAAGAGCATCAGCGCTGGCAGCAAGCGGTGGCAAAGAACCCGCCGGTGCAGCATCCGGTGATTCGTACCCATCCGGTCAGCGGACGCAAGGCGCTGTTTGTGAACGAAGGTTTTACCACGCGTTTGCTGGGCTTGAGCGAAAAAGAGAGCGATGCGATTCTAAACTTCCTGTTTTGGCATAGTGCTAAACCGGAGTTCCAGGTGCGCTGGCGCTGGCAGGAGAATGATGTGGCGATCTGGGATAACCGCGTGACGCAGCATTATGCCAATGCGGATTATTATCCGGCGCGGCGGGTGATGCATCGCGCGACGGTGTTGGGGGATAAGCCGTTTTAAGTTGGATGGTGCTCGCATTCCCCCTCCTCGGTCCTCCCCCATAAATGGGGGAGGAAGATGCTGCCACATGTCAGTGATGAAGCTGCATGTGGCAGCGTCTCCTTCCCCCGTTTACGGGGGAAGGCCGGGATGGGGGACAGCGTGCACACTCAACCCGCCAGCATCTGCTCCAGCTGTTCCTGCGCATCCAGCCACGCCATTTCAACCTCTTCCAGCGCGGCTTTACTCTCGGCCTGACGCTGCAGCGCCACGTTCAAATCGGCTTTGCGGCTCTGATCGTAAATCGCGCTGTCGGCCAACTGGGCTTCCGCATCGCTGAGCTGGCTCTGCCACTTCGCCATCTGCTTCTCAAGCTTCTCGATCTCTTTACGCAGCGGCTGCGTTTGTGCACGCAGTTCGGCGTCGCGGCGTTTCTGGTCTTTGCGCGATTGCGCGCTGTTGCCGTTATCCTGCTTCGGCGCGGCATCCTGTTGTGCTTGCTGCTTTTGCAGATCGCTCAGCCACTGCTGGTAATCTTCCAGATCGCCCTCAAACACATCGACTTTGCCGTCGTGCACCAGATAGAGATCGTCGGTGGTGGCGCGCAGCAGATGACGATCGTGTGAGACCACCACCAGCGCGCCTTCGAAATCAATTAGCGCTTCGGTCAGCGCCTGACGCATATCGAGATCGAGGTGGTTAGTTGGTTCATCGAGCAGCAACAGGTTCGGGCGCTGCCAGACAATTAATGCCAGCACCAGACGCGCTTTTTCGCCGCCGGAGAAACGCTCGGTGATTTCGCTGACTTTATCGCCCTGGAAGCCGAAGCCGCCAAGATAGTCGCGCAGCTGCTGCTCCAGCACTTTCGGCGCGATGCGTGATAAATGCTGCAACGGCGATTCATCGGCGCGCAGATATTCCAGCTGATGCTGGGCGAAGTAACCGAGCTTAATGCCTTTCGCCAGGCCAACTTTGCCATCCAGCGCGTCGAGCTCACCGGCTAGCAGCTTAATCAGCGTCGATTTACCCGCGCCGTTACGGCCCAGCAGCCCAATACGTGAACCCGGCACAAGGTTGAGTTTGATGGCGTCGAGAATGATGCGTTCGCCATAACCGGCGGTGACGCGTTCCATCTTCAGCAACGGATTCGGCAAGCTTTCTGGTGCGCGGAAACTGAAGCTGAACGGGTTATCGACGTGTGCCGGCGCAATCAGCTCCATGCGCTCCAGCATTTTGATACGGCTCTGTGCCTGCTTCGCTTTGGTGGCCTGCGCGCGGAAGCGATCGATATACTTCTGCAGGTGCGCCACTTTTTCCTGCTGGCTCTGGAACAGCGCTTGCTGTTGTGCCAGCTTGGCGCCGCGCTGACGTTCGAACGAGCTGTAGTTACCGGTGTATTCAAACATCGTTTGCTGTTCGATATGGATGATCTTATCAACCACCGGATCGAGGAAGTCGCGGTCGTGCGAAATCAGTACCAGCGTACCTTCGTAGCTTTTCAGCCAGCGTTCAAGCCAGATCACCGCATCCAGATCGAGGTGGTTGGTTGGTTCATCGAGCAGCAGCAGATCGGAACGGCACACCAGCGCCTGTGCGAGGTTGAGGCGCATGCGCCAGCCACCGGAGAAATCACTCACCGGCCGCATTAATTGTTCCTGGCTAAAGCCCAAACCGTGCAACAAACTTGAGGCGCGAGCAGGTATGCTCCACGCCTGAATCGCATCCAGCTTGCCGTGCAGCAGGGCGATGGCGTTGCCATCGTTGCGCGCATTGGCGTCGGCCAATTCGGATTCAAGCTGACGATATTCACGGTCGCCGTCGATAACATACTCCAGCGCGGGTTTGCTCAGCGCCGGGGTTTCCTGATTGACCCACGCCAGCGCCCAGTTGCTCGGGAAGGTGGCGTTACCTGCATCGCTGCTGATTTCGCCCTTCAGCAATGACAGCAGCGTCGATTTGCCGCAGCCATTTTTGCCCACTAAGCCAACTTTCTGGCCTGGGTTAATGGTGGCTGTTGCGTTATCCAGCAGCACATTGGTGCCGCGGCGAATTTGTAGTGCTGAAAAGACAATCATAAGCGCCGTATCGTCAGAATATGTTAATTTACCGGCAACATAATTCGAGAAAATTTGTTGCGTCGAGCATGGTAGCGGAATTCCTGTGCCGTGACGACGCTTTGGAGGGGAACGATGTCGCAGCCACCCAAAATATTGCTGCTTTACGCCCATCCGGAATCACAGGATTCGATTGCTAATCGGGTTTTGCTGCAGTCGGCTATGGAACTGGACCACGTCACGGTGCACGATTTATACGCCCACTATCCGGATTTTTTTATTGATATTCACTATGAGCAGCAGCTGCTGCGCGACCATCAAATCGTTGTATTCCAACATCCACTTTATACCTACAGCTGCCCGGCGCTCCTGAAGGAGTGGCTGGATCGTGTGCTGTCGCGCGGCTTTGCCAGCGGACCGGATGGCAATGCGCTGGAAGGCAAATACTGGCGCAGCGTAGTCACCACCGGCGAACCGGAAGCGGCGTATCACCATAGCGGCCTGAATCGCTATCCGATGAGTGACATCATGCGTCCGTTTGAGCTGACGGCGCAGATGTGTCGTATGCACTGGATGACGCCGATGGTGATTCACTGGGCGCGTCGGCAGACGCCGGAAGTGATGCGTAATTTTGCGCGAGCGTACGGCGACTGGCTGGCTTCACCGCTGCCGCAGGGAGGTGTGTGATGGAAGGCGAAACGTTACTGACGGCGGGCGTCATTTATCTGGTCGCGGCGGTGCTGATTGTGCCGATTGCGGCGCGTCTCGGCATTGGCGCGGTGCTGGGCTATCTGCTGGCCGGTATCGCGATTGGTCCGTGGGGTTTGGGGTTCATTAGCGACGTTGAGGAGATTCTGCACTTCTCTGAACTCGGCGTGGTGTTCCTGATGTTCATCATCGGGCTTGAACTGAATCCCTCGAAACTCTGGGCGCTGCGTCGTTCGATATTTGGCGTGGGTGCCGCTCAGGTGCTGATCTCCGCCGCCATTCTCGGTGGATTGCTGTGGCTGACCGACTTTAGCTGGCAGGCGGCGGTGATTGGCGGCATTGGACTGGCGATGTCATCCACGGCGATGGCGCTGCAGCTGATGCGCGATAAAGGCATGAACCGCAGTGAATCGGGGCAGCTCGGTTTCTCGGTGCTGCTTTTCCAGGATTTGGCGGTGATCCCTGCGTTGGCGCTGGTGCCGCTGCTGGCGGGCGGCGACAGCGGTCACGTTGACTGGTTGAAAGTCGGCATGAAAGTGCTGGCGTTCGGCGGGATGCTGATTGGTGGCCGTTATCTGCTGCGCCCGATTCTGCGCTTTATTGCCGCATCCGGCGTGCGCGAAGTGTTTACTGCCGCCTCGCTGCTGCTGGTGCTGGGTTCGGCGCTGTTTATGGACGCGCTCGGCCTGTCGATGGCGCTCGGTACTTTCATCGCCGGTATTCTGTTGGCGGAAAGTGAATATCGTCACGAGCTGGAAGTGGCCATCGAACCGTTCAAAGGCTTGCTGCTGGGCTTGTTCTTTATCTCGGTCGGCATGGCGCTGAATCTCGGCGTGCTTTATACCCACATCACTGAAATTTTGCTGGGCGTGCTGATTCTGGTGACGGTGAAAACGCTGGTGCTGTATGTGCTGGGCCGTATTTATGGCCTGCGCAGTTCAGAGCGCCAGCAGTTTGCCGGTGTGTTAAGCCAGGGCGGTGAGTTTGCCTTTGTGCTGTTCTCGGCGGCGTCGTCGGCCAAAATGTTCAGCGGTGACCAAATGCCGCTGCTGCTGGTGACGGTGACGCTATCGATGATGACCACGCCGCTGCTGATGAACGGCATCGACCGTTTACTGGCGCGCCGCTTTAATGAACCCGATGAAAATGCCGAGAAGCACTTTGTTGAGGACGATCAGCCGCAGGTGATTGTGGTGGGCTTTGGTCGTTTTGGTCAGGTTGTTGGCCGTTTGCTGATGGCGAACAACAAGCGTATTACCGTGCTGGAGCGTGATATCTCTGCGGTGAGCCTGATGCGTAAATATGGCTATAAGGTTTACTATGGCGACGCCACCGAGCTGGAGCTGCTGCGTGCGGCGGGCGCGGAGAATGCGCAATCCATCGTCATTACCTGTAACGATCCGGAAGATTCGATGACCATCGTGCAGCTGTGTCAGCAGCATTTCCCGCAGCTGGAAATCCTGGCGCGCGCGCGTGGACGTGTTGAGGCACACGAACTGTTGCAGGCGGGCGTTACGCTGTTCTCGCGTGAGACCTTCTCCAGTGCGCTGGAGCTGGGCCGCAAAACGCTGATCTCGCTGGGCATGCATCCGCATCAGGCGCAGCGCGCGCAGCAACATTTCCGTCGTCTGGATATGCGTATGCTGCGTGAACTGGTGCCAAGCCAAGATGATAGCGCGCAGGTTTCGCGTGTGCGTGAGGCGCGGCGCGAGCTGGAAGATATCTTCCAGCGCGAAATGCAGCACGAGAAACGTCAGTTTGACGGCTGGGATGACGAGTAGAACTATACTTACTTAATCCGTTCACTAACGACGGCAGGAAACAGTATGCGTAAACAATTTATTGCCGGTGCGGTTTGCCCGCACTGCCAGGAAAAAGACACGTTGGCGTTGTGGCGTGAGAACAATGTTGATGTGGTGGAGTGCGTAGAGTGCGGTCATCAAATGCGTGAAGCTGATAAGCAGGTGCGCGATCAGGTTCGCAGCAATGAGCAAGTGATCGGCATTTTTCATCCTGAGTAGCGCAATGGCTCAGCTTTTTTTAAGCTTGAACTTACAGCGGGATTGAATTCCGCTACAATCGGCGCCATTAACGCTGAGCAGTATGCAACAACACATTTGTTGGCATCCTCAGTCTTGAACCTTTCTGGTTGGTTATTGCACGCAAAATTGACCAATGGGACGGGATCTTAGTTCTCAACGGTTAGGAGATATCATGAAAGTAGCAAAAGACCTGGTGGTGAGCCTGGCGTATCAGGTTCGTACCGAAGACGGTGTGTTGGTTGACGAGTCACCGGTGAGTGCACCGTTGGACTATCTGCACGGTCATGGTTCCCTGATTTCTGGTCTGGAAAAAGCGCTGGAAAATCATGATGTAGGCGATAAGTTTGACGTGCATATCCCGGCGAACGACGCTTACGGTCAATACGATGACAACCTCGTACAGCGCGTACCAAAAGACGTGTTTATGGGCGTTGACGAACTGCAGGTTGGCATGCGCTTCCTGGCAGAAACCGATCAGGGTCCAGTACCGGTTGAAATCACCGAAGTTGAAGATGAGCACGTAGTGGTTGATGGTAACCACATGCTGGCGGGTCAAAACCTGAACTTCAACGTGGAAGTTGTGGCGATTCGCGCAGCGACCGAAGAAGAGCTGGCGCATGGTCACGTGCATGGCGCTGATGGTCATCATCACGATCATGACCACGACCATGGTCACGATCACGGCCAGGGCGGTTGTGGCACTGGCGGTTGCGGCTGCAGCCACTAATCAGTGTTACGCTGGCGAGGCCACCTTCGGGTGGCCTTTCTTATGTATAGCATTTAAGAATGTGCGAGCAACATTGAGGCAAGGCGCCAGGAATTGGGAGAGCGCAGCATACTGTAGTATGTGAGCATCTCACGGTGACGCAGCAACGCGGCATCGATGTGGCGCAGCCATTCTGGACATTAGTAATGCGGTGGCGGGGTTTCTTCTGACTGTGAGGCAATCATCGACGGCGCGCTATCTTTCACTTTATCGATTAACAGACGGACCTGCTCACGCAGTCTGATCATCTCCAGCTCATGCTGAACCACCGTTTGATTGAGCTGATCGATGGTGTATTCCTGAAAAGCCAGCTTGCTCTCCAGCGCCTCAAGGCGTTGTTCCCATTCTGTTGGTTGCATGGTCTTTCCTCATCTTGCGGTGCTGCACGTTAGTCTTTTTCGGGCGTGATTCTACGGCCTTTCGCTTCAGAATCACCTGATATTTTACCTTTCCGCGCCATGCTGCATTGAAACGACGCATAACGCCTATATCTCTGATGAAACTTCCTGAAGCAAAAAAGGTCGGAGGTTGAACGGGTAATTACATTGTGGGAGTGTTCGCCGCTGCCACGTAAAGTTATAGTGTGGGCCTCAGTCCGCAATGATTCCCGAGGTTAGAGGCTTCGGTTTTGGAGAAAGGATGAATTCACTGTTTAAAGTCACATTGTTAGCTACCACCATGGCCTTCGCGCTGAATGCACCGCTGGCAATGGCAGCAGAAACCGCCGCTGCTCCAGCAGACGCCGCTCAGGCTGCGCCGCAAGCACCGAAAAATGCTGCTTTCAAAAACGAAGACCAGCAATCAGCTTATGCACTTGGCGCGTCCCTTGGTCGCTACATGGACAACTCTCTGAAGGAACAAGAGAAGCTGGGCATCAAACTGGATAAAGATCAGCTGATCGCGGGTGTTCAGGACGCCTTTGGCGGCAAGAGCAAACTCTCTGATCAAGAGATCGAGCAAACCCTGCAGGCCTTTGAAGGCCGCGTAAAAGGTGCTGCTCAGGCGAAGATGGAAAAAGACGCGAAAGAGAACTCCGATAAGGGTTCAGCTTACGCCGACAAATTCGCTAAAGAAAAAGGCGTAAAGAAAACTGAATCTGGCCTGCTGTATCAGGTAGAGAAAGAAGGTACCGGTAGCGCGCCGAAAGACAGCGACACTGTAGTTGTGAACTACAAAGGTACGCTGATCGACGGTACTGAGTTCGATAACTCTTATACCCGTGGTGAGCCGCTGTCGTTCCGTCTGGACGGTGTGATTCCGGGCTGGACCGAAGGTCTGAAGCACGTGAAGAAAGGCGGCAAGATCAAGCTGGTGATCCCACCAAACCTGGCTTACGGCAAAAATGGCGTTCCGGGTATTCCGGCTAACTCCACGCTGGTGTTCGATGTTGAACTGCTCGACATCAAACCAGCCCCGAAAGCGGACGAAAAAGCGCAGGCTCCAGTCGCTGCCGATCAGAAAGCACAGTAATCTGAACTTTCTGCATAACGCCGCCTCCGGGCGGCGTTTTTATTGCGGAGAAGAGAGTAAAGGTCTGGCTAAAGACCAGCACATTTGCCAGACTAGCGCCTGCACAATTATCACAATATGAGTCTGCCCCAATGCTGTCGAGACAGGCTCCAGCCATTTAGGGTAATGTCTTCGATGTCTAATCCATTCAATCCCGGTGAACTGACTGACTTCGATTTACTGGAGCAACGTCCGTTCGAGCAAGCAGACTACGATATCCTCAAATCCTATGAAGCCGTTGTCGATGGCCTGGCGATGCTGATTGGCTCGCACTGCGAAATCGTGCTGCACTCGCTGGAAGATTTGAAGTGTTCTGCGGTGCGTATCGCCAACGGTGAACATACCGGGCGTAAAGTGGGTTCGCCGATTACCGATTTGGCGCTGCGAATGCTGCACGATATGCATGGCGCCGACAGCAATGTCTCCAGAGCCTACTTTACGCGCGCGAAAAGCGGCGTGCTGATGAAATCGGTCACTATTGCGATTCGTAATCGCCAGCAGCGCGTTATTGGCTTGCTGTGCATCAACATGAACCTCGACGTTCCGTTCTCGCAGATTATGTCGACCTTTATGCCGCCGGAAATGCAGCAGGTAGATTCCAACGTCAACTTTGCCAGCTCGGTGGAAGATCTGGTGATGCAGACGCTTGAGTTCGCGATTGAAGAAGTGAGCGCTGACCGTAACGTTTCTAACAATGCCAAGAATCGCCAGATCGTGCTCAATATGTATGAGAAGGGCATCTTCGACATTAAAGATGCGATTAACCAGGTCGCCGATCGCCTCAATATCTCCAAGCACACGGTTTACCTCTACATTCGCCAGTTTAAAAGCGGTGATTTTCAGGGGCAGGATCGCTAATGCGCTACACCTTGCTGGTCACCGGACCGGCATACGGCACGCAACACGCCAGCAGCGCGCTGCTGTTTGCGCGCGCGCTAATCAAGGCCGGGCATCAGCTGGAGAGCGTGTTCTTTTATCGTGAAGGCGTGTTGAACGCCAACCAGCTGAGCGCGCCGGCCAGCGATGAGGTGGATATGGTGCGTGAATGGCAGCAGTTGCGCGCTGAAAGTGGCGCCGCGCTGAATATCTGCGTGGCGGCTGCATTACGACGTGGCGTAACCGACGCGCAGGAAGCCACTCGCTTGCAACTGGCGGGCAGTAATTTGCAGCCAGGATTTGAACTCAGCGGTTTGGGCGCACTGGCAGAAGCCGCGCTCAGCTGCGATCGTCTGGTGCAATTCTGATGAACCGCGTGGCTTTTCTGTTCACTCAGGCACCGCACGGCAGCAGCGCCGGCAGGGAAGGGCTGGATGCTGTGCTGGCGACAGGCGCGCTAAGCGAAGATATCGGTCTGTTCTTTATCGGGGATGGCGTGCTGCAGCTCAATCGCGACCAACAACCCGAGCAGATTCTGGCGCGTAACTACATCGCGACCTTTGGCGTGCTGGCGCTGTACGATATCGACCAATGTTTTGTCTGCGCCGATTCGCTGCTGGCGCGCGGGCAATGTTTGACGGCTGAACGTGTGTTGGCCGCTGAAGTGCTGGATGCCACATCGCTACGCGAGAAGCTGGCTTCCTATCATCGTGTTATTCGATTCTGAGAACTGATCATGCTCTACACGCTGCTGCAATCTCCCTGGCAATGCGATCTCGATAGCCTGCTACTTTTATTGCAGGAAGGCGACGATCTGCTTTTATTGCAGGATGGCGTAACCGCCGCTTTGGCTGGCAGCCAGATGTTGATCAAGCTCAGCGCATCGCCGGCTACGCTGTGGGTATTAGAAGAAGATGTGGCGGCGCGCGGCCTGGCTGAGCAAATTTCGACCAAAGTAGCACGTTTGGACTATACTGGTTTCGTTGCGATGACAGCGAAGCATCAACAACAAGTGGCCTGGTAAGAGCGAAAACCTGGTTATTTCTTGACACCCTTTTGACACAGCCCTAAAATTCTGCCTCCTCGTAGTAATACGAGGCGATTTATTACGTGTTTACGAAGCAAAAAAGCTAAATCCCAGGAGCTATTTAATGGCAACAGTTAACCAGCTGGTTCGCAAACCACGCGTACGCAAAGTTGCAAAGAGCAACGTGCCTGCGCTGGAAGCTTGCCCGCAGAAACGTGGTGTATGTACTCGTGTGTACACCACTACCCCTAAAAAACCAAACTCAGCACTGCGTAAAGTTTGCCGTGTGCGTTTGACTAACGGTTTTGAAGTTACCTCCTACATCGGCGGTGAAGGTCATAACCTGCAGGAACACTCAGTGATCCTGATCCGTGGCGGTCGTGTTAAAGACTTGCCAGGTGTGCGTTACCACACCGTTCGTGGCGCGCTTGACTGCTCAGGTGTTAAAGACCGTAAGCAGTCACGCTCCAAGTACGGCGTGAAGAAGCCAAAGGCTTAATGGTTCTCCGTTAAGTAAGGCCAAACGTTTTAACTTAAATGTCAAACTAAACTCGTAGAGTTTTGGACAATCCTGAATTAACAACGGAGTATTTCCATGCCACGTCGTCGCGTCATTGGTCAGCGTAAAATTCTGCCGGATCCTAAGTTCGGATCAGAGCTGCTGGCTAAATTTGTAAATATCCTGATGGTAGATGGTAAAAAATCTACTGCTGAATCTATCGTCTATACCGCGCTTGATACCCTGGCTCAACGCGCTGGTAAAGATGGCCTGGAAGCGTTCGAGGTTGCTCTCGAAAACGTACGTCCGACTGTCGAAGTTAAGTCACGTCGCGTTGGTGGTTCTACCTACCAGGTTCCAGTTGAAGTCCGTCCGGTTCGTCGTAATGCCCTGGCAATGCGTTGGATCGTAGAAGCTGCTCGTAAACGCGGTGATAAATCTATGGCTCTCCGCCTGGCGAACGAACTTTCTGATGCTGCAGAGAACAAAGGTACTGCAGTTAAGAAACGTGAAGACGTTCACCGCATGGCTGAAGCCAACAAGGCGTTCGCACACTACCGCTGGTAACAGCAACGTAGTTGTTATTAACCCAGCGGGCGTCCCAGTGACTCACCTGCTGGGCTTTTTTAACTTAGAACGTCTAAGAATCAGAGGAATCAAATGGCTCGTAAAACACCCATTGAGCGCTACCGTAACATTGGTATCAGTGCGCACATCGACGCCGGTAAGACTACAACTACCGAACGTGTTCTGTTCTACACCGGTGTAAACCACAAAATCGGTGAAGTTCATGACGGCGCAGCAACCATGGACTGGATGGAGCAGGAGCAGGAACGTGGTATTACCATCACGTCTGCTGCGACTACCTGTTTCTGGTCTGGTATGGCTAAGCAGTTTGAACCACACCACGTAAACATCATCGACACCCCGGGACACGTTGACTTCACCATCGAAGTTGAGCGTTCTATGCGTGTGCTTGATGGCGCAGTAATGGTTTACTGTGCAGTTGGTGGTGTTCAGCCACAGTCTGAAACCGTATGGCGCCAGGCTAACAAATATAAAGTTCCACGCATCGCGTTCGTTAACAAAATGGACCGCATGGGTGCTAACTTCCTGAAAGTTGTTGACCAGATGAAAGCGCGCTTGGGTGCAAACCCAGTTCCACTTCAGCTGGCTATCGGCGCAGAAGAAGGCTTCACCGGTGTTGTTGACCTGGTGAAAATGAAAGCGATCAACTGGAACGATGCCGATCAGGGCGTTACCTTCGTTTACGAAGATATCCCAGCTGATATGCAGGAACTGGCTGAAGAGTGGCGTGCAAATCTGGTTGAAGCCGCTGCTGAAGGTTCTGATGAGCTGATGGAGAAATTCTTCGGCGGTGAAGAACTGACCGAAGAAGAGATCAAAACTTCTCTGCGTAAGCGCGTTCTGAAAAACGAAATCATCCTGGTTACCTGTGGTTCTGCATTTAAGAACAAAGGTGTTCAGGCGATGCTGGATGCGGTAGTTGAATACCTGCCAGCACCGACTGACGTTACCGCGATTAACGGTATGCTGGACGACGGTAAAGACACGCCGGCTGAGCGTCATTCCGATGACAAAGAGCCGTTTGCTGCACTGGCGTTCAAAATCGCTACCGACCCGTTTGTTGGTAACCTGACCTTCTTCCGCGTTTACTCTGGTGTGGTTAACACCGGTGACACCGTGTTTAACCCGGTTAAGTCAAACCGTGAGCGTCTGGGCCGTATCGTTCAGATGCATGCGAACAAACGTGAAGAGATCAAGGAAGTTCGTGCGGGCGATATCGCCGCTGCGATCGGTCTGAAAGACGTAACCACTGGTGACACCCTGTGTGACCCAGACAACGTCATCATTCTTGAGCGTATGGAATTCCCTGAGCCGGTAATCTCTATCGCCGTTGAGCCGAAAACCAAAGCTGACCAGGAAAAAATGGGTCTGGCTCTGGGTCGTCTGGCGAAGGAAGATCCATCATTCCGCGTATGGACTGATGAAGAAACCAACCAGACCATCATCGCGGGTATGGGTGAGCTGCACCTCGACATCATCGTTGACCGCATGAAGCGTGAATTCAACGTTGAAGCGAACGTCGGTAAACCTCAGGTTGCTTACCGTGAAGCGATTCGCGCGAAAGTTACCGATATCGAAGGTAAACACGCCAAGCAGTCTGGTGGTCGTGGTCAGTATGGTCATGTTGTTATCGACATGTACCCACTGGAGCCGGGCGTTAACCCGAAAGGTTACGAATTTGTCAACGATATCAAGGGCGGTGTAATTCCAACTGAATACATCCCTGCGGTTGATAAAGGTCTCCAGGAGCAGCTGAAATCAGGTCCACTGGCTGGTTATCCGGTAGTTGATCTGGGTGTTCGTCTGCACTTCGGTTCATACCATGATGTCGACTCCTCTGAGCTGGCGTTTAAACTGGCTGCTTCTTTAGCCTTTAAAGATGGCTTTAAGAAAGCACAACCTGTTCTGCTTGAGCCAATCATGAAGGTTGAAGTAGAGACTCCGGAAGAGAACACCGGTGACGTTATCGGTGACCTTAGCCGTCGTCGTGGTATGCTCAAAGGACAGGAATCTAACGCTACTGGCGTTCAGATCCATGCTGAAGTTCCGCTGTCTGAAATGTTCGGATATGCAACCCAGCTGCGTTCTCTGACCAAAGGCCGTGCTTCTTACTCCATGGAGTTCCTGAAGTACGATGATGCGCCGAACAACGTCGCTCAGGCCGTTATTGAAGCTCGTAGCAAATAAGCTACGGTTTAAAAATTGTGAACTGATGCCTTCATGACTCATGAAGGCACAACGTAAGGAATTATCGCCATGGCGAAAGAGCAATTTCAGCGTAACAAACTGCACGTAAACGTGGGCACCATCGGTCACGTCGACCACGGTAAAACCACCCTGACTGCAGCAATCACTACCGTACTGGCTAAAACCTACGGCGGTAAAGCAAGCAAGTTCGATGAGATCGATAAGGCGCCAGAAGAGAAAGCTCGTGGTATCACCATCAACACTTCTCACGTTGAATATGAAACCCCGACTCGCCACTAT